>NZ_CP072801.1:2835833-3194166 GCF_017901135.1 Thiothrix litoralis | reverse complement strand
TCGCGGTTGATCATCGCTTTCATGTCGCGCAATTGTTCGACTGCGCCGTAATCGAGGTAGCGGCGGTAAACGAAGGGGCGCAAACGTGCCATCAGTTCCGCGCCGCTGGCTTGGTCGCCTGCGATCACCCGCGCCTTGATCAGGGCGTAGCGTTCCCATTCGCGCCCGTGGGTTTCGTAGTAATGCTCCATCCCGTCGAACGATAGCGCGAGTGCGCCGACTTCGCCGAAGGGGCGCAAACGCATGTCGACGCGGTAAGCAATGCCGTCAGCGGTGGTTTGCCCCAATACCCCGATCAGGCGTTGCCCGACGCGGGTGAAAAATGTCTGGTTGTCGAGCGAGCGTTTGCCGTCGGTATCGCCCTTTTCCGGGAAGGCAAAAATCAGGTCAATGTCAGAGGAAAAGTTGAGTTCGCGCCCGCCCAGCTTGCCCATGCCGAGAATCACCAGTTGCTGCGGTGCGCCGTCGCGGCTGCGGGGTATGCCGTGTTTGGCGCTGAGTTCGGCGTAACACCAGTGGAGCACGGCATCCACCAAGCCATCAGCAAGGTCGGAGGTGGTGCGCAGGGTTTCAGCCAGTTCTGCCATCCCGCTGAGGTCGCGCCAAGCGATGCGCACGCTTTCGCGGTGGCGGATGTTGCGAACAACATGCAGCAGGGTGGTGTGGTCGGGGATGTCGCGGATTTCAGCGGCGATTGTCTGGAAAAGTTCGCCGTCGCAGTAAGGCTGGCTGGTGGCGCACAGGGCTTGCCAGTTGGGGTGGCGAGCGAGCTGGTGCTGGAGGTAAGGGCTGGCGGAGAGGATGGCTTCGGCTGACATGGTTGTTCTCGCGTGACTGGTTCTCCAGCTATTATATGCCCCATTTTGGGGCGTGGGGAATGCTATTTGTTGGGTTGGCTGAGACGGGCTTGGAGTTCGGCGAGTTTGGGGGCGCGGCGATGGTAGCCGGTTGCGTTGATCAATTTGGCGGCGGCTTCGATGTGGTCTTGAAGAGAAAGAGGGCGTATGCAATACGCCCTACGTCTGCCAGCATCAACCGCGTCATCTCCAAATGATAATCCGTCAAAAACAGCCGCATCCCACCTGTTCCAGCCATTCCCCGGCCTGCTGTAGTAGCTTGCCCTGCAAGCGATGTTCTGGGGAAGAATCGCCAGCAGGGCAGGTCTTCCTGAATTTGGTATTGAAGGTTTCAATGCGGTAAAGGATATTAAAACCACGGGCAACCAACGATCAAGCCATCTAGTGCTAAAATCGCGGGAATGCTAATTTACAAATAGCGGGTAGTCTATTGTTAAAATCGCGGGGATTTATGTTATAACAGCTAAAACACTCAGGATCTCACTCATCAGTCGTGCGCGAGATACCCCTGCCTTTAGGCATGGGGAGGGATAGCGCGTCGGCGACAGCCGACCCTCTTCTCGCTCCTCCGTTTGGTTTGCTATCTTCGGTTGTTGACTCTTCACGAAATATACGATATTTTGTGAATAATAAAAACTAAACGCGCCTACCAATTCCGATTCTACCCAGACCCACAACAAGAAACGTTGCTGGCTCAGACGTTCGGTTGTGTGCGCTACGTTTACAACAGCATCTTGCGTTACCGCACGGATGCCTACTATCAGGCTCAGGAAAAAGTTGGGTACACGAAAGCGAGTTCCCAACTGACTGCCATCAAAAAACTGCCTGAAGCTACTTTCCTGAACGACGTTTCCAGTGTTCCGCTGCAACAATGCTTGAGGAATCAGCAAACGGCGTTCAAAAACTTCTTTGAAGGTCGGGCAAAATACCCTGTCTTCAAATCTAAAAAGCACCGCCAATCGGCTGAATTCACGTACCGCGCGTTCAGCTACCGTGACGGTGAATTGAAACTGGCGAAGTGCGATAAACCGCTGAATATCAAGTGGAGTCAGGCACTTCCGGCTGACCCCACCACGGTTACTGTTTCCAAAGATCAGGCCGGACGCTATTTTGTGTCTTGCTTGTGTGAATTTGAACCCACGCTGTTGCCCGTCACCGATAAAAAGGCAGGCATTGACGTGGGCATCAAGGATTTGTTCGTTACCTCTGACGGTTTTAAATCCGGTAATCCCCGCCACACCGCACAACACGCGGCTAAACTCGCGAAGTACCAACGCCGTCTTGCCAAGAAGACACTCGGCAGCAAGAACCGGTTGAAAGCTAAACGCAAGGTCGCCCGTGTTCACGCGAAAATTTCCGATGACCGTTCGGACAACTTGCACAAGTTGTCCCGCAAACTGATTAACGAGAACCAAGTGGTTTGTGCTGAAAACCTCGCCGTGAAGAACATGATTAAGAACCCAACGTTAGCCAAGCACATTGCGGATGCAAGTTGGGGTGAGTTCACTCGCCAGCTTGCGTACAAAGCTGGCTGGTACGGGAGGACATACGTTGAGATAGGGAGATTCTTCCCGTCCACTAAACGCTGTTCCTGCTGTGGGTTCGTGAAAGAAAACATGCCGCTGGACGTGCGATCGTGGGAGTGCCCCGAATGCGGCACAACCCACGACCGTGACGTGAATGCAGCACGTAACATTTTAGCCGCCGGGCTGGCGGTGTTAGCCTTTGGAGAGAATGTTAGTGGCGATGGCATTTCGGTGTCGTCGTCCTGTTCTCGGTGAATTAGGAATCCCCCGGCTTTAGCCGTGGGGAGTAGTCAACGTCGAAAACGAAGACGGTGATTTGCTGGGTATTGAAATCAAGGCGGGGTCAGCCGTTAGCAAAGATAGTTTCAAACACCTGTATTGGTTTCGTGACCATATGGCGAAGAGCAGGCGGTTTGTTGGAGTGGTGTTGTATACGGGGGAGCATGTTGTGCCGTTTGGAGTGGGGATGTGGGCAGTGCCGATTAGTGTGATGTGGGGATCGGAATAAATTAAATTATTCTTGTATTTGCCAACTGAGATCAAGTGTTGCATTCAGGCAAAGATCCTTACTCCGAACCGTTCCCCCCATCCCCAGCCCTAGTATCTGGGAAGAATCATCCCGGATGTACTAAACAAGGAGTTTTCAGGATGTGGCAGGCCGCCAGCCCTTTGGGTGAACCCCGTGGGGAAGCTTGGGTCGCCACATCCAATTCTTGAAGAACCCGAACAGTTGCCAGGGAACAACCCGCATCATCGGCTAGGATGGGAGTACAGGAACATGGAACAAACCCAAGAAACATTTATCGGCATTGATGTTTCCAAAGCACATCTGGATGTTCATGGTTTGCCTTCTGGCGAAGCATGGCAAGCAGATAACACCAGCACCGGAATAACCGGATTGGTCGAAAAGTTGTTGCTTTGGAATGCCAGCCTGATTGTCATGGAAGCGACAGGTGGATTGGAAACGCCCATTGCCTGTGCCTTGATGGAAGCTGGCTTACCCGTTGCCGTAGTGAATCCCCGGCAAGCACGGGATTTTGCTAAAGCAATGGGGCAACTCGCCAAGACGGACAAAGTGGATGCGCGATTACTGGCCTTATTCGGAGAACGTATCCGCCCCGAAGTCCGTCCTTTGAAAGATGCTGAGCAGCAACTTTTTAGCCAATTGCTGGCACGTCGCCGTCAGTTGGTGGAGATACGAGTTGCCGAACAAAACCGTTGGTTTATGGCACAAGGTAGCGTCCGTGGGAATATCGAACAGCACCTTGAATGGCTCAAGCAGCACATTGACGATGTGGACAAAGACTTGGGGCAATTCGTGCAGGCCAGCCCCGTATGGAAAGCGAAGGAAGACCTGCTGAAGAGTTTCAAAGGTGTGGGACGTATTGCCAGTTTCACCTTGCTAGCCTCCCTACCGGAACTGGGGACGCTCGACCGGAAAGAAATAGCGGCCTTGGCAGGTCTCGCGCCCTTCAACCGTGACAGTGGCACGATGCGCGGAAAACGTGCTATCTGGGGTGGACGGGCTGAAGTAAGGAGTTTGCTGTATATGGTGGCGTTAGTAGCATCAAGGAGTAACAATACCATCAAGAAATTTTATGAAAAACTTGTTCAGGCAGGCAAACCCAAGAAGGTTGCACTCACTGCCTGCATGAGAAAAATCCTGACCATCCTGAATGCAATGGTCAGGGATAATCAACCTTGGAACCCACAAGGGAAACAACATGCTTGACATAACATCAAGACAGTTGCTTCCCCCGCAAGGGGTGAAGGGAGCAAAAGGGGGAAAATCCTCCCCCAACCCCTCCTTTTGCAAAGGAGGGGAGCAAGAGGGCGCGGTATATTCTGGCTTCCCCCTTTGCAAAAGGGGGATTGAGGGGGATTTACTTGTCGCAAGACAAGCCCCTTTGCGAGAGGATGTTTTCGATGATTCCGGCTTCGGGGATTCGCAGGCGGCGGGCATCGCTCAGTGCCAAGCACAGTAATTCTTGCACACGGGCTGCGTTAACTGCTGCATCCATTTGCCACAGCAGCATGGCAAGTTTGGCACGACCAACCAGCAGCGAGTGCACATCGCCGAGCTTCTCATAGACGGGGAGCGTTTCATTCAGCGTGTTGAGCGCCTCGTCCAGTTGACCTCGCGCTTGCAGGATGTCCGCGATCTTTCCCATCGTCACCGCTTTTTCGCGCACAGCGCCGAGCTTCTCATAGACGGGGAGCGTTTCATTCAGCGTGTTGAGCGCCTCGTCCAGTTGACCTCGCGCTTGCAGGATGTCCGCGATCTTTCCCATCGTCACCGCTTTTTCGCGCACAGCGCCGAGCTTCTCATAGACGGGGAGCGTTTCATTCAGCGTGTTGAGCGCCTCGTCCAGTTGACCTCGCGCTTGCAGGATGTCCGCGATCTTTCCCATCGTCACCGCTTTTTCGCGCACAGCGCCGAGCTTCTCATAGACGGGGAGCGTTTCATTCAGCGTGTTGAGCGCCTCGTCCAGTTGACCTCGCGCTTGCAGGATGTCCGCAATAATTCCTTGAAACACAGCAACATCTTGAATCGCTCCAATTTTTTCCATTGGAGGAATGCAGCGTTCCTGTAAAACCTTCAACCCCTCATCCAATTGACCACGAGCAATAAGAATGTCGGCAATCTTACGTTCCGTCACCGCTTTCGAGCGCACATCGCCGAGCTTCTCATAGACGGGGAGCTGCTCTGTCTGCCGAATGTTGAGCGCCTCGTCCAGTTGACCTCGCGCTTGCAGGATGTCCGCGATCTTTCCCATCGTCACCGCTTTGGAGCGCACATCGCCGAGCTTCTCATACACGGGGAGCTCCTCTGTCTGCCGAATGTTGAGCGCCTCGTCCAGTTGACCTCGCGCTTGCAGGATGTCCGCGATCTTCCCCATCGTCACCGCTTTGGAGCGCACATCGCCGAGCTTCTCATAGACGGGGAGCTGCTCTGTCTGACGAATGTTGAGCGCCTCGTCCAGTTGACCTCGCGCTTGCAGGATGTCCGCGATTCGCCCATAAGCAACAGCTACTGAGCGAGTATTTCCGACCTGCCGAAACATTGGCACAGCAAAGTCACGCAAACGTTTCTCCGCTGAAGCCAAATCACCCCTTGTATGCTCAATAGTTGCCAGAATGGAATGAAAGCTAGCCTCCATATCCAGATTTTTATGTTTTTTGCATAGACTTAATCCCAACTGGACAAGCTGTTCCGCTTTGCCATACTCTCCAGCATCTTCCTGTACCGTTCCATAAAAAAAACACAGACTTAAGCCTTCAGCCGTAGCAGGGATTGGCGAGTCATCCGCCACCTGCCACAGTGCATCCCAGTCCCCACCCACATAGTTCGCCTGAGCGGGCACATCCCGCAAACTACGCTGGTAAAAGCTGAACCACGCCCGGCAAATGGCGCGGCGGCGCGGCATAGGCCACACCAAGTGATGCTTCCGCATAATTCGACTGAGTGTGGCAAGCGACAACTCGCCGCTTTCCAGCTTATCCAGCACATGCGCCTGCAACTCTGCCGCGAATTCGGCTTCGACTTGCCATGCCAGGCGTTCGCGCAAGGCTTGGGCAACGGCACGATCAGCGTGGTTTGCCAGCCGCAACAGGTAAGCAGCCTGATTACGGCTCGGCGCAGGCCAGCGCTGTTGCAACCAGACCAACAGTTTCTGCGCCAAGTCCTTGCGCGTGGCAGGGTCGGCAATCAGCGCAGGTAACAACGGGCTGTGAAAACGGTATACCAGCCCTTGCCCACTCATCCCGACAAAACGCCAATCCATGCATTGCAACAGCGCGGGGCTGGTGTTGACGTACACATCATCCAGCACATCAACCAGATCATCCCGCTCATCTTTGTTGTCGATTTCCAGATAATCCAACAGCACATCGACAGGAATCCATTCACCCCCCAATGCCGCCAGCCCGAATAACGCCCGTAACTTGGCTTGCAGCTTGGCGGGTACACGTTCCCAGCGTGACAACCAGAGCGCTTCGATATTCTTACCCACGACCGAGCGCCACGCTGCCAGATCATCCGTGGAAGCAAACATCCATTGATCATCCACTTGCCCCAGCAAGCCCTCATCCATCAACGTGTCGAGCAATTTACCCAAGTGTTCAGCATCCACCACCCCGCTGTGCAGCGCCGTATGTGTCAACAGCCATTCCACAACCGCATGGCTGGCGATGTCATCACCATAAGTTTCACGCAAAGCCCGTAGCACCCGCTGCGATGACAACGGCAGTACAGACACCAGCGCATAACGCTCCCGCGCCCCCAGCAATTCCCGTAACGGATAAGCAGACGTAAACGAGAAGGCCAAGCCCATGAAACCCGTTTCGGCGGCGGCTGCATCATTCAGCCATTTCACGGTATGCCACAGCTTTTCCAGCAAGCCCTGATCCAGTAATTCGGCATTACGCACGTGCAGAATGAGGTGGCTATCGCGTAGTAACTGTCGGAAACGCGCCTCCATCTGCTTGAAAGCATCCGCTCCTTCCTCTTCCTTGCTTTCCTCGCTACCCGGCAAAAACAACCATGCCATGAGCTTGTTTAAATCTAGCGATATTTCCGCTTGCCCAACGTTAAGGGGTAGCTTGGCCTCCACTACCTCGCCCAACTGTTTCAGCTTTGCCCACAATGAAGCGTTGTTCACCTCAAGCTGTTGCTCAAAATTTTCTAGCTTTGCCTGCATGTGTTCAAGTTGTGCTTCCCGATTGGGGGCATCCCGCAACTCCATATCCCAATGGAACACCACCACGGGCAAGCCATCGCGTGTCTGCCTGAAATGTGCTGCTTCCAATAGATAACGCCTGCCAATCCCGATTTCACCTTGCAACACCAATGGGTAAACCTGATGCTGTTCACGGAACTGTTTCATGCTCTCAGTGAACCAGTCGCGCACCCCCTGCGCTTCCGAAGCAGGATGGAAGTTCAACCAATGGTATTTTCTAGCTGTTTTGTCAGCTTGCCCAAAGAAAGGTGAGATCATGATGTTTCCCAATAAGCCCAAGGAAATGATTGCTTAAGAGTTTAGCACGACACAAAACGTTCTATGTGTAATCCACGTCACAATACTGCAAGACAAATAAGACCATCCGCTGTAGGGGCGTATTGCATACGCCCTCTTTGGGAAGTTGTTTCGTACACGCTCCTAAGCAATTGCCGGGGCGCTTCCGGCTAGCGGGTTCTACCAATATCCAAGCATTACGGCAACGGCGTTAGCAACAAAGTATGCAAACCTTCCCCAATCGGCGCAAACCCCGCATATTGCTGCTGCAACTGCTCCAACAGTGGCAAATTTTGCCCGATAGCCCACTCCACCGCCGCCTCAATTTCGCCAATTTGTTGCGCAGCAAGCTGGCAATGCTGCTTGGCAAATGCCTGTAACACCTTGCGCTTAGGCCAACGCTTTGAGCCAGTCAGCGTCAAGGCCATCGTGTCGTGTGGCAGGTAGGGAACGGTGCTAACCAAATCAAATACCGGCGCAAGCGTGCGCGTGACGCTTGGCACTTCGCCACGCCGAAAAGCGTGCAAATCGCGGTACAACACCCCCAGATTTTTCAGGTGGGCATCGCCGTTCCTGATCCTGACATTGAGGTAGCTGAGTTTGTACCAATCCGCCAAAGCTTGCGCCTGATGTTCGGTGGAAACGAATTGGCGGATGGTGTTGGCGCAGCTTTCCAGCGAACTGTCGTACTTTTGCTTCGTGCCTTTGGCTTGCAGCACGCAAAAATCTTCAAAGCCCAAGGCTTCGCCGTTGCTATCAATGTCAAAGCGCTGGCTGATCAACAGCTTGGCATTGTCGCTGAGGTGGAAAACTGGCACGCTCAACCCGGCATCTTTAGCAATGCTCATGCACAAGTATTCGTTACAACCCAGATGCGGGTAATCCGCCCCCCAGCTCTTGACGATGTAATGTTCCAGCGGAAAAGTCAGATGCCCTTGCAGGTCGAGCAAGATTTTGGGCTGCACGCCCGCAACCCCGGATTGTTGGGCATAACGTTGCAGCAATTCGCCAAACAGATTGGCATCGTGGCTATGCAACAAATCATCCAGCCCCAGCGGTTTATCACCGGGAGTGGGCAGCGGCTGGTCTGCCAGTGCGTAAGCCATGCGCCCGATTTGATGTGTACCGAGAATGGTCAGCAAGGTCAAATCGTCACTGCCGTATTGTTTAGCAGTCATGCGCTCCAAGGCTTCACGCAATGCACCTTCGGGCAGGTTCATCTGGAAGATGGGGTGCAATTGTGCGTGGCTGTAGCTTTCGTGACGGAGTGGCATAGTCAGCGACAAGGCTTCGGGCGCATCGTGGCGGTAGCTGAAATGGTATTGCTGTTGGCTGGCACTCAAGCGTCCGGCGGGTGAGGGGCGGTGATGCCCGGTGTACACATCAACCGCCGCCATACTGCACCTTCAACTCATCCAGCGTTGGCAAGCCCGCATCCTGGGTGGTAAGGACTTTGCCCAGCACCATGAGCACCCGATCTACCTTGCGGATACCAATATCGTTGTAAGCATTGCGCTCAAGTGCACCGATGGTGGTACGGTCAAGATGACACAGGTCGGCAAGCTGTTGCTGGCTCCAGCCCCGCGCTTGGCGGGCGGAGCGGATGGTTTCACCGATGGCTTCTAACATGATGGATATATTCATCAAAAAGTGGATTTAAGCCATTATTGATGAATATATTCATCATTTCAAGCCGAAAAATACGCCTATCCGTACAGCTTCCGGTACAGACCATCCTGCGCCAGTAATTGCTGATGACTCCCCTGCTCACTGATACCGCCGTCTTCAAACACGAAAATGTGATCAGCCTGGCGCACCGCACTCAAGCGGTGTGCCACGATCAGGGTAGTGCGTCCCGCTAAGAATTCACTCATGGCAGCGTGTAGCTTTTGCTCCGTTGCCGTATCCAGCGCCGACGTCGCCTCATCCAGAATCACCACGCTGGGGTTCGATAAAATCATCCGCGCAATCGCCAGCCGCTGGCGTTGCCCGCCGGAAAGCCGCATTCCTTGCCGCCCGACGATCGTCTCCAGACCTTGCGCCTGTTCGCGAATGGTGTCGTCGAGTTGCGCAATGCGTAACGCTTCCCACAACTCCGCGTCGCTGGCATCGCGCCCCAGTGTCAGGTTGGCGCGTACCGTGTCGTTGAACAGCGCCGGTTGTTGCAATACCGTGGCGACGTGTTCACGCACCACATCCAGCCCTATTTCTGTCACGGGCACATCATCAAAATAGAGTTGCCCTTGCTGAGGCTGGTACAGCCCTAACAGCACTTGCACGAAGGTGGATTTGCCGCCGCCGCTGGCTCCCACCAGTGCAATTTTCTGCCCCGCCTTGATGGTGAGGTTCACATCACGCAAGACCGGCGGCTTGTCACCGTAGGCAAAGGTAATGTGTTCCGCCCGCACGCTGACCGTGGTTTTGCCTGCAAACGGGTCGTGGAGATGGGGGTAATGTGGCTCGGGCTGCATCGCCAGCAGGGTATTAATGCGCTGCAAGGCTGCTCGTGCGCCAAACCAGCCGTATTGGATCGCCAGCACTTCTTGCACCGGCCCCATCATGAACCACAGGTAGCTGAATACCGCGAACATTTCGCCAATGCTCAGGTCGGAAAAGACTACCATCAACATGCTGCCAGCGCGGAACAGGTCAAACCCGGCGATGAAGACGGTAAACGACAAGCGGCTGGCTGCATCGCTGCGCCACGCGAATTGCCCGGCATGCTGTTTCACCTCCTGCGCATGGGTGGTCACTCGCCCGAAGAAACTGCTGGCGCGGTTGCTGGCGCGAATTTGCTGGATGGTGTCGAGCGTTTCGGTGAGGGCTTGCTGGAACAGTTCAAACGCGCTGTTTTCCTGCTTTTTCAGATCCTTGACGTAACCGCCGAGCTTGGTGGTCAGCAAAATCACCAGCGGGTTGAGCAGCAAGATGAACAAGGCCAGTTGCCAGTGCAGCCATAACAAGATGGCCGTCACGCCGATCAGGGAGAGCACCGCCACAATGAATTTGCTGATACTGATGCCGAGGAAGTTGTCGATGGTTTCCACATCCACCACCAGCCGCGAGCTGACCGTGCCACTGCCGAGGGTTTCGTATTCGGTCATCGCCACGGTTTCGATATGCCCCAGCAAGCGACGGCGAATGCTGTAGGTGAGTTCCTTGCTGATCAGGGTGAATTCGCGGTTTTGCCATACCCCGGCAAGCAAGCCCGCCAAGCGCATGATGACCGTTAGCACCGTGATGAAGGTGATGTATAACACTGGCCCATGCCATTCAGTGGGGAACAGCTCATTCATCCTCGCTACCAACCAGCCGGGCTTGTGGAGCAGGACTTCATCCACCAGCAGCGGAATCAAGAGCGGGATCGGCACACTGATCAGTACCGCAAACAGGGCGACAAGGTTGGCGATCACCAATTCGCGGCGATGCCGTAGCATTTGCTGGAACAATTCTTGCCAAGTGTAGGCGTATTGGGTGTCAGGTGTTTTCATGTGGGCATACTACCCGGATTTGGGTGCGCCGCAAAAAAGAAAGGCGCAAATTGCGCCTTTCTTTAACTGTTATGCCATGACGACATTACTGGGATTTACCCACCATGAAATCGACAGCAGCCTTGACTTCATCGTCAGACAACGCTGGGTTGCCGCCTTTGGCAGGCATGACATTTTTGCCGTTGATCGCGTTGTGGTACATCGCGTCATTACCTGTAGCGATACGTGGAGCCCAAGCGGCTTTGTCGCCCAGTTTCGGGGAACCAGCAATACCCACATCGTGGCAAGAGAAACAAATACCTTTGTAGATTTTCTCACCATCAATGGCAGCAGCAGCGACCGGAGCAGCGGCTTGTTCAGCAGGGGCTACGGCAGCTTGCTCAGCAGCAGGCGCTTCTGCCGGGGCAGCAGCTTGTTCGGCGACTGGTGCAGCTTGCTCAGCAGGGGCAGCAGCTTGTTCAGCAGCGGCTGGAGCGGCACTTCCCGGAACCTGCCCTTTCGCGTCAGCCGACAAATCAAAACCGGCTTTACCTGTCATGTACACGATAGTGTTGACCAGTTCTTCATCCGTAATCGTAGGATCACCCCCACGAGCAGGCATGGAACGGATACCATTGGTCGCATGATCCAGCAATACTTTCAGGGTTTGCGCTACCCGTGGTTCCCATGCGCCTTTATCATCAAGCTTCGGAGCACCCAACACGCCCGCAGCATGACAAGAGGTACAAACCGCATTGTAAACTGCTTCACCAGAACGTGCTTCCTTGACGATGGACTTATCGACAGTAACCACAGAACCGATCGGGGCAAGGTTGATGTCAGCAGCCGCTGCCGCCATCGAGGTATCTTCAGCGCCTTTGGTCGAGTTCCTGTCAATTGTGCTGAACAAGTTGGAAACCAGTACAAAAATCGTCGTACCGATCAAGGCAAGACCACCAATCAGTACTGGCTTGGCCATAGGGTCTTTGTGTGTAGAGTGAGCCACTTTATCCTCCTGTAGACTGGGCGGTAGCTGCCCGACAATCTGTGAATCTAAGCATTAGAAAACCGTAAACCCGCAGATTATATTCACAAATACTAATATTCGCTATGTGTTGGTCGATAAAACTTGACCTGAATCATACTAAAAAATGCACTTTCCCGCACTTTAAAGTGGCAATAGACTCAGAGACAAGGGTTGGGTATGATGCGCTTTCACAATGCACCCGTAGCTCAGGGGATAGAGTATCGGCCTCCGAAGCCGAGGGTCGCTGGTTCGATTCCAGCCGGGTGCGCCAATAAATTCAAAGACTTGCGAGAGAGTATTCACACGCTAGAAATAGCGAGTCACCATAGAGTCACCACCAGAAAAGCCGCAACTTGTGCGGCCTTTGGTCTAAGTGGTTAAAACTTGTTGTATCTATGCGGCTTTCAGCACGTTGTAAACGCTTGCTACCGATATCCCCAATGCTTCAGCAATCTTCGGTTTACTCATTCCCTGACTAAGTAATGTTTCAACTTCAGCACGTTTTGCTTGCGCCGTTGGCTTGCGTCCAGTGTATGCGCCTTCCTTTTTCGCCTTAGCGATTCCTTCAAGTTGCCGCTCTTTGCGGATGTTGGTTTCAAATTCGGCGAATACTGCCAGCATCCCAAGAAACGCCTTGCCCGCTGCTGTGCGGGTATCAATTGCTTGGTCAAGTGCCATTATGGATACGCCTTTCTCCTCAAGTTCGTGAACCATGTTGTGTAGATCGCGCTGGGAACGCGCCAAACGGTCTAACTTGGTGAATACCAGTGTGTCGCCTTCACGAATCCAGCCTAAGCATTCATCAAGCGCCGTTCTGCCCTTTTGAGAAGTACCGCTTTTTTTCTCGCTGAATATCTTGGTGCATCCCGCCGCTGTCAGTCGTTCAATCTGTGTGGTGCTGTCTTGGTCAAGTGTGCTAACCCGTGCATATCCTACCAGTGCCATGTTCATTCCCCTGTTTTGTTGCCTGATGTATGTAAATGTTCCTAAATGTTCTAAATAGCATTTAGATGTTGTTAGAATACCCTCTAAAAACTACAAAAACAACCCTATTTAGATGGTTTTTGAAGGGTGTTTGAATCTCTAACATGGGTATACCCTTTTTATAGGGGTGTAGGCATTCGGTTTTATGGAAGACGCAAAAAAGCCGCATCAAGTGCGGCTCATTCGTTGGGTTATCTGATAGATCGTCGGTACTCATCCATTGCTACAACATTCTTAGGCTTGTCTCGCCCCCACCAGTAAGCAGACCTCTGCATGTGAGTGAATGCATACCAGCGAACCGCCTGCACAATGCCCGCCATTGTTACGCCACCATTCCCAAATTCTTGCAGGTCATGTGCAAAGAATGCTTCGAGTTCTGCCAGTGTGACGGGTAGACCTTGCGCCGCTACTGCCAGCTTCTCTATGCCCTGCTTTTTCAATTCTGGCGCGTTGCTATTGCTATTTCTGCTATTTCTGCTATTCCTAGATAATTCACCTTTAGAATCAGTGATTTGCATAATAGCAGGGTTTGCTATTTCTGGTGCTAGTCTTGCTATTCCTGCTATTTTTAGATTACTTTTTGCACAAATAGCAGGTTTTTCAGTAGCAAGCGGGTCGTAATCGGGGTTAAGCCAGTCTTTCAGTGCCATTATTTGCCACCTTCCAGCAATGCCGGGTTAACTTCAATGATTGCCGTTTTGCCTTCTTTCGTTTGGCGGATACGGTTTGCACGCTCCATGTGACCAAGTGCCTTATTCAGCTTGTCAACCTTGCGCAAACTTGCAGGGGTTACGCGCTGCAATGTGCTGGTTTTGCCCACTGCATTGCTTCCAGTCGCTTTGCATTCAGCAATTAGCCATGCATCCAGCTTGACCGCTTCGAGGTCATCTTTGGGTAACGCGATTTCACCGAAGAATCGGTGCGCTTCGTACAAGTGCCAGCTTGCCAGCCTGCAAGCTGCTTTCATGGTTTCGCCGCTGATTGCATCCAGAACATGCCCACCATTAAACAAATGGAACAAGCCAGCTAATCGCGCCGCGCTGTTGGGGTTCTTGCCCGCAATCTTCCCTTCCCCTTCAAAATCGCATCCAGCACCTAACGCACTTTCCACCGAATTAAGATACTTTACCCATATTTCTAGGGCTTCCCGCGATAACGGAAGCGTTGGCAAATTGTCAAATTTACCGCCTTTCCCGTTGGTGTATTGCTGTTCAAGTATTTCATGTAGTTGCTTGCGGAATTTTTCAATGTTTGGCGTTTCGGATTCAGTCAGTAGCGTTTCAACGTCTTCCATGCGTGTGCCTTGCGTTGTTTCAGGGAATGACAATAGCCAACGTCCAAAGAAGCCCGAACCCGTCGCCCCCCTTCCGTTCGTCTCGAAAAACTCCCGGATAAGATCGGGTTGAATGGCAAGCCCCATTGAAAACCGCGCACCAGTAAGGGTAAAGCTATCCTCTTCGTTACTGCGGGTTACTTCGATCTTGCCCGCTTCCCACATTTCATTAATGCGGGAAAAGTTGCGCATAGCTTTATCCTTTGCCATACCATGCCCGCCAAACACAGCGCCCGCTTCAGCCGCCATATTGCACAAGCTAGGCCATTTATTCATGCAGTGCTTAGCTATGCCTTCGGGTGTTGCGTCCTTAGTGGTCATTTTTGGCGTGTAAACCTTGGCGGGTTCGTTTTGCTCTAGCCATACAAGTTTTTCTTGTGCCTCTTGCATCTTTTGCAGGCTTGCCGGGTCGCCCTTGGATGCCGCGCTTTCAATGGCTTTCTCTAATCCGCGCTTTTGAGCGTTCCAGCTTGCAAATTCAGCCTTGTATGCTTTTAGGTCGGGTTCAAGGTCTTGCGTTTTGGTGTCGCACCATTCGCCGATCTCCTCCGAAAAGAAGTCATCAGCCGCGCTTTTGCGTTCGTTGGGATCTCCAATCGTGACCATAATCAAACTGAGGGGCGACGGCTTCTTTAGTCGTGGGTTTGGCTTGATGTTTGCAACACCTTGGCAAGCTGTCGCCAGCACAGACAAAGCAGAGTTTGCAGCGAGTGCAGGCGGGCATTTAACGATTTCCACCACCTCACGAATTGCGCCGCCGATAATGCCCGGTAGTGCATCCATCGGGTACGGTGCTGCATGACTTTGTTGTGTGAGTGGTTCGGGTGCATCCCACTGATACGCGGGTTTTTCGATAGTTGCCATTTGCAAGATTTTCGCGTTAATCATGTTATGCCGCCTCGCTGGTCATCAGGTCGTTAAAGTCGGCTTTAACGCTGGTTTTCGGGGTGAGTAGATAGCCATTGCAGGCAATAGCGGCTTGTTTCGCAAAATGAACGCCGGGGTTTTCGATTTTGCCAGCCGTCACGCCTAAGTCATTGTCAGCAGCAAACACTAAATCAGCGTGTGGGTAGCGTGTGCGTATTGCCATCCCAACGGGTTCAAGGTTGCCCGCGTCGAACGCAATAACGACACATTGCCCGGTGATCTGGCGCAGCGTTGCGCCGGTTGCGTAACCTTCGCAGATGTAAACCGTATCCGTTGGGGTTTCAGGCTTGCCGATGTGGTGGAAGTTGCCGCGCTTGCTGCCGAATATCTGCTTATCGGATAGCCCGCCGTCTGCCATTTCGCGCTTCACTGGGTAGATGTATTGCAGGGCTTGCAGTTGCCCGGATACGTCACGAATGGGGATAAGTAATGCGTTGCCAGATTGGCGGATACCGAACGCGCCTACCTGCTTTCTGAGTAAATACGGATGTTCGGGATTAGCAGGCTGTGAGGTTGCCCACGTTTGCCGCTGTTGGGCGATACGTTGCGCCCTTGCCAATGCCGCAGCTTCCTGTTGCCGTGCGTTGTGTGCGTCAATTTCGGCTTTTTTGCGTGCGTATTCTTCGGGGGAAAGGCGCGTGTTGTCAGTACCCCATGATTTCCATGTGTGGTAACTCTCACCTTGGCGGTGATCGTGGTAACGGACAATCACGCCTTTAACGTGCTGGATAACGATGTAACGGCATTTGCCCTTGTTGGGGGCGTTGCCGCCGTCGTGCCACAAGCTATCCTCTTTCAGGTTGTCAAAGGAATAGCCTATATTTTGGTGCATGTGGTTTAGCAGGTCTGTATAATTGGTCATGTAACTTATTCCTTGCCCGGTACGTGTTGGTAGCACTGCTGGGCATTTTCGTTTATGCGGTTTTGCCTACGGTTTGCGCAGAAATGTAAGCGTCTAAATCCGCCTTGCTGTAACGAACTAACCGACCAATTTTAATAAACGGGATAGCCCGCTTAGTAACGCGGTCAAGCTGCAATTTGCGCTTGTTGACTGAGAGATAAGCCGCTGCATCGTCGGTGGTCATGATTTCGGGGTTTTGCATTTTGGTGTGTCCTGTTGTTGCTAGATGTCGCTAGAATGCATTAATAGGCATTTCAAAAGGGGAAACCGCTAAGCGATTTCCATTTCTCTATCCAGTTGCCAACCTGTCGTTCAGTAACAGAATGCTTACCAGCAATATGCTTTTTGAACGCGATGCTCTCCTTTTTTGTCATGCCGTCCTTCCACTCCTTACGCGCCAAATGCTCTTTGGTGTTAGTTTCGTAATTTGCTTTCGCGCTTCTTCGGGCATTCCGGCTTCTTTCTGCATTTTCACTGCTTTCAATCAGAAAATCAGGCAAATGCTTCCTTAATAATTCTAGTCGTTTTGCTTGTGGCAATGCCGCTATTAATGACAATTTATTCATTGCTTTTAATTCAAGCTCATTGAAAAGCCATAATACCGAAGAAGCATCAAGCCCCTCACCTCCCAATATTTCCATAATCTTGTCATTTCGGGTTTCGGCTTTCTTGCCTTCGATTAATAAGCGCTGCTGTCTTTCTTCTTTGGTCAAATCTTTTGAAACCCATGATTCAGGCTCAAACGCATCTGATAAAAATATCTCTGCGATTGCTGCAATTTCTTTACTACGATATGTCATAAAACATCCTTTTAGTTAAATGGGCAGAGGGTTATTAATCCCCTGCCCTGTTTCAATTAAGCAACTAACAAGTATTTAGCTTGACGGTTGCCGGGTTGATATTTCGGGTTAGCAGTCAATACGCCATCACGCGCCGCCCGATCTTGCCAGTTCAGCCAGATGCGCCCCATTTCCTGAATAGTCAGGCCGTATTCGTCCGCGCCGTTTTTGGTGGCCTGACTAATGAAGCGTTTTGCATCACGCGCCCCTGCTGTCATTTCCTTGCTTTGCACCGCATCCAGCCATGCCGGGTACAGGTCGGTTTCTGCCTGTTTTGCGCTACCTGTCAGCTCCACCATTACAGGCTGTTCTGACTGTGCGGGCACAGTGTTTGCAGGCTGTGCGTGCTGTTCTGACTGTGCGTCTGTGCGTGCCTGTAATGACTGTGCGGGCACAGTAGAAGGGCGGGTCTGTGCGTGCTGTTCTGGCTGTGCGGGCACAGACTTTTCCACCAGCTTTTCCGCCATGCGCTCAAGGATAACGTCATTCAGTGGGGCAGGGTTTGCCATGCCTGCATACGCATCAAAGACCGCTGCCTGAATCGCCGCTGGTGAGTTCGCACCGCTGGCCTTCACACTGGCTTGGATTTGCTTAACCGTATCCGCTACGCTCATTTGATTAGCTTGACGGGTAGGGTAGGTAATAACAGGTTCATCCAATGCCCCAATGGATACGATTTTATCCCCATCCCTTAATGACTCCCGGAATGTTTTAACAGGGGCAGAGGGTTTATTTAAACCATCCAGCTTATCAGCCGCTACCTGATAAACATTTTCACGGGCAGTTTGAGCGCGTGAATATTCAGTAGCGATAACCTCTGGTGAGGCTTTTAAACCCGCTTCCACTTTCTCGGCATATTCACCGACAGTTTGGCGGGCTGAATTAGCCATGCCAGTGAATGCTGATGTTGGCGCGTATTCATTGCCGGAAACACCCAATGGGGCAGGGGATACGTATTCAGTTCCCTGCTGGTTATGGCCTGCTTTGCGGTTAATCCGTGCCAGTGCGTTGGCATAGGCAAACAGCGCCATGATGTGCTGAAGCTCAAACACGAAGATCAGCAAGCCCACAACCATTAACATGCCTGAGTTGTTATCTGTGCCAGTCGCTTTGCCAATCGCCTGAAACATGGGCTTATCAAAGTGTTCGCGGATTTTCAGCATACCCTCCACTTTGTTATCCATCGTGGCCTTCGCAGCAGTGGTGGCGAGCTGGTTACTCATAGCCATGCTTTCACGCACAGCATCAACGCGGGCTTTACTGCCTTCGCAGTGCTTTTCCTTGCCTTGCTTCAGACGTTCTTCACATTGTGCCAGCTTCATTTGAGCACTGGCGAAACTGTCGGCGAGGGTAGCGCCACCGATCAAGGATACATTCGTACCTTGGATGGATTGCATCATGCTGGATTGTTCCGCCGCCGTGTTGGCAATGTGCTGCTGATTGTTGGTGGTGCTGAACATTTCAAACAGGATGCCGCTGGACAGGAACAAGCCCATAGCCGCGTATTGGCTTGGCTTTAGCTTCCAGCCCTCTGATCGGTGAATAGCAATGTCTTCGTAAACGGCTTCCTTGCTGGATGCGAGGAAGAATGCCAGCACAAAGCTGATGAAGGAGAAGATAGCCAAGGCTATGTACTCATTGCTGTTTTTCTCCACGAAGGAGGCGATACCCCATACGTCAGAGACGTACAGCATGAACACGGCGACGATATACAGCCCGAAGGTAGCGACTTTCGCCCACTGCATCAGACGATGGTTTTTAATGGCGCGGTGATGGTCGGTTGGCAACATGCCACTGGATTTTGGAAGTTGGATTTTCATAAATTACCCCTTAGAAACTATTCGCTAAAATGTACATACCGATGGATGCCATCATGACCCTCAGGCCGTCTGTAGTGCTCCACACAGTCATTAGGAAGAACAACCCGATAAGGAGTTGCCCCACGAAGGCAAGGGCTGAAAACCCGAAGTAGTGGGCATAGAACAGAAACGTGCTCAACACGTACAGGAAGCCCGCCGCATTCATGGCGATAGCCGCACGGATGAATAGCTTGTTCCAGTCAACCCGATCGACCAGCGCCGATAGGGTGGATACAGTGCTATCCAAACTGGGGTGGTGGTAGCTGCGTACCGCGTTGATGTGTGCCTGTTCGGATGCGGTTAAGAGTGGATTACTCATGACTTGCCTCCTTCGATCAGCAGGGCTTCCAGATACTCACGACCTTGATAGCCGTGCTTTGCTGCATATTGCTGGTATTCCATCGGCAAGCGCCCACGACCAGACCACAAGCATTCCACGCCACCCACGATCAGGCGGTAACGGGGTGGTGCTCTTCTGGCGTGTGGCAAGCCTTCGGGCAACTTGATTCCTGTAACAGTTTTCAAGTCATCATCGGGCAACTTGATTTCTGTAACAGTTTTCAAGTCTGGATGACGGTAATCAGCAATCAACTGCTGAACCGCTGCCAAACACCCCACAGGTACGCGAACGACTGCCGTTTTTTCCGCTACGGATTTGCGCCCACTGCCTTGACGGTTGCCGCCGTGTGGGGCAGGTAGGTCAAATAGCTGGATTTGGTCTAACTTGATTTCTGTAACAGTTTTCAAGTTAGCTTGCGCGGTCTGGTTTTCAGCTTGTAGGGCGACAAGATCGGATAGTGAGAAAGGTTTGCTTAGGTTGCTCATTGTTGCGCCCCCATTGCATCAGTCAAGCCAGCACGGATACTTTCCGCTTTGACTTCATGCGCGTTGTCAGTGTAGACCGCACTGTATGCGCCTAATCCCCAATGAGTAGTGGCATAGTCGGGGTCTGTGGTGCATCCAGTGATTAGGCGTAACCCGTTGATAAGCTCAATTTTGATGAAGAATTTCATGGTTGCACCTCCGGCAAATCCGCACGGACTAGCGCCCACAAGGTTTGCAGGTTGGCTAATTCAGCTTCCATGCCTTCGAGTGCGGCTTGTTTCGTTGCAGGTCGGGTGAAGAATTGCCCCAATACGATGGAATGCGACTTCATGCGGGTTGCTGCATCAGAAAGAGCGTCGAGACGTTGTTTCGGGGTGAGGGTGGCGTATGCGCTAGATAGACCGTTATTCACCATAGTTTCAGCGAAACGCGCTAATGTGCGTTGATTTTCTGGACTCATCAGGGGAATCGCCCCAAGGATGCGTGATTCAAACTGACTGTAGTTTTCAGTTTCAGTTGTGTTAAGATTTGCCATTGCTGGACTTCCTTTTGTATGGGTTTCAGTAACTTGGCTGAAAGGGTGGCTCAATACCCGATTAGCCCTTAAATGCCCCGTAACAGGGGCGTTTTCGTTTATGCCGTTTGCGCTTTCCGTTCTGCCTCCTGTTTTTCCGATTTCATGCCTTTCTGAACCAGCTCCAAAAGCTGCCCATTCATTGAGCGGTTGTTTTCGCGTGCCTGCCTTTTGATCTCTTTGAACATTTCGGCTGGCAAGCGGATTTGCGTTTGCTGTTTTTCCATTTGCTTATAATCCTAATAGGCTATTTCAGTACAAGTAAGACTGTATCAGCCTATTTTGCTGATTGCAATCACCTTAGTTTAGAATCGTCTATTTCAGTACATAGAAGGTTGATAGATGGCGGATCAGAAGGAATTCACACAGACACAAATCAGGCTACCATCACCACTGTATGAGGAATTGAAGGAATCAGCAGATAGGAACTTTCGCAGCATGAATGGTGAATTGCTGTACTGGATACAAGTTGGACTTGGAAGGGCTACGCAACCACTATCAGCAGAAGAGACACGCCGTATTGTGGGAGAGGAACTAGACAAACGTGGGTGAATCTTTGAGAGTTTCGCGGGTAATCGCCCCAAAGATTCGCCCACGTTCGCCCAATTGTGAGTAGGGGTCACATTTGAAATTCCGCCCCATTTCCTCAAAATGAATGCGGGGAAATCCCGTATTTAGTCCAGGAACGGCATAAGTTTTTGCTAATATTCAATTGGGGGGTAGGGTATGCGTTAAAGCCATGATCTTATTAAGAAATTCGGGTTTTATTTTCGGTACGCCAGACGCAAGAAAGCCGGAATGAATCCGGCTCTTGGAGTTGTGGTTATCGCCTTGGGCGTGTGATCTGGAATTTTCCAACCTCAAAAAACAGCTTTGCTAGTTCCACATGAACCGCTGCACCTTCCGCCGTTGGGTCTTCAAGTAATTCCTCTGCAATGTCCATAGCAAGCTCAATAAGCCTATTGCCACTGTCGATGTAATCAACGTACTTAACTTGCTGTTTTTTCATGGTGTCTTGCTGCCTTTGCTTCGTTGATTTGCTGTTCAAGTATCACGCCACGTCCGACTAATGCCGCTTCTTTAGCCGCCATTTCTTCCGAACCGATTTGGTACAGAAGTTCGAGCTTTTCAGTGTCGATGACACGGTATTCAGGTGTTTCAATGCCAAGCTCTTTCATTGCCAGCATTTCAACGATTTTGGGCAATGCCGCTCCCGCTTGTGCAATCTCTAGCGCACAATCAGTTGCGGTGAGTTCGCCACTCTTCAACCGTAAAATGATTGGTTCAAGGTCTGCATCGTTCATGATTTTAGGTTTTCCATAGCCACGATCTAGCAGGGAGTTTGCCGCTATCGCCCGTTGGGGTGATTCAGGGTTAGCCACAAGCTCCACAAGCGCATTAATGGCTACTTGCGTATGTTGCCGTGCCAATTCACGAACGCCGATTGTAGCGGCATTCAATGCGCCTCTCTTGCGTCCTGCACCTTCACGTTTTCCGCCTCGCTTTTCCATTTTGAATAAATCCTCTGGAATGATTGTTTATCAAACGCCGTAATTCAGGCTGTACATGTTCTGCGGTCGCTGGCAACCGCTACCAAAGTCTTCATAAGATTCAAATAGTTGTTGGGCATTCGGTGGCAAGTCGCTTGCTAGTCCCGTTTCAGAAAATGACACCCATTCAGCTAGTTCGCTTTCCAGAGGTTCGAGCTTTTGCACGGCTTCGGTAGCGTCATAATCAGCAATAATCCGCTTGGCTTCTTCGGCTTGAATGCCAGAATCAACCAATGCTTGACGCTTGCGGTCAACAGCCGCTTGACCGTTGGCAATCTCGCTACGCAAACCACGTATTGAGCTTGGAAGTTCGTGAAACTGTCGATGTGTGCGAATCCCGATGAACTTATCAAGCAATTCCTTACGGTCGGCAATATCGAGCGTCAAAGCTTCGAGTTCCTGCGCTCTTGCTTCGATAATGCCGTCAACACCTTTCGTAGCAACATTGTATTCTGCCAGCGTAGAACGGCATTGGTGCAGGGCATCCAGCTTGCTGGTGAGTTCGTGACGTTTCAGGCAAACGCCCTTGAATGATAATGGTGCGGTCATTTTTAAAATCCAGTTTGAAATAAGCGAATAGTTTGAATGTTTATCAGAACTTGGCTTGATGCGGTTTCCTTGCGCCACACTGCATGGTGAGGGTTCGCCACTGGGTGTTGAATGCCTGCTTTTCAGGAATAGCAGAAATAGCAGAAATAGCAATAGCAAACGTGTGAAAGTGAAAACAGGGTGTTATGAAATTATAAGTTATTGATTATATTATATATGTATATTTATTAATCACTTATACTTACTCAATACTGATTAGTAATTAACCTAAAAATAGCAAGAATAGCAGGAATAGCAAAAAATCAGGGTGGAAATAGCAAACCACTGAGAATTCATGAATAGCAGAACTGGCAAGAATAGCAGGCTATCCAATCCCCAATGGTGAGACACAAAAAAGCCGAAACAATGCCCGGCTCTTGATGGTTGTTCGATGCTGGAAGTTATGCCGCTTTTCGATGGTTAGCAATGTAGCCTTTCAATGCTTCATTTAGGCCGTTTGCTTTTTACCCAGTGGCACTACCTCAGCACTGCCAGACTTGCCCGCTATGCCCGTCATCCGTTGGCTTGTGCCTTCCAGTGCATCCCGTAAATTGTCTTGTGCAAAGCGTGCGTAGCGTTCTGTCGTGCGCAGGTCTTTATGATTGAGAATCTTACCCACCAAATACAGCGAATTGCCCGCCTGTACAAGCCAGCTTGCAATGGTGTGGCGTAGATCGTGAATATGCACATCTTCCAGCCCTGCCCGCTTCCTGATGCGTATCCACGGCTTTTTCAGGTCTGCCAGATGCGCCCCTTCTTTCAATCCGGGGAATATGTGCGGGTTGCCCTGTAATCGCGGGATACCCTCAAGGATTGCCATTGCTTCAACTGTCAGGGGCAAGTAGTGAGGCCGCCCGCCTTTCGAGTCTGGAAGGATGAATTGACGGTTTTCAAAATCCACTTGTGACCATTTGGCGGATAGTAGTTCTGTTTTCCTGAATCCCGTTAGCAGATACAGCCAAAACGCTGAACGCGGGTAAATATCCTCTTGTTCAAGCGATTCAATCAATGCTGGCAATTCTTCGGGTGTTACATACCGATCGCGGGGAAGTTCACGAAAAAAACTGATGCCCTTTGCAGGGTTGGGCGTGCCAGCAGGTACAACACCCCACTTTTCCGCCTTGGTGAGCATTGCCGATAGGATTTTCACAACCCTGTTTGCGCCTGCCGGGTATTTACCACCAATCTCAAGATGAACGCTTGTTACTTGGTCATGGGTAATATCCACCACTGGATAATTCCCGAAATGCTTTATCAGGTGTAGCCGGATTCGGCTTATCTCTTGCTTGTAGCCTTTATGGTGCGGCATGACTTCCCGCGTTATGTAGTCCTCTGCAAAGTCCTTAAACAGCATGGCCTTACGTGATGCGTCACGCTTTGCGCTTGGGTCTTCACCGTCCAGCAACATAGACAAGTCTTTCCTTGCACGGTCACGCGCCTGTACCAGCGTTAACGCCATCTCTTTATACACAAATCAGTCCTTCCCCCAATTCACTAGCCATCTGAATCCCATAAATACAGTCCAGCACCCTTGAGTAGCCCAACCAGATACTTTTAGCTCCCGGTTCGCCATCGCATTTTCTGCCCAGAAAGCCCCCCAGTTCTGCCAGATTGCGGATCACTTGATTGAGGGTAGGTATGCCATCGGGCAGTGCTTTTTTGCCGAGCCGGAAGGATACTTTCCATTCCAGCGGGTCAAACACCAGCTCAGCCGGAAGTTCTGGGCAGGTACGCCCCAACCGCATCAGAAACATAATCCGCCAGGCCACCATGATGTAGAGCGCGAGGGCTTTTTCGATGCGCTCTTTAGTGTCCAGTTGCAGTTTTTCGACGCGACAGCCAACTTTCAGGACATCAAAAAACATTTCGATTTCCCAACGCGCCCGATACCAGTCGATGAGTTCACAAGCGGCATCGGCGGTCTCTACACAACGGTTGGTGACTAAACGCCAAATGAGGGGCGATTTTCCGGCGGGTGGGTTGATTTCTTTGGCTTGAACCAAGGTCAATAGCATCGGGTGCTTGCTCTTGGGACGCAGGGTATAACGTAACACCTTGATTTCCTGTACCACTTTGCGGGCTTTTTCACCCTGCTTGCGCGGTTTGGTAAAGGTGATGCGGGTCAACGCCTGTTGTTGCTCAATGGCATCCCACAGTTTGAGGTCATCTCCTAAGGCACGGTTATGTTGCGCCCGTATCAGCAGGTCAGCCGGGTAATCCAAGGCTTGTGCCCGTTTGAGCAAGTCGTAAAAGTCGCTTTCACGGTCGCCCGTATAGATGAGCCGGTGTCCGGGGCAGCGTGCCGCCAGTTCGGCTACCCGTTCATACCCTTCGATCCAGCGACGGCTTTCTTTGATGCTGGGGTTCGCTTGGTCGGCGGCTTTGCTCAAGCCCCGTGACCACATCCACGTATCGGTGATGCCCAACGGCAGGCGTTCCGGGGTGATACACAAGGTCGGATGCAGGTACATCCCGCGTTGCTTATCGTAGGATAACCGCCCCAAGCCCTCGGTTTCCTGTCCATTGAAGTCCAATTCGGTGGTGTCTTGAATGCACAGGATAATCTTCGAGTCTTGTTGACGGATTCGGCACTCTGTCGCTTCAAAGTGGGATGCCATCAAAGCATCATGGCTCACCGCCTCATTCCAGAAGAAACGGTACGTCGCCAAGGTACTTGACCAACTCTGGCAAGCCTTGGGGAGGCTGGATTGGGGCGCTTTCAGCATGGCATTGAGAATATGGGCGGCGCGTGTTTCGAGGCGCTTGTCTCCCAAATCAAGATCGGTGAGTTCGCTAGATGACCAGTTCATAGGTGAAAATTGCTTATCTTACATCAGCTTGGGACTTGTGTATAAGGAGATGCGTTAACGCACCATGCCCGCCGATGGTCTTTAAGCGTTTAATTCGCCCGTGTCGGTAGGAAATCACAAACACCTTTTTCCCACTGGGATAAATGCGGATACCAAAGCGTTCAAGTTCAGTATCCCACCATACATCCCGCTCATTTTTTGCCGCGTCTTTGCCGTAAGCAATGCCCTTTATAAGCGTTTCTGTGAGTTTCGCTCTTTTCTCTTCATCCATAAGTCACCAAGGCCAAAATTTGAATGAGTCACCACAGAGTCACCACGATAAACGAATCTAGGTGTATTCAGGTGTTCTTAGTGAAGAGAATAACTTGTTTTAAATGTAGGTGTTAGCATTTAGGTGTAGCTAGATGTTTATGCATTCTCAGCTCTCCGAAGCCGAGGGTCGCTGGTTCGATTCCAGCCGGGTGCGCCACTTTGACCGCGACAATAGCCGAAAACTACCGGAAACACAAACCGGGCAAGCCTTCCAAGCCTCCTAGCGTCATGCCGTTTTTTTAGCAGTTTCCGTTTCCGTAGGGCTTGAAACAGTTACTGTAAAACCTAATCGCACCTATCCAATACTATCCATTTTGGATAGATTCTGAAAAGATCAAATAGTAGCAGCAAAAACACCGTCGACTAGACAACTATCACGATACGCGAGTGCTGGTTTTGACATCCTCCTCGCCCTAGGCACACGTCCATTCTCTTATTCCAAGTCCTGCTCTACCTTTCGGACTGTTGACAGAAATACTGCCGCAACACGAGCAAGCTTGGGTAGTGTACGCTTCGTTGACTTCCTCAAACACCACTGACCGCGCGATCGCTTTGTATTTCAGTTGGGTTTTCAGCATGAACCAGCCTGCATCCAAGACGCTTTTCGCCATCGTGGTTTTGGCTAAGGCGGAACTGCTGACGTTGCCGACAACGATGAATTCATTCTCACACACCCGCTTGGTGGTGAACTTTTGTAGCGCATCTTTACGCTTGTTTTTGATCTTGGCATGGATCGCTTTTACGCGCTTTTCTGTTTGGCACGTTGGGCAATGCCTAGCTTTGCTTCGAGGTTGCGGTAGAAATTTCTAGCCACCGCGTTGTCGCCATTGCTGCACGTCATAGAACACCATTCAGCGGTTTCCTGATTCGCCTCAAATGCCATGCGTGACAGAATCGCCGCGTGTTTGTCGCGAACTCTGACCGATAACGTTTTGAGGGATGTTGTAGGGGTAGTTATCAGCCGATGATGACCCGTTTAGGTGTGAGTGACAACGGGAAAACCGTATGAAAGGCAGGAGATACGCCACCAACGGATAGGTTAGCTAAAGACGCTTATATCCCCGACCTGAAGGACAGGGTTTTACGCGAATATTGGTAAACCTATACTTCTTGCGGGTCATTGTGCTGGGCGATGGTATTCATTACTCTTTCAGGCATTTACTACGGGAAGGACAAGCTCATGCAAACAATGAACGAAGCGGAAGAACTGTTGGTGAAAGCGCAGTCCGGTGAGCTGGATGGTGATGCTTTCATCCAGAAGTTGATGGAAGTGACGCTGTTCATGCCGATCTATGAAAAGGTTCAGATTGGCGGCTTGCAACCGACCACCAGCGATCAGGCCGTACCGCTGACGCTGGATGATGAATCAGGCAACAAGGTGCTGATCTTGTTCACCAGCCCGGACATGGCGAAAACCTTTGTGAAAGGTTTCCCCGGTTACGGCGGTGGCCTGCTGGCTGAGTTCAAGTGGATTATCGAGAAAGTCGGCGTCGGTTACAGCATTTCGATCAACCCCGATCATGAGATGGGGATTGATCTGGAAGTGGGGATGTTGCAGGGCTTACACTAAATACTGCGACCAGTCGCGGTAATCACGCCCGAACACGAAAAAGTACGGGTTGAGCAGGGAGTCCTTGGTGTTGTAACGCATGGGCTGCATGTCGGTGCGGGTGAAATGCCCGCCTGCTTCTTCCACAATGATTTGCGCGGCGGCGGTGTCCCATTCCGAGGTCAGCCCCAGACGCGGGTAAATGTCGGCGGAACCTTCTGCCACCAGACAGGCTTTTAAAATACTGCCCATCACGGCGTATTCATGTTCCCCAATACGTTCCAGAAATTGCGGCATCACCGGGTCGCGGTGCGATTTGCTGCCCATGACTTTGAGCGGCGTGCCCGTGGCGCGGGTGCTGATCGGGAAGGTTTCACCGTTGGCTATTTTGAATGCGCCACCGCCTTGGTGGGCAAACCACGTTTCATTCAGCACGGGGGCGTGAACCACGCCGAGGATTGGCTGGTGGTTGTGTACCAAGGCAATCAGGGTGCTGAATTCGCCGTTACGTTTGATGAATTCGCGCGTGCCATCGAGTGGGTCAACTAGCCAGTAAGTTTGCCATTGGCTGCGTTCGCTGAACGGCAGTTTGGCGGATTCTTCCGACAGTACCGGGTATTGGGGGGTCAGCGCGGTCAGTGCATCCACGATATGGTGGTGCGATGCCATGTCAGCCGCTGTCAGCGGGGAATCGTCTTGCTTGTGTTCCACGCCAAAATCAGCGGTGCGGTAGACCGCCATGATCTTGTCGCCAGCGTCTTGGGCAATGCGAACGGCGGCGGGTAGAAGTGTCGCTAAATCCATGGGGTTTTTCCCTGTTATTTGGTTTGGTGTGACGGATGGCATGGCTGGGCAGACAGGGCATTCTTGCCTTGCTTTGCGCTTGGAGGCTATCATGCTCGGATAGTTTTAAGCAAAAGTTGTTATGTTAAAAGTTGCGTCGTTTTTTGCTGGAATTGGTGGTTTTGACCTTGGGATGGAACGTGCTGGTATGGAAGTGGTGTTTCAGTGCGAGGTGAACCCATTTTGCCAGCAAGTCCTGAATAAACACTGGCCAACAGTGCCGCTGTATGCGGATATTAATACCGTGCAGCCATGCGATATTCCTGCCGATACGCAAGTTTGGTGTGGCGGCTTCCCCTGTCAGGACTTGTCTCTGGCAAACCAGGGCAAACGTAAAGGATTAGAAGGTGAACGCAGTGGATTGTTCTTCCAATATGCAGCACTCATTGCCGCTCGAAAACCCCGTTGGGTCATCATCGAAAATGTCCCCGGTCTGCTTAACAGCCATGAAGGCAAAGATTTCCGGGTTCTCCTCGAAAAGTTGGATGAATTCGGGTACGGCATTTCGTGGCGAGTATTCGATGCAAAATATTTTGGAACACCCCAACGCCGTCGTCGCGTCTACCTTGTCGCAAGTCTTGGCAACCTCCGCTCCGCCGAAGTACTTTTTGAACGAGGGCCACTTGCAATCGCTTATCGTGCGGGCATCGGCCAGAAAGAAGCCCTTGCCGGAGAATCTGGAGAGGGCGATCAGGAAACAGATTGCTACGCTATCCAACACGCGGGTATTGGCAGAAAGCCCAGTGCAGGCCCCCAAGCCAAAGGCTACCGCAACGACGGTGAGTCCTACACCCTTGACAGCCGGGGAAGTGCCGATGCTGTATGTCAGGCGATTGATGCCTTCCGAGTGCGAGACGCTTCAGGGGTTTCCGCCGGGGTGGACGGAAATCGTTACCGGGCAGTAGGTAACGCGGTATGCGTCCATGTGGTGGAATGGATCGGGCGGCGCTTGCTGGCTGTGGATGCTGAGTGGCAGGCCTCACTCCAACGTGATGTAGGGTTCAGCAAACAGGCTGTTGCAGGGTGAACCTTGGTTGGTGATGGCTTGCACAAAAGAGCTGTAGTTGGTGAATAGCGAGCGTCCCATGTCAATTTTTAGTGCCAAGGAGTGAGGGGCGCATTCAGGCCGAGTGGTTTCGGTCGGGTCTTCCACAAATGTGAGTAATGCCAGTGTCCATCTTGCTGTCTGCGCCATGCGTTGGTGACTAGCGGTGCAGTTTTTTTGACTGGCTGGGTCAGAATTTCCACGTTGGGCGATGACAGTTTTTCCCATTGGTCAATGTGGCGGGTCAATTCACCTGTTGCAGTGGTTTCGCCACCGCCCTGCATTTCCAGAATTACCGGGCGGTCTGGTGCTGCCAGTGTTGATACGTTAGGGTTGCGTCGCCACATGACGTAATCAGCGGAGTAACTGCTGTCCTCGGTGACGGGAATGGTCGTTTCGCGTTTGACCAGTACGTCTTGTCTGGCAATCTCCGCTGTGAAAATGGTTTGTGCAACTGAATGCAAAATGATTTTTTGGTGTTCGTTTAAGGGTTGGTCTTTGGGGGATGTGGCACACAGACGATGTGAGCAAACAATCCAGAGTTCACGTGTGTCGGCATTCCAAACCGAGCAAACAGGTTTGTTGCCACGGGCAGCTTTGTCACAGTGGGCATTTCGGAACGGGCAGGGTATTCTGGGGCGCGATGTAACCTGAATAGGCGTGATGGGGACGCCCGTATCGGTTCTGACGCCCAAATATTCTGCAACAATAACGGTCATAGCCCTTTCCGTGAGGTGGTTTTGTCCGACCGATTATTGCACTAATGTTGGTGTTTTCCTAGCCAGTCTTGCGCCAGATACAGCGCCAGCAGGCTGCGGCCTTCGGTGAAATCGTCCTGTGCCAGCAGTTCGGCGGCATCGGCAAGTTTCCACGGCACCACTTCCAGTGGTTCGGGTTCGTCACCGTCGACCCGGTGCGGGTAAAGGTGGCGGGCGATGATCAAGTGGGTGTGGTGTTGCATGTAGCCGGGGGAGAGGCTGACGCGCCGCAACAGGTGCAGCTCGTGTGCGCCGTAGCCAACTTCTTCCATGATTTCGCGCTTGGCAGCTTCTAATATATCTTCGCCGCGTTCCACCTTGCCTTTGGGGAAACCGAGTTCGTAACGCCCGGTTCCCGCAGAATATTCGCGGATCAGCAGCATCGTGTCGTCATCCAGCATCGGCACGATCAACACAGCGCCATGCCCACGACTGGCAAGGCGCTCGTAAATGCGGCGTTCACCGTTGCTGAATTCTAAGTGGAGTTCTTCCACATGGAACAGGCGGCTGCTAACAACAGGTTGGATGGTGTGTATCGTGGGTGGTTTTTGCATCCGCCGATTCTAACCTACCACGCCTGACTTATCACCTTGTCGCCGTGCAGGTAATGGATGAATTCGCCAATCATCACCGAACGGTCATTTGACCATTGGTAGCTGGAATAGCCGTAGTTGGGTGACGAGGGCGCGGTTTCGCTGACAATCGGCGCCAGTGCCTGCATCGTGCCGGTTTGAGTGTTGATGTTCAGACGGTATAGCTCATCCTGTGTCCAGTTGTAGTAAGTGCTCGCACCGGAAGGGTAATTGGCAGCACCGTCATGCAGACTGATCGGCAAGGCAACTTGCAGGTTGTTGCCTTGCTGCAAGGTGGTTAGCGCGTGATGGCTTTGGGAAACGGCGGTTTCCGTGCCGCGCTTGCCGATGATGATTTTTTGCTGTTCGGAAGGGTTCGCAGGGTCAGTGATGTTAATCAGGGAAAGTTTTACGCCCTGATACCACGCACCACGCCCGCTGTCGCCACCGTCAACCGCAATCGCATCTTTGCCAATGCCCAGCAAGTAATTGTCGCCAACCGGGTGCAGGTAGTCGGAATAACCGTCAATTTGCAATTCGCTGGCAATGTACGGGTCGGCGGGGTTCGACAAGTCCAGCAGGTACAGCGGGTCGGTGGTGCGGAACGTCACCAGATAGCCTTTGTCGCCGAGGAAGCGGGTGGCGTAAATCTGTTCACCGGGTTTACCCAAGGCTTGCGGACGGGTGTTGTTAGGCAGTGTCGCGAGGGTATCGAGTGACTGGTTCGCGGTATTTTCTTGCAAGGTATATAGCCGCGCAGGCGATGGGTTGGTCGTTAGGTTATTGTCACCATTGTAGGTGATGACGCGCAGCACATCCTTGTATTCGCTCATGCGGAACGGCTTCTGCTCTTGCTGCCCGCCCAGATGTCCGTCAACACGCCCGGAACCTCGGTAGTTGATGCCGCCTGCCAGCGAGAATTTGTGCAAGTCGGTGGTAATGCTGGGTGGGTAATAGGCGATGCTGCTGGATGCAGCGGTGTCGCTGGGGTAGCTGTAACTGGTGGTCGCCAGATAAATCGCATCGCTGGAAGCATACAGCGTTTCGGTATCACCCGCGAAACACTTGCCTTGTGGTGTCGGTGTGGCACTGTTCATGTCAATCGCCAGCAAGCTGATGATGCTGCTCTGGTAGCTTTTCTTGGCAGTGTATTGCGTCATGAAGCAATCCGTGCCGCTGAAAATGGCGTTTTTACTGCCGTCATTGAGTTGGTAATCAGGCAGGAAATCGACCAGCGTGGCGTTGTTGATCAAGGTGCGGTTCGCGGCGGCTTCCGCTTCGGTGGTGGGGTATTGCACCAGACCGACCAAGCTGGGGGTCGAGCGGGTGGCCAGATACAGGGTGGAACCGATACGGCGGCTGCTGATGACTTGCCCATCCACGGTCAGTTTGGCGGTCTGGGTAGGGTTTTCGGGGTTAGCAACGTTCAGCAAATACAGTTGGCTTTGCTGGTTTTGCCAGAAACTAGGCATGAACCAGCGGCTCCAAATGCTGTATATCTGCTGCTCTTCTGCGAGGGCTGCCAGTGTGTTGCTATCCAGATACAGCCCGGTCAAGCGTATGTTGGTGTCATTGCCTAATGGCAAATCTTTTACCAGTGTGTTGCCTGCCCCGTTTGTTTTGAAAATGCGCACATTGGCTTGGTCTGTGGCAGTGGTGTAGAGGTATGTGCCATCGGTTTTGATGCGGTCGGCTTCGTCGACATCTGTTTCCTGTGTGTTGGTGCTGGAAACGCTCTTGGAGGTGTCGGCTGTGGCTGTCGGAGAAGTCGTGGCGGCAGCTACGGGTACTGCATAGCAAAAATCACCGCCACAGCCGTTGTAGATGGAGTGTGCCGTGCCGTACATGTCCAACATCTGCTGTTTGAGCAGGCTTTCCAGCTCGGCGTTGGAAGCGGCTTTCAGGGCAGGTTTGCTGGCAGTAGTGGAGACATTGGTATTATCCGTATTGGTCGTCGTATTCGTGCTGACGGTGGTGCTGGAACCGCCGCCACCACAGGCACTGAGTAGTAAGGCGATGAAAATGCTTAACCCTAATGAGTGCAGATTTTTCATAATACCCTCCGGTATGATGCAATTTTTAGTAATATGTGGAAGCCCATAATATGAATTATAGCGCAATAGATTTAAATTGGCATGACATTAACACCGTGTTTTTAGACATGGATGGCACGCTGCTGGATTTACATTTCGATAACCATTTCTGGCTGGAACATCTGCCGGTAAGGCTGGCGGAACAGCGCGGGGCAACCCCGGATGAAATCCGCAGTTACCTGCACGAGCGCTATACCGAAATGGAAGGGACGTTGGATTGGTACTGCCTTGATTTTTGGCAGAATCATCTAGGAACTGACTTGGTAGCGCTGAAGCATGAAATTGCCGAACGCATCCAGATCCGGGCGCATGTGGAACGCTTTCTGGAATCCCTGCACGCACGCGGCAAACGGGTGGTGTTACTGACCAATGCCCACCAGAAAAGCGTGGGGATGAAATTTGGCTACGTGGTCTTGGAGCACTATTTTGATCGAATTATTACCTCGCATTCGCTGGGTTTGCCCAAGGAACACCCAGATTTCTGGCAGAAATTAAGCGAGGTAGAAGTGTTTGAGACGGCACATTCGTTGTTCATCGACGATAACCTGCATGTGCTGCGGGCGGCGCAGGCACATGGGGTTAAATACTTGCTGGCCATTCATCAACCGGACTCGCAACAACCGCCCAAAAACACCGAGGAATTTACAGCGGTGGAGTGTTATACACAGTTGATGGGGTGAGAAATTTTTTAGTCGTAACGACATCGCGTATTACACTCACGACGGCTACACCAATGGCTAGCCAGCAAAACAGTGATGCCTTCATGAAACATGGAAACAGCTTGGTGTTTATTGGGAAAACTTGGCAACGTATTTGCCTGTTGCTGGCATTGCTTCTGCTTCCAGTAGCGACTGCTTATGCTGAGCCGTTGATATTGACGGATGAACTGGCCAGCCAGCAAGAGTCAATTCAATTACTTGATTATGCCGAAATCATGGAAGATTCTGATGGGCGTCTGAGCCTGTCAGCAGTATTGTCCGCCGAGGGGGTATTTCAACCGGGAACTGCTGTTGATGGCAAGCTGGATTTGAACCTGACCCCTTCGGTCTACTGGCTACGGATGGATATACGTAACCAGTCGAGCAAGGAAGACTGGTATTTCACCCTGTCAGGCTCGCTTTCCCGCAATGTGCAGGTCTACCTAAGTGTCGAGGGGGGGAGGCAGCCGTATGTGCAACAAAGCTTGTTGTCCCATTCCCGATCCAGTGCCTACCAATTGTCGCTGTCTGCCAATACTGTGCACCGATTGTACATCAGAGTGTATGACCGTCATGCGCCACTGGTGATAGAGCCGCGTCTGCGTTCGTCCGAACAGATGCTGACAGAGGTCATGATCATGTATCCGTTGTACAGCTTTGTGATCGGTGGGTTGTTAACACTGGCGGTTTATAATCTGTTGTACTTTTTTTACTTGCGTGACAAGAGTTTTCTAGCGCTATCGATTTTCATTCTTGGGTTTGTGTTGGAGCTGGGTAACCATTCCGGCGTGTGGTATTACTTCAGTTTTTTCCGGCAGTACTTGTCTGGGGTCGGTGTGAGTTTTGCCTTCATCGGCATTGCCGCCAGTATCAGTCTAGCCAGTAACTGGTTAGAAGTACCGGAGTATTTGCCGCGTTTGTCTATGTTTTTCCGTGCCGCATTCTGGACAAGCTTTCTGATGATTCCGGTTCACCTGTGGCTAGGGTACGGTACGGTTTTTGCTGGTGTACTGGCATTGATGTTAATTGTGCTGTTTATAACAGCGACCGTTATCCGGTACAGTCAGGGCTTTTATTTTTCATTCCTGTTGCGGGTCGGTATTTTGTTGGTACTTATCAGTTTCATTCCATCCCTGTTAAGAGGAGCGGGTTTGATCGGTGATGTACCTGTATTGACGGACGGTATGTATTTCGTACTACTGGTTGCGCTGGTTATGCTGTCGCTGACTCAGGCTGAGCAAGTACGCATGAAAAGCGAGCAGGCTGAGCGTGCCGCAACAGCCAATAAGGCCAAGGATGAATTTCTCACGACCATGAGCCACGAACTGCGCACCCCGATGAATGCGGTGGTGAATGCAGGGCGTTTGTTGCAACAAACGGCTTTGACAGATTCCCAGAAGGAATATGTGGCGCGCTTGAATACCTCATCTCAGCACATGCTTTCTCTGATCAATGACATTCTTGATCTGGCACGGCTGGATAGAAGCCTGTTGCGCATGGAGAACATTCCATTCCAGTTGGCCGCTATTCTAAAACAGGTCGAACAGCTTTTGATGGAACAGGCACGTAGCAAGCAGCTACGATTGGCGTTGGATAATCATTTTCATCTTCTGACAAAACAAATTACTGGTGACCCTACCCGTCTGAAACAGGTGCTGTTGAACCTGTTGAACAACGCGATCAAGTTCACCCCGCAAGGCGAGGTAACACTAACGATAACCCCGCAGGATGTGACTGACAAAGATGCCAGTTTGTTGTTTGAGGTGCGCGATACTGGTATTGGCCTCTCAGAGAAGCAACAGCAAAAGCTGTTCCAGCCTTTTTCTCAGCCGGATAGCAGTACTGCCCGCAAGTATGGTGGCTCCGGTTTGGGGCTGGCAATCAGCCAGAATCTGGTGCGATGTATGGGAGGCGAGCTGAAAGTGAGTAGTAAACCGGCGCGGGGTAGCCGTTTTTTCTTCACACTGACCTTTCCATTACAGGATGTTGCGGTCGAGGAGAAGACGGTCGAGTCAGTGCCAGAACCTTCCACTTCGCTGGAAGGGATTCATGTCCTGCTGGTAGATGATCAAGAAATGAACCGGTTTTTTGGTAGCAAGTTAATTGCGTCATTGGGAGTGAAGGTTGCGGTCGCTGACAGTGGGGAAAAAACACTCCAATTATTGGAAAAGTATGCATTCGATCTGGTGTTCATGGATGTCAGTATGCCGGGCATGGATGGCTACGAAACTACGCAGCGTATCCGTTCAGACAGCCGTTTTGTCAGTTTACCGGTGATTGCTCTGACTGCTCATGCAATAGTTGGTGAGCGTGAGCGTTGCTTGGCCGCAGGTATGGATGATTACCTTACCAAGCCGTTTGAGATTGAACAGTTACAAATAGTAATCTTGCGGCATCATTGTAAGGCCACCTCCGGGTATAATCAGGATAAGAACGTTTGACTGCATGATTGCTGATGGAAAGTTTATACTAGACGTCAAGCATGGGAGATGCTGTTGTTTATTATAAGATAATATGGATAGATAAGGACATGGTCACGGCATGGATATATTTGAGGGGAAGTCAATAAAACGTCTTCTGATTGTCGAAGATAATGAAGTTCTATGTCATTTTTTGCAGAAAAGTTTACAACATGATGGTTATGAGGTTGAAGCGCTGTTAACTGGGGAGCTGATCCCCAAAGTCATGGAACGGAATTGCATTCATCTGGTCGTGCTGGATATTGTGCTACCTGGCAAGGATGGTATGTACTGGCTCAAGTGGATGAAGCAATATTATCCTATAATTCCCGTTGTCATCATGTCTGCGAAAGTACAGCCTGATGATCGTTTGCTGGGACTGGAAGCAGGTGCCAGTGACTACCTGACCAAACCTTTCCACGACAGGGAGTTGCTGATAAAGGTCAATCGTTTGCTAAAGCGGGCAAATGACGAACCCCATGAACATGTTTTGCACATGGGTGATATTACGGTGAATACGGTTGACAACTGTGTGCAGAAGGGGAACAAAGTTGTTACCCTTACCAAGCTGGAATGCAAGATTTTGCAACTGTTTTACATGAATGTTGGTATTCCGCTTAGCCGTGACGAGCTCATGCAGCAGACAATGGGTATCGTCTATTCACCTCCCAACCGCAGCATCGATACGCATATCAACCGGCTCAGGAATAAAATTGAGGATGCCCCCTCAAATCCGGTTCATATCCGTACTGTGCGGGGGAAAGGGTACTGTTTCTATATTAAACAATAACTTACCGAATGGATTGATATGTCCGAAACTGTTACTTCGCTAGATACTCTGATAACAAGGTTTGGTGTTGAGGAAACCATCCAGATGATTGAATTCTCCCAGCCTTTTGTTAGCCAGTGGGAGCAGCAATTGCATGAAGCCTTGCTGGTAGGCGACTGGGAGAGTGCGGCAAATTGTGCTCATAAAGCCATTAGTTCTGTACGTTTGTACGGTTCTCCCAAACTGGAAACCTTGTTGTGTCAAATCAGGGATGGCGGCAGCGGCATGAATTTCGTAGAAATCCAGCAGGCTCTATCCGCAGAATTTGCCTCAGTGACAGAGACTGTCAATGCATGGGTGGCGACACAGAAAAGCGCTACTTAACCTGAGTTCGGGATAAGCTCTCGGCTAAATCGAATCACCAGCCGTGCTGATGTTTTCAAAATATTTGTCTCCACCCACGAGAATGCTACAATCTCTGCCCTAATTAGCGGTTTTTGTCGGAGTTCGTGATGGTAAAGGTAGGTTTTGTCGGTTGGCGCGGCATGGTCGGTTCAGTACTGATGGAACGGATGCGTGCTGAAAACGATTTCCAGGGGTTTGAGCCAGTATTTTTCACGACCTCGCAGTCCGGCAAACCCGGCCCTGACGTAGGCATGGGCGCAAAGCCGCTCGAAGATGCCATGAATATCGACAAGCTGGCGGAAATGGACATTATCCTTTCCTGCCAAGGCGGCGATTACACCACGGCTGTGTACGAAAAACTGCGTGCCAACTGGAACGGCTACTGGATTGACGCGGCCTCCACCCTGCGGATGGCGGATGACGCGATCATTGTGCTCGACCCGGTAAACCGCAACGTCATCGACGCTGGCCTGAAAAGCGGCATCAAGAACTACATCGGCGGCAACTGCACCGTTTCCTTGATGCTAATGGCGTTGGGCGGTTTGTTTGAAAAAGGCTTGGTGGAATGGATCAGCTCCATGACCTACCAAGCAGCTTCCGGTGCGGGCGCAAAAAACATGCGCGAACTGCTGACACAAATGGGCGAACTCAACGGCGAAGTCGGCGACTTGCTGGCAGACCCCGCCTCCGCCATCCTCGACATTGACACCAAAGTCACCGCGAAACTCAACGACAGCTCGCTTTCCACCGCTAACTTCGGCGCCCCGCTGGCGGGCAGCCTGATCCCGTGGATCGACAAGTTGTGGGAAAACGGTCAGACCAAGGAAGAGTGGAAAGGCATTGCCGAAACCAACAAAATCCTCGGTAACAGCGATGCCAGCATTATCCCGGTTGACGGTCAGTGCGTGCGCATTGGTGCAATGCGTTGCCATTCGCAAGGTTTCACCATCAAGCTCAAGCAGGATTTACCGCTGGCAGACATCGAAAGCATCATCGCTAGCCACAACGAGTGGGTCAAAGTCATTCCGAATGACAAGGAATCCACCCTGCATGGCCTGACCCCGGTACAGGCTTCCGGCACGTTAAGCGTTCCGGTCGGGCGCATCCGCAAGATGAATCTGGGGCCGGAATACCTCACCGCGTTCACCGTCGGCGACCAATTGCTGTGGGGCGCGGCTGAACCCGTGCGCCGTATGCTGAAAATCACCTTGGCACATCTGGGTTGAACATTCAGGGGCGTGCGCCGTCACGCCCCTTGCTTACCAGTTGAACGGCATCATGCCGGATGGAGTGAATTTATTGTTCATCCGGTCTATTTGGTAATTCATCGCCCCCATCTGGTAACTCATAATGACCCGCATCTGATCAATATTTTGGTTCATCAATTGCATGTTCTGATTCATCAGCATCATTTGATCCAACATGCTGGGAACCATCTCAACGGCGGGCTTGGTGGTGGCATCCAGATGCCCGATAGCTTCGCTGATGTCACCAAAATCCTCGAACCCCCCTGCCCAGAGCGGTTGCCAGACAATCACCAGCAGGTACAGCAATATCCCCATCGTCACTGTTGAAATCAAATAGAACATCCCTCGCCAAAAATCGGCAAATTTTTTCATATCCACTTATTGTTCCCTCTCCTTCTGCTGAAACTGATATTGGTGTTATTGGCTTACTATCTTTTCAGTATATTTTGCTTGTCGCCTTTGGCGACATGACCGAAAACAATAAATAGTGCATCTGTTGCGTTACCTAGTACAAACCCTAAGCCCCTTTTATGCGGAATGTCATGTTTCTCTCCTCCATAATGCCTTATGATTTATAAGGATACGAACCGCTAGGAAGAATAAACTTACAGGAGAGAAAAACCATGATTTCATACATGGAGCTTCACGAGCAAAACCATAAAATTACCGAGCTTTCCAATGTGCTGAGCTACCTGATTAACGAACGTTCCATGTGCGACACCGAAGTATCGTGTGAACTGTTTTTCCGGTATGTCAGCATGGTGAAGGATCATCTGGAAACGGAAGAGCGCGAGCTGTACCAGTTATTGCTGATGGATAGCGATAACGACGTGCGCAATACCGGTCGGAAATTCCTGTCGGGTTCTGGTGAAATCAAGCGCGTGTTTGGGCAATACCTGAAACGCTGGTGCAAGGGCAAAGAACTCAGAATCCGCGATCACGACGCTTTTATTCATGATACCCGTGAAATTTTTGCGCTGGTGATCCGCCGGATTGATGATGAAATCGTCCATCTGTACCCGACCCTGCTGGAAAACGGGCACATTCCGGCGAATGCTCAGGCGGCTTAAGCAAATTATTCAGTGGTCCACTTAAAGGTTGCGGCACCGATCAGCAGGAAGACTACTGACATGCCCGCCAATACCAGCAAATGCCCGCTAATATCGGCCAGCCCCGCGCCATCCAACATAATGGCGCGGGCGGCGCTCAGCATGTGTGTCAGCGGTGATAACTGGCTCAGCCATTGCATGACCGGGTTAGTGCCTTCCATCGAAAACCACACGCCGGACAGCACCATCATCGGCCAAGTCAACAGGTTGAGCAGCCCGCCTGCCAACTCCTCGCTGCTGACCCGTGCCGCTACCACCAGACTCAGCGCAATCAGGGTGAAAGCGCCCAACACCAATACCAGCAATAGGTTCAGATAACTGCCTTCCACCGTGAAGTGCATGAACAGGTTCGTGCCAGTAAACACCAGCGAAGTCACCGCCACCACCAGTAACAGCCGCGAAAACACCTGCGCCAACAGGAATTCGGAGGCGCTCAACGGCGTCGCATTCAGGCGTTTCAAATAGCCGCTTTTGCGGTAACGCACGATCACGAATCCGACCCCGAACAAGCAACTGAACATCAAATTCATCCCCAGAATGCCGGGAACCACCCAGTCGACGTAGCGGATTTCTTCGCCTTTTACGCTCTGTTTGGTCAGTTGCGCCCCGTCAGGGCTGCCTTCCAGCAAGCGTTCCAGAAAGTAGCCTTTCTGCGAGTCGCTATTGACCCAGTAATGTTGCTGCCCGGCACGCAAATCCAGCAGCATGTCGACCTGATGCCGCCCGACCTTGCGCACGGTGGTGTCCACCTGTTGCGGGGTAATGTCGTAAAAATTGACGTGCTGGGTTTGCAGGAACGGGTGATTGGCTGGCTGTTCCGCCACCACCGCCACCTTGAACAACGGCTGGCCTGCGCCGGAAAACACGAAGGCCAGCCCGAAGACCAGCGCCACCGGTAAAATCAGATTCCAGCCCAATGAAGAGCGGTCGCGTAAAAATTCCAGGGTGCGGGCGTAAAAGGCCGCCCAGATGCGTTTCATCATGCGCGTAACTCCTTGCCAGTCAATTCGAGGAACAAGTCTTCGAGGGTGCGGGGGCGTACTTGTAAGCCCGCTAACGATGCGCCGTGCTGGATCAATTGTGCCAGCGTGCCGTTGACATCCGGGGTGATGATTTCCACCGTGCCGCGCACTTTGTCGAGGTAACGGTGTGGAATATCTTTGGCCGCTTCCGGGAAATCGCTTTGCGGCAATTCGATGATTACGTCCTGAAAGTGTTTCGCTAGCAGCGCGTCGGGTGAACCGTGGGCAATGATTTTGCCGTGATCCATGATGGCGATTTCGTCACACAGATTGTAAGCCTCTTCCATGTAATGCGTGGTCAGCAGCACGGTTTTGTTGCGTGCCTTGATGCTGTTGACCAGTTCCCAGAAATTCAGGCGGGCTTGCGGGTCGAGGCCGGTGGTGGGTTCGTCGAGGAAGACCACATCGGGGTCATTCACCAACGCGAGTGCCAGCAACATGCGTTGGCGTTGCCCGCCGGAAAGCTTGCTGGCGTCGCGGTCGAGGTAATCTTTCAGGCGGCAGATTTCCACCAGCTCTTCCAGCGGTAGGCCGTTGGGATACAAGCTGCCGAAGAACTTGAGGTTTTCGCGCACCGTGAGGAAATCCTGCAAGGCAGTCGACTGGAACTGGATACCCGCTTCCTGCCGGAAACGTGCACCCTGTGGCTCACCTTTGTAGAAGATTTCGCCGGAGGTGGGTTTGATAATGCCTTCCATCATTTCGATGGTGGTGGTTTTGCCCGCACCATTGGGACCGAGCAGCCCGAAACAGATGCCTTGGGGAACGGCGAAGTCGATACCGTTGACGGCATTCACGCCGGGGTATTGCTTGTGCAGGTTGCGGACTTCCAGAATCGCTTGGGTCATCGTGCCTTTTCCTGAGTTAGAGGCGGCTATGATGGCACAAAATCAGTAGAGTATCAGGTGAATTGTGCCCCGCACCAATAAGCCCACGCACGCCCCTAATAGGGCGGGGCGCATCACTGCTGCGACACGCGGATGCGCACTGGCAAACAAGGCAATTCCCACAATATCCAGCGGATTGGTGGCAAAACCGACCATGCGATTCAACTCCAACGCGGTCAGACTGCCTTGCTGGATCAAGTCGATGGTGACTGCCATGAACGCTGTGCCACCCGCAATAAACTTGGTAATTAAGGGCAAAACGGCGGCTTCCGGCAAACCGATCAAGGCCAGCACGGGCGCTAACAGTGTGGTTAAGCCCACGATAGCGCCGCTGGCTTTGAGCGCATTCACGAAACACAAGGCCAGCACTAACATGGGGATGGAATTCACCACGATTTTCATGCCCTCCAAGCCACCGTCGGATAAAATGCGTATGGCGTTTTTGCCCTTGTACGGGGAAACATCCGGTGCTTCAGCCGGAAAGGCTTCATCATCCCAGCCCGTTTTCGGGGTTAAGTAATGGTAGGTTACGCTAGCCGCCAACAGCCCGCCGAGCACGGAGGTGAACAATGACATCCCCACATCCAGCCCGAAGGCCGCCAGTGGAAACGACACATTGGCTTGTGTCATCACCATCATCATCGCCAAGGTAGCGGCAATATGCCGCCGCGAGGTTCCGCCTTGTCCCATGAGTGCAAAGGTGGGGATGGGAGCGGCAAAATTCACCAGCAGCATTTTCACCGCCGCAAAAATGCCCAAGCCGGGTATACCAAACGGTTTCAACACCGGGCTGAGTAAGCGTGCCACCCACGCCAACACGCCCCAAGCATCCAGCAACTTCATCAGTGCCAGCATGACTACCATAATGGGTAACAAGGTGTATAGCGCGAGGTCAACGCCGGTGCGCCCACCCGCCAGAATGACTTGAATAATGGTTTCCATACCGATTTACCCGCCCCTGCGTCTTAATTTGCCAGCGGGATTATAACGCGGCTAAACGATCCAATGCCCGATAACTCAAGGCTTCGGTTAAGTGTGGGGTGCGGATTTCGGTACTTTCTGCCAAATCGGCAATGGTGCGGGCGACTTTGAGGATACGGTGATACGCCCGTGCCGATAGTTTGAAACGTTCCATCGCCGCATTCAGCAGTTTCTGGTCTTTTTCTGCCAATAGGCAATACTGGTCGACATCGCGTCCGCTCAGGGCGTTATTGATCTTGCCTTGGCGGGTTTGCTGGCGGGTGCGGGCAGCTTCGACCCGTTGGCGCACGACTGCGCTGGTTTCGCCGTGTTTGAGCGATTGGAGATCTTCCTGCCTTACCCGTGGCACTTCGATTTGCAGGTCAATGCGGTCGAGAAAGGGGGCGGAAATGCGGCTGCGGTGTTTGCGTTGGCGTTCCGGGGTGCATTCGCAGTTGTCACGCAGGTCACAGGCGCGGCCTTGCGGGCAAGGGTTCATCGCTGCTACCAACTGGAATTTGGCGGGGTAAGTGGCTTGGCGGGCGGCGCGGGACAGGGTGATCTTGCCCGTTTCCAGCGGTTCGCGCAGCACGTCCAGCACATTGCGGTTGAATTCGGTGAGTTCGTCGAGGAACAAAATGCCGTGGTGAGCGAGGGAAATTTCCCCCGGTTTGACTTGCGAGCCGCCACCGACCAAGGCAACGCCGGACGAGGTGTGGTGCGGTTCACGTACCTGACGTTGCCCCCAGCGGCTGGCTTCAAAACCGTGGTGGCTGATCGAGGCGATGGCGGCAGATTCGAGCGCTTCCTCTTCGGACAGCGGCGGCAAAATGGTGGCGAGGCGGTTGGCCAGCATGGTTTTGCCCGTGCCGGGGGGGCCTACCATCAGCAGGTTGTGGCCTCCGGCAGCGGCAATTTCCAGCGCACGGCGTGCCATGAATTGGCCTTTCACGTCGCTCAAGTCAAACGGGTAGGTGGTTTCGGCGGTTTCAACGGCTTGTTCCCAACGCACCAGCGGTTCACTGCCGTGCAGGTGTTCGACCACTTCGCTGAGGGTGCTGGCGGCGTAAACTTTCAACCCTTGGATCAGGCTGGCTTCGGCGGCATTGTCTTGCGGCACGATCAGGGCGCGTCCCGCTTGCAGGGCGGCGAAAGCTGTTGGTAACACGCCGCGTACTGGGCGCAATTGCCCGCCCAAGGACAATTCGCCGATGAATTCGTAGCCTTGCAATACGTCGTGAGGTAACTGCTCACTGGCAGCTAACATGCCAATGGCAATCGGCAAATCGAAACGCCCACCATCTTTGGGGATGTCGGCAGGGGCGAGGTTGATAGTGACGCGCCGTAACGGAAAGTTGAAATTGGAATTGGTCATGGCAGCTTTGACACGATCGCGGCTTTCTTTCACCGCTGTTTCTGGCAGGCCGACGATGGAAACACCGGGCAGGCCATTCGCGAGATGCACTTCCACGCTAACCAGTGGCGCATCCAGCCCGTTATTGGTACGGCTATAAACGATTGCAAGGCTCATGGTAGGTCTGTTGTTATTATTGGAGTTTCAGGGGCTTTGATTCTGTGGTTTTCCAGCGGCCTTATCAAATCAGGGTGATGAATGGCGCGATGGGGAGTCTGGGTAAGGTGATGGGCAGTTGTCTGTCGAAATTGCCCGTTGGCGCGGCTGGGCATGTTGTCGCTGCTGACTTGCCGTTAAATTTCAGGGTTTGAATAAATTAAACCGCAATAACAGGATGGAGCTAATAATGGACGAGATCACACTGGCCTCATGGGAGGACAATTGGGATGCTTGGGTGCTGAAATACATCGCGCCGGGTACACGCAGCAAAGAAATTGATCTGGTAGTGGAGGCGTTAAGCCCTGATATTTACCACTTTCCGCTGTTCACCCATGCCTTCTGCGAAGAAATCATTGCCGAGGCCGACAAGCAAGGCAAATGGTCAACCGACCGCCATAATTTCTACCCAACCACCGATGTATTGCTGCGCGATTTGGGGCTGGATGCCATGTACCACAAGGTGCTGGAAGAATTTTGCCACCCGGTTGCCCGCCAACGCTGGCGTCTGGAAGGCCGCCGCTGGCTGGATACCATGGCGGAAGAGAGTTTCATGGCGCGTTACCGTGCCGAAGACCAGCAACTGCTCTCGATCCATCAGGATTTCGGCGATTACACCTTTACCGTTGGCTTGAATACCGCGTTTGAAGGCGGTGGCACGTGGTTCCCACGCCAGCAAGTATTGGGCAACCCGAAAAACGGCTATTGTACTTTGTTCCCTTGCATCACTCACCCGCACGGCGGACGCCCGACTACGCAAGGGACGCGCTACATCCTGGTGTCGTTCTGTCGGCGGCGGAATTTGTACGTGGATTGAAGATGGCAGTCTGTTTTTAAAGAGACAACTGTCTGTCATTCCCATGCCCTGACATTTGTCAGCAACTGCTTGCCGCATTTTTGCTAGCATGAGAAAGTTAAATTTTTGTGAAAAAATGCGGAGTGCATAATGGATAAAGAACAGGTAGAGCAAAAACAACCCGTCAGTATTGACCCCATTACCGATCAGGCCGTTGAGGAATTTGCGGTGACGCAGGCCAGTTCTGAAGCGCAAGATGCCAAAATCAGTGCGGCGGAGGATATTCTGGAACACACCACGCCGCCGCCGACGGATGGCGAAGCCGCGCTGAAAGCGCTGGAAGCGATTTTGGAGGGCGCATCGCCTGATGATGCCGCTGCTCTGAAAGCTTCGCTATTGCGCTGGAAAAAGTACGAAGCACGGATGCCGGTCAGCCCGGATGATGAACTGGTGGATGACTGGCGCAATGCGGTTTACCCTTACAAAAACCGTCTGTCGCGCAAGAGTTATGAAAAGCAGAAATACCACCTGCAAGTGGAACTGCTCAAGCTGCAAGCCTGGGTACGTGAAACGGGGCAACGTGTCGTGATCCTGTTTGAAGGCCGTGATGCGGCGGGCAAAGGCGGGGCGATCAAGCGTTTCATGGAACACCTTAACCCACGGGGTGCGCGAGTCGTGGCTTTGGAAAAACCCACGGATATGGAACGTGGGCAATGGTATTTCCAGCGTTATATCCAACATTTGCCTTCCGCTGGTGAAATTGTGCTGATGGACCGCTCTTGGTACAACCGTGCCGGTGTTGAGCGTGTCATGGGCTTTTGTGAGGAAGATGAATACCTCGCGTTCATGCGCCAAGCTCCTGAAATGGAACGTCATTTGGTGAATAGTGGTATCCACCTGATCAAGTTCTGGTTCTCCGTGAGCCGTAAAGAGCAGCGCCGCCGGTTCAAGGAGCGCGAAATTCACCCGCTTAAGCAGTGGAAGCTCAGCCCGATCGACTTGGCCTCCCTCGAAAAATGGGATGAATACGGCAAGGCGAAAGAAGCGATGTTCTTCCACACCGATACGTCCGAGTGCCCGTGGATCATCGTTAAATCAGACTGCAAGAAACGCGCTCGTCTCAACGCGATGCGTTACGTGCTCAACAAGATGGATTACAAGGGCAAAGACCTGCGTAACATCAACCAGGCTGACCCGCTGATCGTCGGGCGGGCCAGCTTCGGTGGCAACAACAGCTAAACGCCTAGTTTAGCCGCAATACCTGTCCCGCCTTGATGGTGTAAGGCGCGGACAGGTCATTGGCTCGAATAATCTGTTTGACGTGCACACCGGTGTTACGCATGGCGGCGTATACGGTGTCGCCTGCTTTCACGGTGTAAGTGCCTGATGCTTTTTTCGTGGGTAAATCTGCCCACGGCAGGCTGCTTGAGAGGGAGGCGCTGGCAAGTTTTGTTGCCGCTGGTGTCACTGCTTTTTTCCAAGACGCTTTTTGCATGACGGGCTGGTTGCTGGCAGTTGCTTCCCCTTTACCCGAAAATTTCCCATAAGCTTGTAATACTTTGCTGACATAGGTCTGGTTGGGAATGCGTCGGTTGAGTTTGATGCGGCCTTCACCTGCGTTATAAGCTGCGACAGTGTGCCGCACGCTGCCGTCATAGCGTTGCAGCAGGTAACTGAGGTAGCGTGCCCCGCCGTGGATATTTTGTTGGGCGCTGTAACCATTGCTGATATTGAAACGTCGCGCGGTGGCAGGCATCAGTTGCATCAAGCCTTTCTCACCCAGTGAGCCACGTGCCTTGCTGCGGAAACAACTTTCCACCGTAATCACCGCTTTGATCAGGCTGGGGCTGACCCCGTGCTGGCTGGCCGCAGTCTGGATAGTGGGCTGATAAGTGCTGGCTCTTTCTTGTAAGTTGCTGCTACTTAAGGTTTGGCAGCCCGCTGCGTGGGCGGTATTGGGGGTCAGGTTTACTGAAGTAATTAGCGCTGCCGTTAGCGTGATGCTAACAGCAGAAAAGACACTCTTGTTCATGTTAAGTTCACTTTGTTGTATACAAAGCACACCTTTTAAGCAAAAACGCTCGGATGGTCAATAGAAAATTAGGCTAATGCGCGGTAGCGCTCCATCAGGGCATTGGTTACTTGTGTCACCATTGGCTGGGCTTCTGGGTCAATTAATTCGTGGATAAAGTCCAGTTCGTCTAGCACCCGGTCAATTTTGTCGCGGGTGTCGTAGCTATCCAGCTCACTCGAAATTTTCTGCAAATGCTTGTAAGGGTTATCGGCAATGTTGGCAATGCCTTTCATGCTGTCTTGTATAATGCCATCTTGCATGGTGTTTGCTCCTTGGGTGAGGTCATTCGTTCATCCGTTCAAGTAAGGCTGCTGCTTCACTTGCGCCAGTGGGGAATACTAGCGGCTTTTCCCACGGCATTTCCAGTAATGCCAGTATCTGTTGGGCAAATGCGCCAGTTTGTATGGTGCGCCAGTCGCTGAAGAGAACTTCACCCTGCTGTTGATGCCAACGGGGTAAATTCGGTTCTTCTGGCCAGCCGGGGCGTGAAATGCATAGGGCTGGCACTTGATTCACCACGGCTTCGGTTTGTGTGCCATAGCCGGTTTTGGTGATGACGACATCGCAGGATGCCAGCAAGTCCACATAATCCAGCCCCAATACTGAGGTCGGGATGAAATCAGCGCGTTGCTGGGTCAGCGCGACATCCGGGAAAATCCAGACGACACCGGGCAGGTGCGGCCAGTTTGCTAATGGGTAATCCATGCCCAAACCACCCAAAGCGACCAGCACGAAGCGGGTGTGCTCGGGCAACGCCGTTTTTTCCCACAAGACAGCCTGCTGAGGTATGCCGAGCGCGGCAATCGGCGCAATGGGCTGGGTGTGCAAGGTAGGGTGCATCGGCATTGACGGGGTAGGTTGCAGAAAACAGGTTGCTTGCGCATAGGCGTAGAGGATTTCCTCACGAATCCTGCCTGCACCCGGCAAGTGACCGCAATAGGCGTGGAACACATCCCCCCAGTTCAGCGAACACAGCGCCACGGCGGGTATGCTCGCTTCCCCGGCAGCATCCAGACTCAGGTAGGGTACGTTAGCAAACAGCAAATCGGGCTGAAGCTGTTCTAGTTCCCGCGCCGCTTGTGCCTTGCGGGCAGCATAGGTGGCGTGGAAGTTTTCGTACCATTGCATACTGGCGGTAGCATCCACCCGCAGCGCGTCGTGCATCAACATGCCTGCATCTTGTTGGTGGTGGATCAGGGTAAACGGGTGGCGTATACGTTCGCGCAATACCTGTTCCGCCGCGCTGGAGCGGATGGTGAGGCGGGTAGCGGTGCAGTCCAACGCATTCAAGACGGCAGCCGTTTGCGCAATGTGCCCGAAGCCGTGAGCGGTAATGTCAATGACAAGGTGTTTCATCGTTAATGCTGATTGTTGACCGTCACTCAGGTTACAGCGATGCTAATAATTCATCAACTTTGTTCAGCAATTGTGCCTCATCTATCGGTTTTAACAGGATGGCATTGACACCAAACGCTTCTGCCATTTTCAGGTAGTTATAGTGTCCCGAGATGGCGATGATGGGCAAAGCAGGATGCTCCCGCTTCATTTGCAGAATAGTTTCAATCCCTTCCTGATCTGGCATGATGATGTCGGTAATCAGGATGTGCGGGAAATGCTGCTTAAGCAAGGCTGCAACCTTTTTACCATCATCCGCTTCGATAACCTGATGACCCGCTTCACTTAACGCATCATTCAGCATCATTCTCGTCAATTTATCGTCATCTACGACCAATATTTTTGCCATTAGGCTATCCCTATATTTTACTGTGTGATTATTGTTACGTATCTTGCTGCTCAAACAGGTTTCGCAGCCCCTGTAGAACGGTATGTAATTGAGAGATAAGAGCCTCTTTCAATTCGTCGCTGTTGTCCAGTGCTGTTTGGTAAACGCTTTCCAGATGTAATGCGGTTTGGTGCAGTTCGGTCATGCCCAAGCCTGCGGCATTGCTCTTAAGGGTATGAGTCAGGCGGTGAGCCAGCGCTAAGTCTTGCTGTTGCAGTGCATGACCCAGCTTTGATGCAAAGTCCTGATTATCTTCAAGGAAAACACCTAAATACTTGCGGTAACGATTTATTTTGCCACCGACTTGAGCGAGACCTTTTGCTGTATCGATACCGGGCAAATCCGGCAGGTCGATGGTGTTGGTCGACGGCAAGGCTTTATCGGGCTGGGATGCCCTGTTGGAATCGGGTTGTTGGACGTTCACCCATTTCACCAGCGTGTCGATCAGGTTAGTAATATCAATGGGTTTGGCAATGTAGTCATTGATGCCAACAGCGAGAATCTTGTCTTTATCACCGTTCATGGAGTTGGCGGTCATGGCAATGATCGGTAATGACTGGAATCTGGCTTGCTTGCGTATTTCACGGGTGGCGGTACATCCATCCATGACCGGCATTTGGCAGTCCATTAAAACACAGTCAAAGGTCTGATCTTTGAGGAGATCCAGCGCTTCTTGGCCGTGGTTGGCAATGTCCACTTGCATCCCGTAGTCGGTCAGTATGTCAGAAGCCACTTCCTGATTGAGGGCGTTATCTTCGACCAACAGGACTCTTTTGCCTGTTAAGCTAGCAAGGTTGATGGCTACCTGAGCACTGTCGGCGACTTGTTCGGATCGTCTGGGAGATGCTTGCCCTTGCTGTATCAGCATGGCTAAGGTGACATGGAAAATGCTGCCTGCACCGGGCTGGCTTTCTGTCCAAATATGACCACTCATCAGCTCGCTTAAACTCTTGCAGATGGCAAGCCCTAGCCCTGTGCCACCGAATTTGCGGGTGGTGGAATTATCCGCTTGGCTAAACGACTGGAACAGCCGGGCTTGCTGTTCCTCCGTCATGCCGATACCGGTGTCTTGTATCAGGAAATGTAACAGTGCCTGCGTGTTGCTTGTCTTTTCAAGTTGCACCCGGATGTCGACTTTGCCACCCATGTCGGTGAACTTGATGGCGTTGTTACCGAGGTTAATGAGAATTTGGCCAAGGCGCAGCGGATCGCCGATCAGTGCGGTAGGAACTGCCGCATCGGTATGGATGCTGAAGTGGATGCCTTTCTCTTCGGCTTTGAAGGACAATAAGTTTTCCAGATGTTCGAGAACGTCCTCAAGGCGAAAGTGGGTACACTCCAGCTCCATTTTGCCTGCCTCGATTTTGGAGAAATCCAGAATGTCGTTGAGAATGCCGAGCAAACTTGCCGCCGCGTGATTGGCTTTGTAGACATAGTTGCGTTGTTTGTTGTCGAGGTCGGTTTGCAACGCTAAGTGGGTCATGCCAATGATGGCATTCATGGGCGTGCGAATTTCATGGCTCATATTGGCCAGAAACATTGACTTGGCCTGTGCTGCACTTTCAGCCCGTTGCTTCTCGGCGGTGAGACTCCTCTCCAATTCCTTTTGCACCGTGATGTCTTTCACACTGGCTAGCATTTTGGAAGCGTCGCTCATGAGTGCAATAGACATCGTGGTGATGATGGGTGTGCCATCGCGGGTGAGGGAAGTCTGGATAAAATTCTTGATGTAGCCTTGCTCTATCACCTCTTGGATGGCCAACCGTGTTCTCGCCCGGTCTGCCTCGACGCAGAGCTTGATATTGCTGGTACGCCGTAATTCGTCGTAGCTGAAGCCCGTCATGTCCAGATAGGCTTGATTGGCATCCAGAAAGGCGCTGGTTTCGACATCGATGATGGCAATGCCATCCTTAGATGTTTTGTAGATCGCCTCAAACGTTTGTTTCTGTGCGGTGATTTCTTCGGTTCGCCGCAGAATGTTTTCTTCCAGATACTGCTTTTCTGCCCGCCAAGCTTTATAAAAGATAATATTGTTGGTGCTGTTGGACAGCTGGACGATGAAATTGCCCAGTGCCAACATGTGTATGGAATCGGTGCCGATGCGCGAAAAACGTTCCGGTTCATGAAAACCGTTGCCAGCGATGATCAGGCCGAAGGGCATTTCCACATCCCCACCGAACAATTCCAGCGTACATTCGCTCAGAAACAAGGAATTGGTCAGTTTCTCAACCATGTGGTTTGGCTCTGCCTGCGTGTGAATGATGGCCTTGCGACTCACCCGCAGATATTCCACTACCTCACCGGACAGCAACAGGTTGATGATTTTCAGAACCCGTTGGTGAATGGGGTTGTGATAACCGACCGCCTGTACGATTCTGAACCAGCCGTTGCTATCATCATGCTGAAAGATCAGGCACTTTTCAAAGCCTAGTTCCTCGGTCGCAAAGTGGGCAGCAATAGCGTGAACCTGCTCGACTTCTAAGGTTTCGTTCAGGCTCTTGCCCAATGCGTGCAAACGTCTATAGATATGCGCCTTAGCGCGTGCCGCGTCCTCCAATCTAGCTAGATCCTGTTTGAGCTTTGTGACTTCACACGGCGAGATAGGTTTAGACATCTGACCAGCTACCCGTTATTGGTTAATGACTACTTCGAGGTAGTCGTCTCCACAAGCGATGCTCCTACTCATGTGGGTCTTATAACCCAGCTTGGAGCGACGCATCTGACGGAAACCTTCCTCAGTTCCCAAGCTACCGTCGATGATCAGGTTTGTCTTGTAAATCAGTTGCATTAGACCGGTAAAGCCACCGCTGTTCGCCCAGTGAATGGGATAGTCGCTTTTGCCATACATGCGCAGGTAGCTGAGATCCTCGAAATCGTTGTAGTTGCGGAATACAGCCCGTTCTTCGCTTAATTCGGCAGCAGTATGATAGCCCCAGCCCATGGTGTTGATGATTGTGGCAAGCCCTTTGACCCAATCCTCACGGGTTTTGAGGTAGGGCTTAACATGGATATTCCATTCGTTGGACGTCATAATGCCACCATAGGTGAAGAAACCGCAGGCATGGCCTGCTTCCATCAACAGTTCACCCGCAAGGGTAATACCGTAATCACCCGCCACTTCGATCATGGCGCGCCCAAACTCGAACTGGAGGCGATTCACATAATCGCTTTGGTTACGCACCACATAAACACCAAAGGCCGGGATATAGCCTTCCTCATTACCGATTAAAGTGGCATGGGTTCCAAGGAAACTATTGGTCAGAGCCGCTTCGTGTTCCCAGTTCAACGGCAATTTGGGCACATGCTTGAATGCGACCGGTTGTTTTGGCGGATAAATGGCGAAGTTGCTCGCGCCCGGTTTCACGACGTGGATATTGGCTGGTGCACCACAGGCGATACATTCGGTTTGTTCCACCTGTACTTCAGCAAGCTCACGTCCGTAGATCACGGCATAGGCGGCTGCCAGAAAACCACTGGTGTAATAGTCGATCGGTTGATCTCTCAGTCCAAACTTCATTTTCCACGTTTTGGAGAAAAAAGATTTGGTGGTGGATAAGGTGATGCCGTTCTCGTCCATGCTGGAAAGATCGAGCAAACCATAGCCAAACGTTTTATAGACTGCTTGGGCAATCAGTTTGGCGTCAGCGATGCTGCGATCCGCACAGAGGCTTCTCAACTGGTTGTAGTTGGCGTCAGCGGAACTACCAATCATCATCGGGCGGCTGTCGATATAGTCTGCATCAAGGATGGTGCGAGTCAGGATAGTGAGATAGTGGTGACAATGGAAAATCATGGCTTCACCGCCTATTTCCATGTAATTGTGCTCTGTGTCGAAGGGGTAGGCGTTAATATCAAACATACTCAGCCTCCTGATGGGTATCGTAGGGCTTGCCTACCAAGCTGACCGCCATTTTCAGTACCTCGTCATAGAGGGTATCGGCAACGTCTATCGAGTCACAATTCTTGATTAAGGCTTCGGTCAACTGGATATTATTTTCGAGCATGACTGGTAATAACTTGATGCAGATGCGGTCTATCACCTTAACATCACCGTTTTGTAGGGCCCATTCAAAAATCGGTTGTATATCTTTCATGATTTTTTATTTATATAGATTCAACAAGGCTTATCGGAAAATCCCCACCGATTATACCTTTGGTTGCCAGAATTGAGCAAAGTCTAACCGATAAGCTGTAGGGTGATATTCGGATTTATCCTTCGCTGTTCAGTAACTTCCCCCTGAAGTAACTTCATCTTCATCTGGAAATAGTGTTGGTTTGCGTTTGAGAGGCATACACTGTAGATCAATAGAAACAATACCCTGGAGCCACCAGTAAGGAGTACTTCATGACCCCATTCGCCATCGCCGTTCTGGTCTTCATTGCTGCGCTCATTTTTATGGGCGTGAAAATGGTGCCACAAGGCTACAACTACACCGTCGAACGCTTCGGGCGTTACGTGACCACTCTGCAACCCGGTTTGGGCTTGATTATTCCGGTGATTTACCGCATCGGGCGCAAAGTGAATATGATGGAACAAGTACTCGACATCCTACCGCAGCAAGTCATTACCGCTGACAATGCCAACGTCAACATCGACGGCGTCGTGTTCTATCAAGTCTTCGACCCCGCCAAAGCCTCGTATGAAGTCGCCAAGCTGGAACACGCCATCCTCAATCTGACCATGACCAACCTGCGTTCGGTGTGTGGTGGGCTGGAACTCGACCACCTGCTAAGCAAACGTGATGAAATCGGCGCACGGGTACTCACCATTGTCGACGAAGCCACCAATGCGTGGGGCGTTAAAGTACTGCGGGTCGAAATCAAGGACATCGAACCGCCCGCCGACCTGATCCGCGCCATGAACCTGCAAATGACTGCCGAACGCCAGAAACGCGCCCAGATCACTGAAGCCGAAGGTAAAAAGCAGGCACAAATCCTCGAAGCCGAAGGCGCAAAATCTGCCGCATTCCTGCGTGCCGAAGCCCGTGAACGTGAAGCCCTCGCTGAAGCGAAAGCCACCCAGATGGTATCCAAAGCGGTCGCGGAAGGGGATGTGCAAGCCCTCAACTACTTTGTGGCACAAAAATACGTCGAAGCACTGGGCAAGTTTGCCGATTCCGACCAGCAAAAAACCATTTTCATGCCACTCGATACCAGCGGCCTGATGGGTTCCATCGGCAGCATCAACGAATTGTGGAAAGCGATGAAGGATAAAAGCTGATGGAACTGGAAACGTTACCAATTGAATTCTGGCACTGGCTGATTTTCGGTATGCTGTTGATGGCGCTGGAAGTGTTTGCGCCTGCGATGGTGCTGATGTGGTTCGGCTTTGGTGCTGTGGTCACGGGTATTGCCTTATGGCTGATACCGTCGTTGTCGCTGGGAATCCAGATTCTGATATTTGGGCTGGTGTCATTGATCAGTGTGCTCGGCTGGCGCAAATCGCGCTTCAGCGAAGCCAACATTACCTCGGATTCCCCTGACCTCAATAATCGCCTGCATAGCCATATCGGTAAGGCATACGTGCTAACCACCGCCATTATCGGCGGGCGCGGCACCATGCGGGTCGGTGACACCGCATGGCGAGTACAGGGCACGGACATGCCCGCCGGTACACGGGTGCGTGTGACCGGCGTGGATGGTGTGATGTTTATCGTCGAAAAGTCAGGCGGGTGAAGCGCTTAACCTTCGCCCGACAAGACCCGTTCCATCTCTGCCATACCGGCTGGTAAATCCAGCGATGCGCCTGCTGCACGCATACTCGAGCCGAGGGCGTGCAAGGTGCGGAACAGGTTGTAAGCGCGGCTTTGTTCGCCCATCTGCCCGATACGCAGGATATTCAACCCAAACGCGCCAGAAATTTCCACCTTGTGGACTTTCGACATGTGGGCGCGTACCACGTCTGCGGAAACGTGATCTGGCACGACAATCCCCACCACGGAATTCAGACGGTGCTGCTTTTCGACTAACAGCTTCAAGCCCATGGTTTCTACCCCGGCTTGCAGGGCTTCCGAGCAGCGTAAATGGCGCTCGAAACGTTGTGGCAAGGTTTCTTCACACACCAAACGCAAGGCTTCGTGCAGGGCGAGGATGCCGGAAACGGGCGCGGTGTAGTGATAGGATTTCTGGTTCCAGAACTTGTCGGCGAGTTGCGCATCCAGACACCAATGGAACGGCAGTTCTTCGCGGCGGGCAATTTTCTTCGCCCATGCCGATTCAGAAAACGCCAGCAGTGATACGCCGGGGATTGAGGACAAGCCTTTCTGCCCGCCGGTAATAATGGCGTCGACTTGCCAGTTATCCATCGCCAGTGGCATGGTGCTCAAGGTGCAAACCGCATCCACGATGACCAGACAGCCGTAGCGTTTGGCAAGTTTGGCGATCTGGTCGAGGTTTTTGTTGCAGACGGTGTTGGAGGTTTCACCCTGCACCAGCGTGACTGCGTGGAATTGGCCTTGTTGAAGGGCGCGTTCCACCAAGGCGAGATCGGCGCTTTCGTTGTGGGGCATTTCCAGAATCGTCGGTTCTGCCCGTACCCGTCGCACGATTTCGGCCATGCGCAGGCTGAAATAGCCGTTGGTAATGCACAGCACGCGCTCTCCCGGCAATACCAGATTGGCAACCGCCATTTCCATCGCGGCTGATCCTGGTCCACTGACCCCCATGACGTGGCTGGAATCGGTCTGGAACACGTAGCGCCCCATGTCTTTGACCTGTTCAATCACCCGGTTCATGGTTTCGCCGAGGTGATTGATGACGATCGAGTTCGCCGCTGCGACTTTTTGCGGGATTGGTACAGGCCCCGCGCCCATCATTAGGAGTGGTTCATCCGGTAAAATGTGCTCAAGTGGCACAATACTGGGCGGGGGGAGTAATTCATTCATGGCAATGCTGTCCTTCAAAATATGTGTTGTGATTTAACCCGCGCTAACATTAGCTGTAACCGTATTGTAATGGAAGCCCCGCCCGTGTTTCTTACAATTGTACGCCAATGCTCACGCCAGTACGCGGGAACCACGGGGAAGGGTGGCCACCAAAACCCTCGTAGCTGTTACGGTCATTATTGCGTTGTACCTGCCGTGACTGGCACACGCGGAAGCCGTCTTCCCAACCCAGTTTGTAGTCAGCGTTATTGACCTTGCTTAAGTCCTTGGCGTAAGCAAATGACTTGTTACCACCTGCGGATAAACCGCTTTGGCAGCCGTCGCGGTAGCCTGCGGTGAATAGTGCTGATTTGCCGCTGACACCGACCATTTCACGGTTCAGTTGTTCGGCGGGTGGAGTGCTGGCGCAGCCTGCCAGCAGGGCAGCCGCAACGCAGGCGATCAAGTAGGGGTGTTTCATCAGTCGTGCGCGAGATACCCCTGCCTTTAGGCATGGGGAGGGATAGCGCGTCGGCGACAGCCGACCCTCTTCTCGCTCCTCCGTTTGGTTTGCTATCTTCGGTTGTTGACTCTTCACGAAATATACGATATTTTGTGAATAATGAAAACTAAACGCGCCTACCAATTCCGATTCTACCCAGACCAACAACAAGAAACGTTGCTGACTCAGACGTTCGGTTGTGTGCGCTACGTTTACAACAGCATCTTGCGTTACCGCACGGATGCCTACTATCAGGCTCAGGAAAAAGTTGGGTACACGAAAGCGAGTTCCCAACTGACTGCCATCAAAAAACTGCCTGAAGCTACTTTCCTGAACGACGTTTCCAGTGTTCCGCTGCAACAATGCTTGAGGAATCAGCAAACGGCGTTCAAAAACTTCTTTGAAGGTCGGGCAAAATACCCTGTCTTCAAATCTAAAAAGCACCGCCAATCGGCTGAATTCACGTACCGCGCGTTCAGCTACCGTGACGGTGAATTGAAACTGGCGAAGTGCGATAAACCGCTGAATATCAAGTGGAGTCAGGCACTTCCGGCTGACCCCACCACGGTTACTGTTTCCAAAGATCAGGCCGGACGCTATTTTGTGTCTTGCTTGTGTGAATTTGAACCCACGCTGTTGCCTGTCACCGATAAAAAGGTGGGCATTGACGTGGGCATCAAGGATTTGTTCGTCACTAGCGACGGCTTCAAGTCCGGCAATCCCCTCCACACCGCCCAACACGCGGTTAAACTTGCGAAGTACCAACGCCGTCTTGCCAAGAAGAAACTCGGCAGCAAGAACAGGTTGAAAGCTAAACGCAAGGTTGCCCGTGTTCACGCGAAAATCTCCGATTGCCGTTCGGACAATTTGCACAAGTTGTCCCGCAGATTAGTTAACGAGAACCAAGTTATCTGTGCTGAAAACCTCGCCGTGAAGAACATGATGAAGAACCCGAAACTAGCCAAACACATTGCTGATGCAAGCTGGGGCGAATTTACCCGACAGCTTGAATACAAGTCTGGTTGGTCTGGCAGGACATACGTTGAGATCGGGCGGTTTTTCCCGTCCACTAAACGCTGTTCCTGCTGTGGGTTCGTGAAAGAAAACATGCCGCTGGACGTGCGGTCGTGGGAGTGCCCCGAATGCGGCACAACCCACGACCGTGACGTGAATGCAGCACGTAACATTTTAGCCGCCGGGCTGGCGGTGTTAGCCTTTGGAGAGAATGTTAGTGGCGATGGCATTTCGGTGTCGTCGTCCTGTTCTCGGTGAATTAGGAATCCCCCGGCTTTAGCCGTGGGGAGTAGTCAAGTGAGTTCCTTGTGCAGTATGCACCGTGGGTATTTGATACTATCATTTTAGCTTGAATCGCTTAAAACAAGGCAAAACACTCATGATGACATTGTTTTACTCTCCAACTTCGCCTTACGCTCGCAAAGTCCGCCTATTGGCGCTCGAAAAAGGGCTGGATGCCCGCATCACGACCGTCACAGTAGATGTCAGTAAGCCTACCGTGGAATTGCTCGCATCCAACCCACTCGGCAAAGTGCCAGCGCTATTGCTAGAAAATGGTGAGGCGTTGTTTGATAGTCCAGTGATTTGCCGTTACCTTGATCGTTTGGATGATGTGCCGTTGATTCCCGCCTCCGGCTGGCAGCAGTGGGAAGTATTACGCTGGGAAGCCCTTGCGGATGGACTGACTGACGCCGCTTATAATTTGGTGATGGAGCAGCGCAGTCGCCCAGAACAGGAACGTTCCCCGCCAACCATGCAGCGTTGGTCAGCCGAAATTATCCGTACCCTGCAATACATCGAAACCCGGCTGGAAACGTTGGGCGATGCGCTGACGCTGGCGCATATCGCACTAGGCGCAGCAGTTGGTTATCTGGAATTCCGTTTGCCACAGCTATTGCAAGAAGCGCGGTGCCCGCACATTATCGCGTGGTATGCGGTGTTCCGGCAGCGCCCGGCGATGTTGGCAACCCAACCCGGCTAGTCAGAAGGGTGGTAGTAGCAGTCTTTCCCTGCAATGTTCCTGTCCAATATTTTTGGGAGGTGTCTCTATGAGAACGGTTAATGTCAGCAGCCTGAAAAACAACCCCGGCGAGGTGCTGCGCTTTGCCCGCGAAGATATGGTGTTGGTGATGAGCTGCGACAAGCCAGATGTGTTAATGGTTGGCGTGAACCAGATAGATACGCTGGATATACCCGGCGTGCGGGCTGCACTGGCAACCGCCCTGTTCAACGAGGGGGCGTTGTCATTGGCACGTTCCGCACGGTCGGCACAAATGGTTTTGGCTGATTTCATCGCGCACGTGTCACGTTTGGGTATCCCTGTTATTAGCCAGACGGTGGTGGAAGTTCAACAGGATATGGATACGCTGGATCAATGGCTCACATCGTAGTCGTGAAGACTTTGGGTTTCATTGGCTTGTTTGACTACCTTTCCGGGGTTTGCCTTCAAGTCGGACAAAGGGATGACATCCTCGAAAAATCGCGTTTTCATATGACTAGAAAGCCTCCCCAGCCACTTGCCGGGCTTCCTTTTCCATCAATGAGTTCTCATAGCCAAGCAGTTCCATTTCAATCAGGTAACGTTTGAGGAAGTCCTCATTCCCCATACGGTCAATTTGCGTGACGTGCACAAGTTCATGGGTGAGCATGGTTCGGTTGGTTGCAAACTCGGGTTTGAGCAAAATGGCATACCCCATGGTTCTGCCTCCTTCCCAATCACTTCCTAAGCGCAAACGCTCCGCTTCCCGACGAAGTTCCGGGTCAGATGGGATCGGAAAGTCTGGACGCACAACCAGCCGCACTTTTTCTGGTTGACTGACGCCGACTTTATGGGCAATTTCCAGCTCCTCCGCAGTCAGCGGACGCCCGACAGCCAACAATTCCTGTTCTGTCTGATTGAACCACGCCAAGGCTGCTGGTAAGAAGTGATTAACCTTTTCCAGCTTGGCACACCCTGTAAGGGCAGTTGCCATCAGTAAACAGATCAATAAGTTGCGATACATGATTTTCCCCTTGTTCAGGCAACCAATAACGCCTGCTCCACATCCCGCAGCAAATCAGCCGTATCTTCCAACCCTGCCGATACCCGAACCAAGCCTTCGCTGATCATGTGTTCGGCGCGTTCTTCCGGGGTATAGGTGGAATGCGTCATGCTGGCGGGGTGTTGTGCCAGACTTTCCGCATCACCAAGGCTGACGGCACGGGTGATCAGGTTCAGCGCATTCATGAAACGGCAACCCGCCTCGAATCCGCCCTTGAGTTCAAACGCGATCATGCCGCCCGGCTGCGCCATCTGGCGTTTTGCTAGCGCGTATTGGGGGAAGCTTGCCAAACCGGGGTAATGGCAGACCTCGACCTTGGGGTGATGCGCCAGCATTTCGGCAATCGCTTGCGCATTCTGGCAGTGGCGATCCATGCGCAGCGCCAGCGTTTTCAGGCCGCGTAACACCAGAAAAGCATCCTGCGACGACATTACCGCGCCAGTCATGTCCTTGATGCCGTAGAAGCGTACTTCCGTCAGCGTTTCTGCATCCCCGACAATCGCCCCGGCAATCAGGTCGCCGTGTCCGCCGAGGTATTTGGTGGCGGAATGCACCACGTAATCCGCACCCATTTCCAGCGGACGTTGCAAGTAGGGTGTGCAGTAGGTGTTGTCGACTACCACTTTACAGTTTTCGTATTGATGGGTGATGTCTGAAATAGCAGCAATGTCGACCAGCCGCATATTGGGGTTAGCGGGGGATTCAAAGAAGACCATGCGGGTTTTGGCACTGATGGCGGCGGCAAGGTTGGCAGGGTCAGTCATGTCAACGTGGCGAATCGTTACGCCGAATTTGCTCAGGCCGTGATGGAAAAAGGCATAGGTGCAGCCGTAGAGCGTCTTGTCGGCAATGATTTCGTCACCGGGTTTCAGCAGCGTCCACAGCAGTGAAGCTGTTGCACCCATGCCGGAAGCTGTTACTAACGCTGCTTCACCACCTTCAAGGCTGGCAATGCGCTGCTCCAGCAATACGGTGGTCGGGTTGCCGACGCGGGAATAAACGAAGCCTTCCTGCTCACCCGCGAAACGCTTGCTGCCGTCTTCCACGGTGGGGAAGGTGTAGGTGGAACTCATGTGTACCGGCGGGTTCAGGTCGCCTGTGCCTGCATACGGATCGTAAGCATGATGGATGGCGCGGGTAGAAAATCCCATTTTCTCGTGTGTTGGCTTGCTCATCGGTTCCTCACTAGCGTATTTCCTATATAGTTGGCGATAGTACCAAAGGAGAATCACAAGATGCAGAACAATTACCTACCTGCGCCATTGAAGCAATTCGTGGACGAAGTAACCGCGCTGCTGGCAAACCCTGAAGAGGAAAGCAGCTTTTTGCCCAACATTGGCGAGTCCATGCACACGCTGGTTGCACAAGATAACTGGCTTGACCCGGCGTATGCGCAGCCACACCCGCAGTATTACCAACAATACCTGCTGTACGCCGACCCGGAAGACCGCTTTTCAGTCGTCAGTTTCGTGTGGGGGGCGGGGCAGCAAACGCCGATCCACAACCACACGGTTTGGGGCGTGATCGGCATGTTACGTGGTGCGGAAATGTGCCAAAGCTACGCCATTGCCGCTGACGGCACGCCGACTCCCTCTGGCGCAGAACTCACGCTTGCCCCCGGTGCGGTTGAATTTGTTTCCCCGACCTTGGGTGATGTGCACAAGGTCAGGAATGCGTTGTCTGATCAAGTATCCATCAGCATCCACGCTTACGGTGCGAATATCGGCAAGGTTAAACGCCACGTTTTCCCACCCGAAGGCGGTGCTGCCAAGGATTTTATTTCGGGGTATTCCAATGTTGCGTGATTATGCCGAGGTGCGTGCAAAACTGCTGAACCGTGAGGAAATCGCTTTTCTCGATGTGCGCGAAGAAGCGCCTCATGCCGAAGGGCATCCACTGTTTGCCGCCAATTTCCCGCTGGTGCGTCTGGAACTGGATGCTGCTACCAAATTGCCGCGCCGCGATGTGCCGATCGTGACCTTCGATAATGGCGAAGGCTTGGCGGAACAAGCGGCTGAACGTCTGCTGGCGCTGGGTTACAGCGATGTGGCGGTGTTTGCCGGTGGCCTTGACGGCTGGAAAGCGGCGGGTGGCGAAGTTTTCATCGACGTGAACGTGCCCAGCAAAGCCTTTGGCGAATTGATGGAAGCGGCCTGCCACACCCCGTCGTTTTCCGCGCAGGAAGTCAAAGCCATGCTCGATGCCAAAGCCGATATGGTGATCGTGGATGTGCGGCGTTTCGACGAATACCAGACCATGAGCATCCCCACCGGCATCAGCGTTCCCGGCGCGGAAGTGGTGTTGCGTGTCGCGGATTTGGTGCGCAAGCCGACCACGCAAATCATCGTCAATTGTGCAGGCCGTACCCGTAGCTTGATCGGTACGCAATCGTTGATTAATGCGGGTTTCCCGAATCCGATTGCCGCCTTGCGCAATGGCACGATCGGCTGGTTGTTGGCGCAGCAGCAATTGGACTTTGGGCAAACGCGGCGTTTCTCAGCAACCTCCGCCCCGTCGGCAGGCGTTGCCCGGCAACGGGCGCGGGCAGTCGCTGATCGTGCCGGGGTTAAACGTGCCAGCAAGCAGGATTGGGCAACGTGGATGCAACAGGACAGCCGCACCACCTATTGTTTCGACGTGCGCAATGTCGCTGAATACGCCACCGGCCACTTGCCGGGCTGTTACCCGATCCCCGGCGGTCAGTTGGTGCAGGAAACCGAAATGTACGCCCCGGTGCGCGGCGCACGCTTGTTGCTGGTTGATGATGATGGCACTCGCGCCAATATGTCCGCCTCGTGGCTGGCACAAATGGCGTGGGATGTGTACGTGATTGACGGCCTGACCGCCCGCGATTTTTCAGAAACAGGTTATGAAAAGCCGAAAGATTCCCCACCTATGCGGCGTTATCAGCGCCCGTATGAGGGGACAGATGCGCCACCGCTGGCGATGCAAGCTTATCTGGATTGGGAATTTGGGCTGATTGAGCAGTTGCGGCGGGATGGGACGCACCATTTTCAACCGTTGAAAGCAAAATAAATCCCTTCCATACCTTGCAAAATAAAAGTTAACATTTTAAATTGCAAGGTATGAAGAGACATTTTACCCCTTTCGTTAATGAATTGCTGAGCCTGTTTCCGTGTGTTGCACTGACAGGTGTTCGGCAATCAGGCAAAACAACGGCTTTACACGAGTTACCGCAGCCGTGGCAGATGTACGACCTAGAAACGGCCACTGACTACGACGTAGTAGCGCGTGACCCTGATCTGTTTTTTCGTCTGAACCCCGCACAGGTCGCTTTGGATGAAGCGCAGTTATTGCCTACATTGTTTCCCGCTTTGCGGGTGGCGATTGATGCAGATCGTCACACCAATGGGCGCTTTCTCATTACCGGCTCTAGTTCACCGGAACTCATACGTTCCATTTCGGAAAGCCTTGCTGGACGTATTGCGATGGTGGAGGTCGCCCCCTTCATGATGACCGAGGCGTTTTCCCAAGCGCAGTCCGGCCTGTATGAACTGATCCAGTCGCGGCGTTTGCTGACGGATTTTGCTAGCCTGACACCCAGCGCCACCGATTTGCAGCAACACCATGATTACTGGCTACGCGGGGGCTACCCGGAGCCTTGGCTGAAAAATAATGATCGTTTCCACAAGTTGTGGATGCAGAACTACGTCAAAACCTATCTGGAACGTGACATCATGCGGTTGTTCCCCAGCCTGCAACGCGAAAAATATCAGCTCTTCCTGCAAATGCTGGCGCACTTATCGGGGACGATTATCAACTATTCCGATGTGGCGCGGGCTTTGGGTGTCTCGCCACCTACTGTGCGCGAATACTTCAGGATTGCGCATGGCACGTTCATTTGGCGGCATATTCCGCCGTATGAAAAGAATGCAGCCAAGCGCATTGTCAAGCATCCGAAAGGGTATTTGCGGGATTCAGGTTTGCTGCATCATTTCCTGCATCTTTATACCCAAGATCACTTGTTGGCACATCCGCAAATGGGGCACTCGTGGGAGACGATGGTGATCGAAAACCTGATCCGGGGGCTGAATGCACGGGGTATTATTTTTGATTACTACCATTATCGCACGACGGCTGGGGCAGAAGTTGATCTGGTGCTGGAAGGGGAATTCGGCCTCTTACCCATTGAAATCAAATATAAACAGACCGTGACTTTGCGCGATCTGAAAGGTATTCGCAGTTTCATCGAGGAATATCAGTGCCCTTATGGGATTGTGGTCAGTAATAACGACAGGCTAGGGCTGGTGGATGAAAAGCTGATCAATGTGCCGTTCAAGTATGTGTAGCAAGGCTGGTAGGCCATTCTCAATCATTTCAAGTGCCACGGTGGGGCAGTAAACACTACTGACACAATGCTGTCAGGAGGACGCCTCTATACTGCAAAAACCAATCAACAATGACCCACCAAAGGAGAATCATCATGAAACCAAACCCCGTCGGCTGGTTTGAAATTTACGTGCAGGATATGCCACGCGCCGTTGCCTTCTACGAAGCCATGCTTGAAACCAAGCTGGAACATTTGCCCACTTCCGACCCGGAAACATGGTCTGATCTGGAAATGTGGACATTCCCGATGTCCGATTGCGACAATCCCACCTATGGTGCAGCGGGCGCATTGGTCAAAATGGGCGGTTGCCCATCCGGTGGTGGCGGTACATTAGTGTATTTCAGTTGTGAAGATTGCGCGGTGGATGCTGCCCGCGCCGCCGCCAACGGTGGCAGTATTTTCAAGGAAAAAATGCCCATCGGTGAACACGGTTTCATTGCCCTCGTCAACGACACTGAAGGCAATATGATTGGCCTGCATTCGATGGCCTAGATGACTTAAAGGAGAATTTCATGCGCCGTGCCGATCGTTTGTTCCAGCTTGTGCAAATCCTGCGGAACAAGCGCTTGGTCACGGCGCGGGAACTCGCCGACCGGCTGGAAGTGTCTGAGCGTACCATTTACCGCGATATGCAGGACTTGAGCCTGTCGGGTGTGCCGGTGGAAGGCGAAGCAGGCGTCGGCTACCACTTGCGCTATTCGCTCGATATTCCGCCACTGATGTTCTCCGCTGCTGAAATCGAGGCACTTGTCGTCGGGGCGCGGATGTTGAAAGCCTGGGGCGGCAGCGAACTCGGCAGCAGTGCGCAATCCGTGCTCGACAAGGTACACGCCGTTATTCCCGCCGAACTACACCACCATCTGGAAGCCAGCCGCCTGTACGCGATGCGTTTTGGGGCACGCGAAGACCTCGAAACCACCCTGGATACCTGCCGCCATGCCATTGCCGCCCGTCGCCTGCTGCGGTTGGATTACCAGCGTGCGGATGATGCAGCCAGCCAGCGTGAAGTCAAACCACTGGGGCTGTTTTTCTGGGGCAACGTGTGGACGCTGACAGCATGGTGTGAATTGCGCCATGATTTCCGCACCTTTCGCCTCGACCGCATTCGCCAACTGGAAACGCTGGCGCAAACCTTTGAGGAATTGCCGGGGCAACGGCTGAGCGATTTTGTGACCTTGATGCAGTCGGGCCGTGAGGAGTGTTGATTCAGTTCCGTCAGGTCGTCGCCGGGCGCAGCAGGTACGCCAGAATAGCCCCCATCAGGCCGTTAATGGTGCTGAATTGCGCCGCATCCGCCGCGAGAATGTCGGTTTCGCTCTGAATCCACGTCGCTGGAACCAGTTCATCTCCACAATGGCTAACAATGGCCTGTGCCGATGCTGGGGTAGTTTCCAGATGGAATTGCAAGCCGATCACTCGTTCACCCAATTGGAAAGCCTGATTGGCGCAAGCCTCGCTACGCGCCAACCGCACCGCGCCGGGTGGCAGGTCGAAGGTTTCCCCGTGCCAGTGGAACACGGTGGCGGTTGGCGGAAACGGGAATACATCCCCGCTGGTATTTTCAGCTTGAACCGCCCACCAGCCGATTTCCTTCAGCGGGTTGCGGTACACCGCCGCGCCCATTGCACCGGCAATTAATTGCGCTCCCAGACAAATGCCCAACACGGGTTTGCCCGCTTCAATGACGGCACGGATGAAGCGTTTCTCAGCGGCAAGCCAGGGGAATTCTGCCTCATCGTTGATACTCATGGGGCCACCCATGACCACCAGTAAGTCAATGGAGGCCGGGTCGGGCAATGCCGCCGTTTCGTAAAAACGGGTGTGGCTAAGGCGGTGGCCTGCCGTTTCCAGCCATGTGGCAATACTGCCCAGCCCTTCAAACGGTACGTGTTGCAGGTAGTGTGTGTGCATGGAAAACCTCAGGTTTCAGGCGATGGATGTGGAGTATAGATCAAAACCTGTTAAGCTAATTTAGTGTTTTGCACCTGCAAAACTTTACTTTCTACCCGAATACAAGCATAAAATGCGGCCTTGTGACTAATCGAAATACGGGCATTGACGCCTTGAAGTATAAAAAATGAGCGAAAATTTGGTAATCGTCGAATCTCCGGCGAAGGGAAAAACCATCCAGAAGTACTTGGGTAATGGGTTTGAAGTGCTGGCCTCCTACGGCCATGTACGCGACCTGATTCCTAAGGAAGGCGCAGTAGACACCGAAAATGGTTATGCGATGCGCTATGAAATCATCGACCGCAATCAAAAGCATGTCGATGCGATTGCGCGTGCCTTGAAAAAAGCCGATAACCTTTATCTCGCGACTGACCCGGACAGGGAAGGCGAAGCCATTTCCTGGCATTTGTACGAATTGCTCAAGGAATGTGGCGCACTCGAGGGCAAAAATGTCCAGCGCGTGGTGTTCCACGAAATCACCAAGCGTGCGGTTCAGGAAGCTATCGAAAATCCGCGTGAACTGGCCACCGATCTGGTGGATGCACAGCAAGCCCGTCGTGCGCTGGATTATCTGGTCGGTTTCAACCTTTCCCCGCTGCTGTGGCGCAAGATCAAGCCGAGCTTGTCCGCCGGGCGGGTGCAAAGCCCTGCGTTGCGCTTGATTGTGGAGCGTGAAGACGAAATCGAGCGTTTCGTCCGTCAGGAATACTGGACGATGACCGCGCAAAACGCCAAGGATGAACAAGCCTTCACCGCGCGTTTGCACACACTGGATAGTCACAAACTCGACCAGTTCGACATTAATAATGAAGCGCGAGCCAGTGAAGTCCGCGAACGCTTGCTGAAAGCGGCCAATGGCAAGTTGCTGGTCAGCAAAGTCGACAAGAAACAGCGTAAGCGTTACCCCGCGCCGCCGTTTACTACCTCGACCTTGCAGCAGGAAGCGGTGCGCAAGCTACGTTTTTCCACCCAACGCGCGATGCGGGTTGCCCAGCAATTGTACGAAGGCATTGACCTCGGCAGTGGTCCAATCGGTTTGATTACCTACATGCGTACCGACTCGGTGACGCTGGCAAACGAAGCCATCGGTGAATTGCGCGGCCTGATCGAGCAGCGTTACGGGCAAGATAAATTGCCGGAAACCCCGAATTTCTACAAAACCAAATCCAAAAATGCACAGGAAGCGCATGAAGCGGTGCGCCCGACGTCGGCTTTCCGCACCCCTGAGCAGGTTAAAAGCCACCTCAACGAAGAGCAGTTCAAGTTGTATGAGCTGATCTGGAAACGTACCGTGGCTTGCCAGATGATCTTCGCAACGCTGGACACGGTGTCGGCTGATTTGACGGCGGAGGCGGGCAGTTTCTTCCGTGCCTCTGGTTCTACCATTCGTGACCCCGGCTTTTTGTTGGTGTACGAAGAAGGTCAGGATGACCGCGCCAGTGAAAAAGAAAGCACGCTGCCATTGCTGGTAGAAGGCGATAGCGTGACCTTGCAAGACATTGCTGCCGATCAGCATTTCACCGAGCCGCCACCGCGCTATTCGGAAGCCTCGCTGGTCAAGACGCTGGAAGAATTTGGCATTGGTCGCCCGTCGACTTACGCCAGCATTATTTCTACCTTGTTGGCGCGTGAATACGTCGAACTGGAAAGCCGCCGTTTTACCCCGACCGATATTGGGCGCATCGTGACCCGCTTTTTGACGGAGCATTTCACCCAATACGTCGATTATGATTTCACCGCGAATCTCGAAAACGAGCTGGATGAAATTTCACGCGGCGAAAAAGAATGGGTGCCGGTCATGGATGCCTTCTGGCAGCCGTTCCACAAGCTGGTCGACGACAAGATGGAAAGCGTCAACCGCAGCGACGTGCTCCAGTCCCGCGAGATTGGCATTGATCCGGCCAGTGGCAAGCCAGTATCGGTGCGCTTAGGGCGCTTTGGCCCCATGGTGCAAATCGGCACTAAGGATGACGAGGAAAAGCCAGTATTCGCTGGTTTGCGCCCCGGCATGAAGCTGGATACCGTGACGCTGGAAGAGGCGCTGGAACTGTTCAAGCTGCCGCGCCAACTCGGCGAAACCGAAGACGGCAAGGCCATCAGCACCAATATTGGACGCTTTGGGGCTTACGTCAAATTCGGCGACCAGTTCGCTTCCCTGAAAAAGGAAGATGACCCGCACACCATTACCTTGGAGCGGGCGCTGGAATTGATTGCCGAGAAGAAAATCAAGGATGCCGAAAAAATCCTGGTGGATTTCGGCAATGGCATCCAGATCCTCAAAGGCCGTTGGGGGCCTTACATCAATAAAGTGGTAAAGCGCGTCAAATTGCAGATTCGCCTGCCCAAAGACCGCGAACCCGACAGCATGACGCTGGAAGAGTGCGAAGCGCTGATTGCGGTGGCAGCAGAAGCCAAGAGTGCCAAAAAAGGTGCGAAAAAGGCCAAGGAAGCCGCTGCCAAAACAGACGGCGAAGCAACGGCTGATGCAGCCGATAAGCCCAAGGCCGCGAAAGCAGCCAAGCCTAAAGCTGCACCTAAAAAAGCGCCAGCCAAAAAGCCAGCGGCGAAGAAACCGGCAGCGAAGAAAGCTACGGCAACTAAAACCACAACTCCCAAAAAGTCAGCGAGTTAAACCTTGTTAACCCCTGATTTATCCAACGCCATCCGCACCGTGCAAGCGGGTGGCGTGCTTGCTTACCCCACCGAAGCCGTCTATGGCCTCGGCTGCAACCCCGCTGACCTTGCCGCCGTGCAACGTATTCTCACCCTCAAGCAACGCCCTGCCGACAAGGGGATGATCTTGGTGGCTGCCGATCTGTCGCAACTGGAGGCGTATTTGTTGCCTTTGGATGCTGCTTTACAAGCCCGTGTCCTACCCACTTGGCCTGGCCCCGTGACGTGGTTGTTGCCGGTTCGCCCGGACGTTTCCCCGCTAATACGCGGCAAACACGACACGCTGGCGGTACGCATCACCGCTCACCCGGTATGCCGTGCGCTTTGCGAACAGCTTGGACACCCGTTGATTTCCACCAGCGCCAATCTCAGCGACCAGGCCCCGGCACGGAGTGCAGCGGAAGTGCAGCAGCAATTTGGTTCGCAACTGGGCTATATTCTCGATGCGCCGCTGGGTGAGCAAAATCAACCCACCGAAATACGGCACGGACTTACTGGGGAAATTGTCCGCCCGGCTTAAAACCGCTAGCATCCGTTGCCATGCAAATTCAAATCCTCGACCGACTCGATACCATCCCCGCTGCGCAGTGGAATGCACTGGTGCAGGACAATAATCCCTTTTTGCGTCACGAATTCCTCGCCGCCCTCGAACACCACGGCTGCCTTAGCATTGAGGAGTTCAGTTGGCTACCACGCCACGTGGCGATTTACGAGGATGAGCAACTGATTGCCGCGCTGCCCTTGTATGAAAAGGACAATACTTACGGCGAATTCGTGTTCGACCATGCGTGGGCGCAAGCCTATGACCAGCATGGAATGCGTTACTTTCCCAAACTGGTGTCGACCATCCCGTATACGCCCGCCAGTGGGCAGCGCTTTTTGGTACAGGCTGGGCGTGAAGCCGAGTTGTACCCCTTGTTGCTGTCGGCAGTGATGCAAGTAGCGGAAGCGTTGCAAGCCAGCAGTTTCCATTGCTTGTTCCCACCCGCTGAGCAGCTTGAGTGGATGGCGCAGCAGGGTTTAACGATCCGTCACGATTGCCAGTTCCATTGGCGTAATGCTGGGTACAGCACCTTTGAAGACTTTCTGGCGGCACTGATGTCCAAAAAGCGTAAAAACATCCGGCAAGAACGCCGCAAGGTGGCAGATGCGGGCGTGACCTTACGGCAATTGGACGGCAATACCGCGACGGTGGCGGATTGGGAGCATTTTGCGTTTTTCTACCAGCATACCTTTGAAAGCAAGTGGGGCATTCCGACCCTGAATCTGGGATTTTTCCGTGAGATGGCGCAGGCGCTGGGCGATCAGGTGCTGTTGATTCTGGCGGATAACCGTGAGGGGGAATGCATCGCGGGGTCACTGATGTTCCGCAGTGCTACCAAACTCTACGGGCGGCATTGGGGGTGCACGCAAGACGTGGACAGCCTGCATTTCGAGGCGTGTTATTATCAGGGGATTGAGTATTGTATCCAGCACGGTCTGCAAATCTTTGAGCCGGGGGCGCAGGGGGAACACAAGATTCCGCGTGGCTTTATCCCGACCCTGACCCGCTCAGCACATTGGTTGCGGGAGGCACACTTCCGGCAAGCGATCGAGCGCCATGCGACCTATGAGAAAGGTTCGGTGGCGGATTACATGCGTTCCGCCAGCGAGCATTTGCCGTATCGACCAGATTTTACGTATTAGCCCGCCCGCTATCAGCGTAAGCAAGCTGGTAACGTTTTACGCCTTGAAAGACCGCTGAGGCGAGTTTTTGCTGGTAATCAGCGGTGCGCAGGCGCTTTTCCTCGATCGGATTGCTGAGGAACGCGGTTTCCACCAGCATGGAAGGAATATCCGGTGACTTGAGCACCATGAAGGCGGCGCTTTCCACACGGTTACGCAGTGGGTTATTGACCTTAGAGAGTTCACCGAGCACGCCCTTTGCCAGACTCAGGCTGCGGTCGATCATGGCATCCTGGCTCAGATCCAGTAAGACGGAAGCGACCCGGTCATTGGTATGGTTCAAGCTGCGGTTGCCGAATTTTAGCTCGTAAGAGTTTTCACTTTCTGCCATTAGGCGTGCCGCTTCACTGGATGCGCCGTTTTCGGAGAGGATATAGACGGAAGAGCCACTGACCCGTGAGCTAGGGTTGGCGTCGGCATGAACCGAGATGAACAGGTCGGCCTTGTGTTGGTGGGCAATGTCCATGCGTCCGCGCAAGGGTATGAAGGTGTCGCCGGAGCGGGTCAAAATGGCCTTCATGCCTTTTTCGCGGTCGATGCGTGCCTTGAGTTTGCGGGCAACTTCCAGCACCACGTCTTTTTCACGCGTGCCGTTAGCGCCAATAGCGCCGGGGTCTTTGCCGCCATGACCAGGGTCAATCACCACGATGAATTTACCCCTGGAAGGTTCCGAGGTGGTTGGTTGCTCTGATTCGCTGGCAGCTTTAGACTTTTTAGTCGATTTTTTATCAGCCTTCTTCTCCGGGGCGCTGCTGCTACCTTTGCCGGTAGGGCTCATGGTGATGGAAAGCACGTTGCTGCTGCCATTTTTCTTCATGGTGGCTTTGGCTGATACTTGTTCCTGCACATCCAGCACAACCCGGATACGCCCATCATTACGGCTGGCGTAACGAATGCTTTGAATCGGTGGGCGGTCATGCGTACCTTGTTTGAGTTTGCCAGCCATACTGGTGTGCATCAGGTCTATCACCACACGGTCGGGTGCTGGGAGTGTGAAAACCTTGTAGGCCACAGGTTCATCCAGTTGCAGGGCAAACACCAACTTTTTAGCACTGCCGGTCAGGTTTGCCCCAGTCAAGCGTCCGGGAGGGGCGTCAGCAGCAAGGGCTGGCGGGGCTTGAAACCCGCTGGCAATAGCACCTGCCAAGGCACTTAATTTCAGGATAAAGTTTCTGCGGCTCAGCTTGTCAGTGTTCATGGCCTAATCTCAAACGACACTTAGCGACAGCAAACCTTCATGGCTTACAGATACGCTCAAAAAGATGGAAAAAAGTTTCTTCCTCATAAGTATTAATCCAGAGTGTGGTACTTTTCAAGTGATTTTTTATCAAGTAGTGATAAACTCATGATTATGTTGATTTAAATCATTTCATGAAAATTTCGCGAGCATCACCACAATGCCGAATGTGGATACGTAAATCCGGCTCAGGTAGCAAGCCCCCGGCTTTTTCTGGCCATTCAATCAGACATAGAGCATCCGGGCGTAGATAGTCGCGGATGCCCATGTACTCCAACTCCTCTGCATCTGCTAAACGGTACAGGTCGAAGTGGAACACGTCGCGCCCTTCCAGATGATAGGGTTCTACTAGCGTATAAGTGGGGCTTTTGACGTTGCCAGTATGTCCTAATGCCCGCAATAGGCCGCGTACCAGCGTGGTTTTGCCTGCCCCCAAGTCGCCGTGCAGCGTAATCAGGCCGCCAGAGGGGAACCGTTGTGCCAGCGCTGCGCCGGTGGCGAGCATGGCGGCTTCATCTGCTACTCGTTGCCAATCCTTCATGCGTTGATGACTTCCCGTAAATGTGTAATGAGGTCACTCGCCAGCAAGCCGCGTTCTCCGCTGGCGGCGGCGCGGTCGGCGGCGTGGGCATGTACCCATACGCCCGTGGTTGCGGCAGCTTCCAGACTCAAGCCTTGTGCGAGCAGGGCGGTAATGATACCGGTGAGGGCGTCACCCATGCCACCGGAGGCCATGCCGGGATTGCCTGCATCGCAAAAAGCCACCCCGTTAGCGGAAGCGACCAGTGTCCCCGTGCCTTTGAGTACGATAACGCCACCGTATTCGCGCTGCAAGCGGCGGGTGGCGGCGATACGATCTTGTTCCACGTCTGCGGTGGTGCAGGCCAGCAGGCGGGCGGCTTCGCCGGGGTGTGGGGTGAGAATCCAGTCATCGCGCTGGCTGCGATTTTGCGCTAGCAGGTTGAGAGCGTCAGCATCCAGCACTTTGGGTTGGGTGGCGTTCTGAATCAGGGTCAGCAGGTTGCGGGACCAAGCGGTTTGCGCCATGCCGGGGCCGATGCCGATAGCCTCCATGCGTGCCAGCAGTGGGCGTAGTGTGGCGGGGGAATCGACGGCGTGCACCATCAGTTCCGGGCGTAACAGGTTGAGGAAAGGCGCGTGTGCGGGGTGGGTAGCGATGGAAACCAGCCCGCTGCCCGCCCGTAATGCCGCTTCGCCCGCGAGCCGGATAGCACCGCTCATGCCGGGTGCACCACCGACCAACAGCGCATGACCGGCATTGCCTTTGTGGGCAGAACGGCGGCGTGGCGGCAGGTGTTCACGCAAGGTGTGCTGGCCGAGCAGGTGCATATCGGTGGGGACTTGGGCGTATACGCTGTCAGGAACATCCAGCGCGGCGAAGTGTAAGGTTCCGCAGTAATCCCGCGCCTTGCCGGTGAGCAGCCCGGCTTTCAGGCCGATGTAGGTGACGGTCAGGGTGGCTTCGACTGCACAGCCGTAGGGTTGCCCGGTGTCTGCGTGCAGGCCGGAGGGGATGTCGACCGCCACCACGGGCACGGTTTGCTGGTTGAGTTGCTGGATGGCGGTGGCGTATGCACCTTCTACCGTGCGGTCCAGCCCCGTGCCGAGCAGGGCGTCGACCATGACGGCTGCGGGTGGGATTTCACCTGTGAAGGTTTGCACTTGTCCGCCTGCTGCGCTGAAGTCGTGGAAGGCTTGTTGGGCAGCGCCTTGCAGACGTGATACGTCCGCTAGCGAGATCAGGGTGACTTGCCAGCCTGCTTGTAAGGCCAGTCGGGCGATGACGTAGCCATCCCCGCCGTTGTTGCCTGCCCCGCAGAGGATGCAGACAGAGCGGGTGTTAGGCCAGCGGGCGCGGAGGTGGTCGACGGTGGCTTGCCCGGCGCGTGACATCAGGGTGTAGGCGGGGATGCCCGCGTCGTGGATGGCGATGTGGTCGAGTTGGCGGGTTTGGGCGGCGGTGTAGACCCGGTGTTCTACGGCTGTCATGGTGTATTTCCTTCAGGCATTGGGTTGCTGGGCTTGTGTTGTGGGCATGTTCCATGAACCGCCAGTGTATGCCAGTAAGATATGATGATGCATTAGATAAACCTTGCAAAGGATTACCCCCACACCGCCGTCTTGGGATTATAATGTGTCGACAATCCACCAAACGCGAGATAGCCAGACCTCATGGAACGCAAAGAACCCGGACACAAAGAACGCGGTGCCGACAAAGTAGCCCGTATCCCGATCAAGGTTGAACCAACCACCGAATTTCGCCGCAAACCGGCGTGGATCAAGGCCAAAGCCCCCACCACGCCGGAAGTCAAACGCTTGAAAGCGGTATTACGCGAGCAAAAGCTGCACACCGTCTGTGAAGAAGCCGCCTGCCCCAATCTGGGCGAATGCTTCACCCACGGCACGGCAACCTTCATGATCATGGGGGATATTTGCACCCGACGCTGCCCCTTCTGCGACGTTTCCCACGGTAAACCGTTGCCGCTGGATGAAAACGAACCGGATAATATGGCAGAAACCATCCGCGCCATGAACCTGAAATACGTGGTCATCACCTCGGTTGACCGTGATGACTTACGCGATGGTGGCGCGGAACATTTCGTTAAATGCATCCAGAAAGCCCGCGAACTCAACCCAGCGCTTAAAATCGAAATCCTCACCCCCGATTTTCGCGGACGCATGGAAATCGCCCTGCAAATTCTGGAAACAGCCCCACCGGACGTGTTTAACCACAATATGGAAACCGTGCCGCGCCTCTACAAGCAATCCCGCCCCGGCGCGGATTACCAGTATTCGCTGAATCTGATCAAGGAATTCAAGAAGCTGTTCCCGCACATTCCCAGCAAATCCGGCCTGATGATGGGCTTGGGTGAAACCAAGGAAGAAGTGATTGCCACCTTGCAAGACCTGCGTGACCACAACTGCGACATGCTGACCTTGGGGCAATACCTGCAACCCAGCCGCCACCACCTGCCGGTTGACCGCTTCGTACACCCGGATGAATTTGCCGAACTGGCTGAAATTGCCACCGCGATGGGCTTCGACAAAGTAGCCAGTGGCCCCATGGTGCGTTCCTCTTATCATGCCGACCAGCAAGCAGCAGGCGTGTTTGGTAACGAATGAGTCCAGTCATTAGCCGAACGGTTGAATTTCTGGCCTACCCACCCGGCAATTTACTGATTTTCCTGCTGATCGCGCTGCTGTTCTACAAATGGCGCAGCGCGATGCTAATCACGCTAGTGATTGGCGTACTGCAAACCGTGGTACTAAGCCTGCCAGTGGTGGCGGAAAAGCTCATGGTAGGCTTAGAACAGCAATACCCACCCAAACCTGAACTGTGGTTACAACAACCCTTGCCCGAAGCCATTGTGGTTTTGGGTGCGGGGCGCAATCTTGAAGCCATTGAATACGCAGGCAGGATGAGTGCCAGCACCGAGCTGGAGCGCCTGAATTACGCGGCCTACCTGCACCGCAAGACTGGCTTGCCCATCCTGATTTCAGGCAGCAGCAACGAAGCCGATTACATGCGCGATGTCATGGAAAATACCTTCCAAGTTCCGATCCGCTGGCAGGAAGGCAGCAGCCACACCACGTGGGAAAATGCGGCGTATTCCGACCAAATACTCAGTGAAGCAGGTATCCATTCCGCTTGGGTCGTCACACAAGCTTGGCACATGCCCCGCACCATGCTGGCCTTCCAGAACCGGCAAGTGAACTACTTACCCGCCGCCACCAGCTACGGTTCCAGCAATTTCTGGCGGCACGAATGGCTGTGGTGGATTCCGCAAGCCAATGCCCTATCGCGCAGTCAGACAGCTCTGCACGAATGGTTCGGGCTTATGAGCTATCGCTTACAACACTAAGGCCAGCGCCTGATGCTATTTCGAACCTAGCAAAAAGGCTGCGGGTGACAGGAAACTGATCGCCTTGAGCTTGAAGCTGTGTTTAGGCGTGTTAGTATGTTGTTTCATGCAGCAAACCTTCCTCGCATGTTGCAATGTATATTAGGATTTTCTAATGATTAAAGTGGCTTAATTACCACACTTTGCTATAAATAGATACTGTTTGAGCACAAGATAAAGGCTGCCCGCCCCAACATAAAGCAGCAGAAAATTTTTGTATAAACAGCTAAACTTGTGAGGCAATTCGTGCAGGCATATTACCGAAGGGAGTTATAATGGCTTTTGGCAAACTGACGATTGACTGGCGCAGTACCCTTGCAGCGGTATGGCGATCCAACCGGCATTTCTTGAAACCCATCAGGAATGTGGATTTGGTAAACCCCGACAACCTACAGGGCATCGACGAACAAAAAGACAAGCTGTTCCGCAATACGGAGCACTTTTTACGTGGCAAACCTGCCAGCCACGCCTTGTTGTGGGGTGCGCATGGCGTCGGCAAATCCTCGCTGATCAAGGCCGTCTTGAGCCGTTACCACACCTATGGCTTGCGCATGATCCAGATTTCCAAAGATGATCTGGGCGTATTGGTCGATATTACCGATGAAATCGTCGACTCCCACTACCGCTTCATCATCTACTGTGACGACCTCGACTTTGACGAAACCAAGGGCGAATACCGCATGTTGAAAAGCACCCTGGAAGGCACGCTGGAAAAGCCGCCTGAAAATGTGCTCATTTACGCCACCTCCAACTGCCGGAAAAGCACCCTGGAGCAAATGCTCAAAGGTGAGATTCCCGACGACCCTGCTGTCGAAAACAAACGCCTGCTGGCTGATCGCTTCGGCCTATCCTTGCCTTTCCATCCCATGAATAAAGACACTTATCTGGAGATCGTAGACAAGTTATTCAAAGGGCGCGTACAAGATGCGGAACTGTTGCATCAGGAAGCAAGTGCCTTTGCAACCGAACGTGGCGGTCAAAGTGGACGTACTGCGCGGCATTTCTTCAACCATTGCCAAACTGGCCCAAACTAGATGAAACAAATCCCCAACACTCCAGCCCTGTTATTGACCAGCTTATTGCTGCTAGGTCTGAGTGGTTGCGCCACCACCACTGCAACAGAGACTCCAACCACCAGAAGTATCATCACCTCGGCAGACAGCAACACCCTGATCACGGCTGCCAGAGCTGAGTTCGCCCCCCCAGAAACACTCGTCGCAACACCTGAGGCCGAGCCAGCGACAGCAACGGCGGCTGCACCCGCCTTTTCCCAGAGCGAGCTGAACAAGCAACTGTGGGAGGCCGCACAAGCAGGCAATGCCGCCGCCGTGAGCACCCTGCTGGAACAAGGCGCTGACGCCAACACTGCCACCGCTTCTGGCGAAACAGCCTTACACGCCGCCGTGGCCGCAGGTGCCTTACCTGCTGTCAGGCAATTGGTGAGCAAAGGCGCGAATGTGAATGCGGTTACTGCTACCGGCTGGACCCCTCTGCACCATGCTGCCCGTTTTGGACGGGCTGATGCCGCCAACTACTTGCTGAAGCAGGGGGCAAACCCCAACGCGGTCACCCATGGCTCCCCCGCCAAAACACCCGTACAAATGGCGCTGGATCAGGGTGACTTACGCACTGCCCGTATTTTAGGCTACTGATTTTAAAATTTTTTCGAGGAATAACGCATGAAATGGACAACACTGTTACTTACCCTTTCCCTGCTGCTTGGCCTTGGCGCTTGTACCCAGGAAACCCAGAACAAGATTGGGCGTGAAATTAATAACTGGACTGGCGTCAGTGGCGTGCTGGAAGTCTATGCCGGTGAAAAAGTGGTAAGGCGCTTTATCAAAGTTGATAAAATCTCCACGGCGGCGGGGACTACTAGTGGCACTGAGCGCCCTTACCGTTTCGGCTACGGCATTCTGGATGCCAACCTGAACGGCGTTGCGGATTCTGACGAAAAAAAGGTCTACTTTGAGTTCAGTGACTATTCAACCAACTACATATTCTTTGAAAACCCAGCCTGATCATGGTAATCAAGGGTATTCACGGAGAACCAACATGCAACCGACAAGGTTAAGCGCCAGTTTGCTGTTAGTGCCATTATTGCTGAATGGCTGTGGGCAGGATAATCCCAATACCTCCACCACAGCCCAGCAGCAAGTCGGCGAACAAGCATCAGGGCAACGACAGGACAGCTATACTATCACCGATAGTGCCGCAGGCCCTGTGCAACTCGGGATGCTGTCAAGCGACATACTGGCAACGTTGCCGGGAGCAACAGCGGCCATTGAGCGGGATGGTGAAGGTATTGAGTGGATGACCGTCACCCTGAATGGGGAAGCCCTCATGAATATCATGCTGGACAGAATCACCCATACTGCCAACCTGATCCGCATCATTAGCCCGCGCTTTATTACTGAGAGCAAGGTAAAAGTCGGGGAAAACCTGCAAAGCGTCGGGGAAAAACTCGGTGGTTTGACCGAAATCCAGTGGACTGAGATCGAATCCCGCGAGTTTGCCACCTTCGCCAAAGCCCCCGGTACGATGATTTTTCAGGTCATTGGTAAAGATGGCACGGCGGGCATCTACCCCAAAGATGAAACCATCACCACGGTTGCCGACTCTTCCGCCACTATCCACTCCATCTGGCTCATGGAAGACTAACAAACCTCACTTTTTCTTCGCCCGTGGGTGCGCCTTGTCGTACACACTGGCGAGGTGCTGAAAATCCAGATGGGTATAAATCTGGGTGGTGCTGATGTCAGCATGACCCAGCATTTCCTGTACCGCCCGCAAATCCCCCGACGATTCCAGCAAATGGCTTGCAAACGAATGGCGCAGTTTATGCGGGTGCACATGCTGTTCCAGACCTTGTTGCAAACGCCAATGGTTCAGGCGGAATTGCACACTGCGCGGGTGTAAGCGCGTACCATGCTTGCTGACAAACAGCGCTGTTTCCCCCTGTGCTGCCAGATTGCCACGTTGTTGCAACCACGCCTGCAAAGCTGCCAGTGCTACCCTGCCCACCGGCACATCACGTTGCTTGTCACCCTTGCCAGTCACACGCACCTGTTGTTGGCGCTGGTCGATATCATGGACATCCAGCCCCACCAGTTCCGCCAGACGCAAGCCCGAGGAATACAGCAATTCCATCAAGGCACGATCACGTACTGCCAGAATATCCTCCGGCGCAATGCTCAACAGGCGTTCGATGGTTTCAGCATCCAGCGTATCCGGGAGCTTGCGGACGTGCTTGGGCGATTGCACATCCACCACCGGATTGCTCTCAATCAGGTTTTCGCGCAATAAAAAGCGGTAAAAGCGGCGAATGGATGACAGTTTGCGTTGCAGGCTTTTGCCTGACAAACCGTTACGGTGCAAATGGCTGATCCACTGACGCACTTGCCAAGTCTCGGCCGTCAGCGGGGAAACCTCGGCTGCGCCAGCCTGCTTTTCCAGCCAGACAATGAAATCATGTAAATCGTGTTCGTAGCTGGAAACCGTGCGCGGGGAATAACGCTTTTCACTAAACAGGTGATGATGGTAACGCGAGAGCAGCGCATCCAGCGCCAGCGTCCCCGCCGTGGCAGTCACCTCAGGAACCCATCTCAAGCGTGGAATGCAACGGGGGTTCCAAATAACGCGCCAGCGCACGCGCCACCAACCCGCCGAGTTGCCCGATGAACAGGGTTCCCATACCGGGGTAAAAACGCGCTTCGTTTTCGCTGCCTAACGCCAGCACCCCGATTTCACGCGCTTCAAACAGGGGTATCAACACCGCCGACTTAATCGACGTGCCTTCTTCACCAAACAGGAACATTTGCTGGCGCGGGCGCAGCCTGCCACACACCGGCTGGCGCTTGCGGAACAGAGTCGCCAGTTGCTTGAGGTATTTATCATCCGGGTCAATGAAATGCAGGCCATCGCGTTCCCGCCCGTGCCCGACCAGACGCAACACCACATTGTCAGCCATAAAATCACCGCGCAGCATATGGTTACACGTGCCGACCACATCATCCAGACTGTCGCAGCTCATCAACTCCAACGCCAGATGGTGCAAGCGGGCAATCACATACTCGCTATCACGCGCCGCTTTCAGCATGTCACTCTGACGGCTTTCCAATTCGCGAACTTTGTCACGCTGACGTTGTACCAGACGTTCCAGCAAAGAAACTGCCTCACCCGTGTGCGGATGCGGGATATTCAAACCATCCAACACCTCCTCATGCTCACGGAAAAAGTCCGGGTGCAAGCGCAACCACTCAGCGACCAATTCGGCGCTGATTTCCTTGCTTTCCAGTCGGTCTGCTGTGTTCATACGATGAGTGTTCCCCTGAATACCGTTGCTGCCGGGCCGGTCATCCATACCGGCTGCCCTTCGCCTTGCCACTGAATCTGTAAATCGCCACCGGGCAAGCTTACTGTCACCTGATCATCCAGCAGACCTTGTAAGCGCCCAGCCACCACTGCGGCGCAAGCACCCGTACCACACGCCAGCGTTTCGCCGCAACCGCGCTCAAACACCCGCAAGCGGATGGCATCCCGCCCGACGACCTGCATGAAACCAACATTGACTCGCTTGGGGAATGCCGGATGCACTTCCAACAACGCCCCCAATGTCCCAACAGGCGCAGACTCCAGTGCTACTACTTGCAGCACCGCGTGAGGATTTCCCATCGAAACAGCCGCTAGCGATACCGCAGCGCCCTTAACCTCCAGAGTATAGAGCGTTTGGCGCTGTTCGGAAACGAACGGAATCTGTGCAGGCGCAAGCTCAGGCACGCCCATGTTCACTTTCACCTGCCCATCAGGCTGGATTTGCAACACAATGCGCCCGCTGGCGGTCATGACCGGGATCGTGGTGTTCTGCGTCAAACCCTGATCATACACGAAACGCGCAAAACAGCGTGCACCATTGCCACACTGTTCCACCTCGCTGCCATCGGCATTAAAAATTCGATACCGAAACTCAGCATCATCCCCCTCATAAGCCTCCACCAACAGCAACTGGTCGCAACCAACGCCACGGTGACGGTCAGCAATCTGGCGTATTTGCGCTGCACTCAACTTGACTGACTGACTAATACCATCCAGCACCACGAAATCATTGCCTAGACCATGCATTTTAGTGAAATACAGTTCGCCGTTTAGCATCATGGATACCCCGTCACTTAAAAGCATTAGTATACAAAGATATAGCGATACAGCAATTTTGATGGTATGTTACGTCCCTCAAGTTTTGGATCGCATCACACTTTAATCGTAAGATCAGGAGAGGAAATATGTCTGATTTTAAACAAGAACTGGACGCTCGTGGCTTAAATTGCCCACTGCCGATTCTTCGTACTAAAAAAGCCATGAACGGCTTGGCTTCTGGCGAAATTCTGAAAGTTATCGCCACTGACCCAGGTTCAGTAAAAGACATGGAAGCATTCTGCAAGCAAACTGGCAATGAAATGGTCAGTACTAGCCAAGAAGGCAGCGATTATACTTTCATGATCAAGAAAGGTTAATCACTAGTAGGGGCGGATGTTTGTTCGCCCCTACCTAAAGATCCTCACTACCGGTGAATCTTGATGACGACTGATCCCAAACTCACCAAACTCCGCACCGAACTCGACTCCCGCCGTTCCCGGCATCTCTACCGCAGCACCCGCGTCGCCGACTCCCCACAACAACCACATAGGCATATCGACGGCAAAGCGTTGCTGACATTTTGCAGCAATGACTACCTTGGCCTTGCCAACCACCCCGACGTTATCCACGCTTTTCAGCAAGCCGCCAATACCTATGGCGTTGGCAGTGGTGCGGCGCATCTGGTCAATGGGCATTCACGCCCCCACCAGCAACTCGAAGAAGCACTGGCTGCCTTCACCGGACGGGAACGCGCATTGCTGTTTTCCACCGGTTACATGGCGAATCTGGGGGTAGTGAATGCGCTATTGAATGGGCGCAATGACGTGGTGTACGCCGACCGCTTAAACCATGCATCGTTGGTAGATGCAGGTTTGCTTTCCGCTGCAAAACTGATCCGTTACCCCCACAATGACACCCATCATCTCGGCAAACGCTTGCTGGCACAGGAAGGAGAGGGTGCGACCCAACTCATCCTCACCGATGGCGTTTTCAGCATGGATGGTGACGTTGCACCGCTATCAAGACTCGCAAAGCTGGCACGACATCACGATGCATGGTTAATGGTGGATGATGCCCACGGCTTCGGAGTACTCGGCAAAACCGGCGCAGGTTTGGTGGAAGCCGAGGGATTAACGCAAGACGATGTACCCATTCTGATGAGCACGTTAGGCAAAGCACTCGGCACAGCAGGTGCATTCATCGCAGGGTCACACGACTTGATTGATTATCTCATCCAGACCGCACGAACATGGATTTACACCACCGCACAACCACCCGCCGTTGCTGCCGCCACCTTGGCAAGCCTGCAATTGGTGCAAACCGAACCCTGGCGACGTGAACATTTACAGGCACTCATCCAGCAATTTCGGCAAGGTGCTACACAACTGGGTGTGCCGCTAATGCCTTCCAGCACCGCGATCCAGCCGATCATGGTTGGCAGCAGTGCAAAGGCGCTGGAACTGAGCCGCAAGCTGGAAGAGCGCGGCATACTGGTGACGGCGATCCGCCCGCCCACCGTGCCCGTCGATACTGCCCGCTTACGGGTGACGCTATCGGCGGCGCATACGCGGGAAGATGTGGAGCGGCTGCTTGACGCGCTAAGTAACTCCTTTTTAAAGTCTAAATCGTATCGTTAAAAGAAGCCTATCAGACGCATTTGTGAAGTTTTGAGAGGACAACACCCTGACATCGCTGACAGATACTGCTGCCCAGTACAACTTGGGGCTGATGTACACCCTAGGTAACGGTGTGGAACAGGATTATGCACAGGCACTACACTGGTTCGCCAAAGCAGCTAACCAAGGTAGTGCTGAAGCCCTGTACGGATTGTTGCAACTGCCGCCACCTTACCAATATTCGCGTAAAGCCCCGTCCTTCAGGTCGGGGATATAAGCGTCTTTAGCTAACCTATCCGTTGGTGGCGTATCTCCTGCCTTTCATGCCATTTCCCTGTTGTCACTCACGCCTAAACGGGTCATCATCGTCTGATAATTGCCCCCACAGCATCCCTCAAAACGCTATCGGTCAGAGTTCGCGACAAACACGCGGCGATTCTGTCACGCATGGCATTTGAGGCGAATCAGGAAACCGCTGAATGGTGTTCTATGACGTGCAGCAATGGCGACAAGCTAGAATGCGGTGATTTCTACCGCAACCTCGAAGCAAAGCTAGGCATTGCCCAACGTGCCAAACAGAAAAAGCGCGTGAAAGCGATTCATGCCAAGATCAAAAACAAGCGTAAAGATGCGCTACAAAAGTTCACCACCAAGCTGGTGTGTGAGAATGAACTCATCGTTGTCGGCAACGTCAGCAGTTCCGCCTTAGCCAAAACCACGATGGCGAAAAGCGTCTTGGATGCAGGCTGGTTCATGCTAAAAGTATTTCCGCCAGCAGTCCGAAAGGTAGAGCAGGACTTGGAATAAGAGAATGGACGTGTGCCGAGTGTGGCACGCTGCACAACAGAGATGTCAATGCAGCTCGGAACATTCTCGCGGCTGGGCATAGCCGTCTCGTAGGAGGAATCCTCGTTCTTTAGGGCGAGGAGGATGTCAAGAGGTGTTGACGTTGCAGCAATGGCTGGGGATGGCGTTGACTCTGTTGGGGGTTTGGCTGGTGCTGCATAACCCCCTCGCGAAAGCAGTATCACGGTAGAGACGCAACAGCTTGCGTCTCTACCTAGTCTTTAGTGGTTAGCCAAATTCTGCTGTTGGGGTGCGCACGGCATCCAGACGGTAGGGCGTTGGGTCAATGCGTGGGGTTTTGCCCAGCATTGTGTCGGTGAGCATGTCTACCGAGGCCAGCGCCATGGTGACGCCGTAACGGTAATGCCCGGCATTCACGTATAGCCTGGCAATTTCCGGGTGTTCGCCGATATACGGCACGCCATTCGGGGAGCCGGGGCGCAAGCCTGCCCAATGGTTGTTGATGGGTAAGTCACGCAGCGCTGGCATCATGTGGTAAGCGGTTTCCTGCAAGGCTGCTTTGGCGGCTTCTGTGGTGCGCTTGTCAAAACCGTTCATTTCCAGAGTGGAGCCACACAGGATGCGCCCATCCTTGCGAGGGATCAGGTAAGTGCCGTCGTGCAGCACAATACGGTTCAGCAAGCCTTTTGCACCGCGAAACAGGATCATTTGCCCCAGCACCGGGCGTATATTGACGTTCAGCGCCTGCATTTCCGGGAACAAGCTTGTCCATGCGCCCGTGGTGAGAATTACCTTGTTAGCGTGGAACACCTCCTCACCCAAACGCACACCCGTCACTCGCCCGTCGGCTGTTTCCAGCCCGGTGACAGGGTAATGTTCAGCAATTTCAATGGGTAGCAAGCGCAGGCTGGTGCGCAGGGAATCGGCAATGCGCGGGTTGCGGATTTGTGCCATGCCGGGCATGAACATCCCTTGCTGGAAGTGTTCCGCCAGTTGCGGTTCACAGGCGTGCAGGGTAGCGGCTGAGGTGAGGTGCTGTAACTCATGCCCCCAAGTGCTTGCCCAGGCTTGTGCGCTGGCATACTCGTTATCATCGGTGAACACCAGACCGGAGGGTAGCCATTGCGGGTCAATGCCGGTTTCACCTTGCAAGGTGTTGCACAGTGCGGGGTAATGTTGTTGGCCATACTGGACGAGGCGCGAAATGGCGTCAGGGTAACGCCACGGATACAGGGGCGAGAGGATGCCGCCGCCTGCCCATGTGGATTCTTTGCCCAACTCACCTTGGTCGATGATCATCACTTTGAGGCCAGCTTCGTGCAGGGAGCGGGCAGTTAGCATACCCAGTATGCCACCGCCGACAATAATTGCGTCTTTCATGCATCATCTCAACAACAGGGGGCTTAAAGTATACGGAGACGCAGCGCGGTCATCCAGCCATGAATGACCGCTGGGGCGGTTTATTGCAGGGTTGTGTTCTGCACGGGCATGTCTTTAAGCAAGGGCGAAGCCAGTGTGGAGGGGCGTTGTTGGATGCTTTTCCACAAGGGCTTGACCGTTAACAAGGCTTATGATCCGTTTACTTTTCCAACTGCGTTACGTCACGCACCGCGCCACGCGAAGCCGAAGTGGTCATTGCCGCATACGCTTTCAACGCTGCACTTACCACCCGATCACGATTTACTGGCTTCCAGCCTGCTTTGCCTTGTGCATCCATTGTGCTCCGACGGCTGGCAAGTTCTGCATCACTGATGCGCACGTTGATGGTGCGGTTGGGGATGTCGATGTCGATCATGTCACCTTCCTGCACCAGACCGATGGCGCCGCCTTCGGCTGCTTCCGGGGATACGTGGCCGATGGAAAGGCCGGATGTACCACCAGAGAAACGCCCGTCGGTGATCAGCGCACACGCTTTACCCAAGCCTTTGGACTTGATGTAGGAGGTGGGGTAAAGCATTTCCTGCATACCGGGGCCGCCGCGTGGACCTTCGTAACGGATCAACACGATGTCGCCCGCGACGATATTGTCGGCGAGAATGCCTGCTACTGCCGCATCTTGTGACTCGAAAATACGCGCAGGGCCCGAGAATTTGAGGATACTGTCATCGACTCCAGCGGTTTTCACAACACAGCCCTCCAACGCGATATTGCCGAACAATACGGCAAGGCCGCCTTCGGTGCTGTAAGCGTGGGCTTTGTCGCGGATACAGCCGTTGGCACGATCCGTGTCGAGGGTATCCCAGCGTTTGCTTTGGCTGAACGCGACTTGTGTAGGAACACCACCGGGGCCTGCGCGGAAGAATTCGTGGCGTTTGGCATCGTCGGTCAAGCGTACATCCCATAACGACAGGGCTTCTGCCATATTGGTGGCGTGGACAGTACCTGCTTCGCGGTGCAGTAAGCCTGCGCGGTCGAGTTCGCCCAGAATCGCAAACACGCCCCCGGCACGGTGTACGTCTTCCATGTGGTAAAGCGGCGTGGAGGGTGCAACTTTACACAATTGCGGGACTTTACGTGACAGGCGGTCGATGTCGTTTAGGGTGAAATTCACCTCGCCTTCTTCGGCTGCTGCCAGCAAGTGCAGGATGGTATTGGTGGAACCGCCCATGGCAATGTCCAGACACATGGCATTTTCAAACGCTTCAAACGTGGCGATGGAACGCGGTAATACGGTTTCATCATCCTGTTCGTAGTAACGTTTCGCCAAGCCGACGATGATACGCCCGGCTTCGAGGAACAAACGCTTGCGGTCGGAATGCGTCGCCAACGTGGAACCATTGCCCGGCAAACTTAAGCCCAGCGCTTCGGTCAGGCAGTTCATCGAGTTGGCGGTGAACATGCCGGAACACGAGCCGCAGGTCGGGCAGGCGGAACGTTCCATGGTTTCCACGTTTTCGTCGCTTTCGGCACTGTTGGCAGCGGAGACCATTGCATCAACCAGGTCCAGCTTCACCAGCTTGCCACCGATCACGGCCTTGCCGGATTCCATTGGCCCGCCGGAGACGAAAATGGTGGGAATGTTCAGGCGCATGGCGGCGTTCAGCATCCCTGGCGTGATTTTGTCGCAATTGGAAATGCACACCAGTGCGTCGGCACAATGTGCATTCACCATGTACTCCACCGCATCGGCGATCAGCTCGCGGGATGGCAGGGAATACAGCATTCCGCCGTGTCCCATGGCAATGCCGTCATCCACCGCGATGGTGTTGAATTCTTTGGCGACGCCGCCAGCGGCTTCGATTTCACGCGCGACCAGTTGCCCCATGTCTTTGAGGTGCACATGCCCCGGTACAAATTGGGTGAACGAGTTGGCGATGGCGATGATGGGTTTCTGGAAATCTGCATCGGTCATGCCGGTCGCACGCCACAAAGCGCGTGCGCCAGCCATGTTGCGACCGCCAGTGGAGGTGCGGGAACGGTATACGGGCATGGTGTACTCCTGACAACGAAAGCTTGCAAAGCCACATTCTAACGCTGGAAGAGCCGAACGTCATAATTTTAGGGGATTAGGGATGCTTCCCTGTCTTATCATTCTGGTAATTCGTTAAAAACTCGTGCGGATTGACGTAAAACACCTGATCCAGCCCTATGGATTGCGCCGGTTTCCATTCCGTCACCTGTGGTGGCAGGCTGCGGATGGAATAGTACAGGCTGGTAGCGGCAGGTGTGCTGTGTGCCGGAGCACCAATTGTGCCGATCTTCTGACCGGTCTTGACCCATGAAGCGGTTTTCACGCTGACCTGATCCAGATTAGCATAATGATGTAAGCGCCATTTTGCGCCCAGTACCCAAACAGAGTGCTCGCCATCCGGGGTATTGTCGTGATAAAGCACGATGCCACTGGTGGTTGCTTCGACGGGTGTGCCTTTGTGGGCAAAAATGTTGATGCCTTTTTGTGCGTTGATGCCGCCGACTTTGTAGCCGTAAGCGATGTTAGCCAGATTATACGTCTGCGCACCTTCCACCGGGACATGGCGGTCTTCCGGTATCCAGTAGCCGATCATGAAGATGGTTAATGCTAATAAAAGTAGCAATGGCTTCTTGTTCATGGTGTGCACCCTATTATCTATTACCGCTATTCTTATTTTTATGACGGATGTACTGTCTAAAAATTCATCTTTTCACGTAGGTTACTATAAAATTATTTTGGGAGTCAAAAAACCTTTTTCCGAGGAAAGGTATGCTCAGCTTGGGTTTATCAGGATTTGCTTAATTTCTTTAATGGTAGGCTCCCAGTTGAGCGGTACATTTTTTTGCCAATCTGATAGGTGTTTGTCCAATGACTTGTCTTCGCTATCATCTTCCAGATTCAGGTAGTTGATGGTTTCCCACGTTGCCGGGTTTTCTGCAAAAATGGGGAGTAACTGGTTGGCAACCAGCTCATTCAGGTCGCGCCCTTGGGCGTAGGGGTCGGCGCTCAGGGTTTTGGCGTATTGTTGGTACCAGGCAGGCATTTTCATCCCTTTGGGGAGCCTGCGGTGGGTTTGTTTGAACATGTCTTGCTTGTATTCGGTGAATTTGGGGGCGAACTCCTGCCACTGTGGGTAAGGCGGGTTGTTTGCCCACTGCTCTGCCATTTTGTCCAGCGCGAATAGGCTGAAGGCTTCACACAAGGATTCCTCAAACCATTGTTGGTGTGAGGCATTATTGGGTTCCAGATCGTAATTGGACATCAGGTGGCACATTTCGTGGGAAAACTGGTAAGCCAGTTGCGCCCAGTAACGCCCTTTGACGTTCAGCAGGATGATGTATTCATCAGTAGGGCCTTTTTCATAAAGTGATACCGGGCCTTTGGGGTCATTCCTGACAAGGATATTGCCGAAATTGCGCTTTGCCACGTAGGGTGAAATGACCTCAATGACCGATTGCAACACGGCTCGCACGTCTTTGGGGTCGGCATCGCCCCACTCTTGGCTTTCCACCTCGACCGTGGCGGGGGCAACGAAGGCTTGCGCATACGTCGAGAGGAAGAGCAGTAGCACCAGCAACAGTGTTTTCAGATAACGCATAACATCACTCAGCAGTTGCCTGCCGGTGATGCGGCAGGTGATTACTCGGGGTCGGAGGTCTTTGGTTTGGTATTTTGCCCATCCATCCAGTTCTGGAAAGACCTCATCATGTCGATCGGTAGCGGAAACACGATAGTCGTGGTGTTCTCGGTGGAAATGTCACTGAGGGTTTGCAGGTAACGCAGTTGCAAGGCTTGTGGGTTGCCGGAAAGCACGTCGGCAGCACCACGCAGCTTTTCCGATGCCTGCAATTCACCTTCGGCGTGGATGACCTTGGCGCGGCGTTCGCGCTCGGCTTCGGCCTGTTTGGCAATGGCGCGGATCATGCTTTCATCCAGATCAATGTGCTTGATTTCCACGTTGGTGACTTTAATGCCCCACGTCGCGGTTTGGTCTTCGAGGCTTTTCTGGATGTCGATATTGAGCTTGTCACGTTTGGAAAGCATTTCGTCGAGATCGTGCTGGCCGAGCACCGAACGCAGGGTGGTTTGTGCCAATTGGCTGGTGGCCATGTAGTAGTCTTCCACCTGAATGATGGAACGTTCCGGGTCGACCACGCGGAAATACAGCACCGCGCTGACGTGCACCGTGACGTTATCGCGGGAAATCACGTCCTGCTTGGCGATGTCCATGGTCACCACCCGCAAATCCACCTTCTGCATTTTCTGGATACCGGGAATCAGGATGATCAGCCCCGGTCCCTTGACCGCTTGAAAGCGTCCCAGAAAAAACACCACGCCGCGCTCGTATTCGTTCAGAATCTTGATCGCGGAAAACAGAATCGCGCCCAGCATTACCAGCGGGACAAGGTATTCGAGCAACATCAGGTTTTCTCCTCGGGTTGGATTTCTAACATCATGTCGTGCACCGCCGTGACCCTGACCGCTTGCCCGGCTCGTATGGGTTGGGTGCTATGGGCAGACCAGTATTCGCCATTGAGGTAAATGTGACCCTGCCCGCTGAAGGCTTGAATGGGTTTTCCCACTTGCCCGATCAGGTGCTCCATGCCACTGACCACGGGTGTATGGCGCAATGCTGCAAAACGGCTCAGCATCCACAACAGGAAGCCACCTGCAATCACCGCAATGCCGCCAAATAACGGCAGGGAAATGGCAAGGTACTGGTCGTCAAACAAGATCACCGAACCAATCACGAAAGCCAGCAGCCCGCCTACACCCAGTACCCCGCCACTGACCACGAAAAATTCCGTGATCATGAAACCGATGCCGATAATGATCAGCGCCAGCCCCACGTAATTGACCGGCAACATCTGAAAGGCATAAGCCGCTAGCAATAAACAGATGGCACCCGTCACGCCGGGCAGGATGAAACCGGGGTTGGAAAATTCGATAATCAGGCCATAAATGCCCACCAGCAACAGGATCAGGGCAATATTTGGGTTAGTGATAACCGCCAGCAACTCGGAACGCCAGTCGGGTTCGATGCGTTCAATGCTGGAACCAGCGGTCGTCAGTATCATTTTGCCCGCTGTGGTCGTCACTTCCCTGCCGTTTACCTGCCGCAGTAGGTCATCCATGTCGGTGGCAACGATGTCGGTTACACCTTTTGCCAAGGCTTCGCTGGCGGTGAGGTTGACGGCTTCGCGCACGGCTGCTTCTGCCCATGCTGCATTACGCCCACGCAATTCGGCAAGGCCACGGATGTAGGCGGCGGCATCATTGATAATTTTCTTTTCCATCGCATCGGCTGGTTCGACCGTTTTGGGGATGGCATCTTGCGCTTCAGGCTTGGGTGGGTTGGGTACGCCGGGCAAGCCGCCGATCTGGATCGGGGTGGCAGAGCCGAGGTTAGTGGCGGGAGCCATTGCCGCAAGGTGGCTGGCATAGAGGATGTAGGTTCCCGCACTGGCAGCGCGTGAGCCGGAGGGGGCAACGTAAGTGGCAACCGGCACTTTGGAGGCGAGGATGGCACTGATAATGGTGCGCATGGAGGTATCCAGTCCGCCGGGTGTATTCATTTCCAGCACCAAGAGGTCGGCGGACTCTGCTTCTGCCCGCGCAATACTGCGCACAATCAGATCCTGGGTGACGGGGCCAATCGCACCTTCGATGTGGATGACCAGCACTTTCCCCTCTGCCTGTGCGTTTAGCGGCAGGAATACCAATAGGCTTAGTAGCACTATCAGGCGTATGCAATATCGCATTTTCCTTCTCCCGTGCTTGTCAGCGGATACCTTAAGCATAGCAACACATTGGCTATGCTGCTATTTCCGTTAGGGAAAAAGGGGGAGTTCCAGCACAAACTCTGCCCCTTGCGAGGCATTCCCCAGCCGGATGTTGCCGCCATAAGCTTTGAGGATGGACGTGACGATTTCCAGCCCCAGTCCGGTGCCGCCTTTGGTGCGCTTGGTAGTGAAAAATGGGGTGAAAATCTTGTCACGATTGGCGGGGGAAATGCCTTCGCCATCGTCGTGCAGGCGCAGTTGCAGGTTGTTGCCATTAGCACTGGTATGGATGTCTATGCGGTGTGCGCGGTGTTGCAGGCTGTTGTCTAACAGGTTGGTGACGACGGTTTCCAGCGCATCCGGGGCAATCGCCAGCGCAGTGTTGGGTAGCGGCCTGCTGAAATGCAGTGTCAGGCCGCGATCCTGATAGCGGTTGTTGAGCGCTTTGAACAGGTTGGGCAGGTTGCTGCTGTCTTTGCTGGTTTCCAGCGCGTCGGCGCGTGCCAGTTCCAGCAGGCGGTTGACCAGTTGTTTGAGGCGTTGGGTGTCGTCTAGCAGGTTCTGGATGAATTTCTCGCGGCGTTCCGGGGGCATGGTGTCGATATGGTCGTGCAGCAATTCCAGTGCGCCCTGAATGGCGGTCAGTGGGGTTTTGAATTCGTGCGAGACATGGGTGGCGAAGCGGCGGATGTAATCGGAACGTTCCGCCAGCGCGTGTGACATGCCTGCAAAACTTTCCGACAGTTGTGCGACTTCTTTGGTGACGGGGTTCTGGATAGGCTCGACTTCGCGTTGTTCGCCTTGGCGCACACGTTCGGTTTGGCGCAGCAATTCGCGGATCGGGCGCGAAATGGTGGAGGACACGAACAGGATCAGTAATACCGCCAGCACCAGCAAGCTCAAGGTTGCCAGCAATACGATGCCTTTGTTTTCGTACAGGTGTTTGATGATATTGGTCGGGGTACGCGACAGGTAAACAATGCCTTGCAGCCGCCCTTCCTCAATGATGGGGAAGGCGGTAAAGACGCGTACATGAGTTCCTCGGCTGATGGAATACAGTGGCGGTGGCGGTTCGTCTGAGAGGCGCTGGCGGATAATGCTGGCGTATTTGCCTTGCAAGGCTTGTTTGATTTCCGGGATGTGTGCGAGTGACAAGCCGACTTCTTCACGCCCGCCAATGACGGTGCCTTTCGCATCGAGCAGGCGGATCCCAGACAGGGTTATTTGCTGAGTATCGTGTAAAATCTGCTTCATGTGCTTGCCGATTTTGCGGGCAAGTGGGTCAACGGCTCGGGTGCTGGGGCGTGCCTCGGGGCGCGGTGGTTCAATGGGGGCAATCAGGTCAACGCTGGGGATGACGGGCGTATAAAAAGCATTACCGATGGGTTCCTGACGGGGGTTCGAGGTATCCGGTTGGGTCAGCGAAGTGGAAAACTGCACGTAGCCGTAATCATTGTCGCGCGGTTGGTCGCGTACCAGTTGGCGGAAGGTGGCGGCGAGCGCGGCTGATTGCGAAATCAATTCCAACTCGGTTTGTTGTACCAGCTCATTTTCATAAATGCGGAAGAAGTACAGCCCTCCCAGTGGCAAGGCCAATACCGCCAACATCACGATCAGCAAGATGCTGCGCAGCCGGAACAGGGTTTTGCGTGGCAGAGGGAGGCGGGCATTTATTGGCATGAGTTAGTCTAACGCCACGCTCTGCGTGGTTTCAATAGCTGAAAAGACACATCAGACGAGTTGCGTGACTGTTTTACAATCCCAAATCCTTCCACATCCCATCCACGCGGGTTTTCACGGCTTCATCCATCACAATCGGGGTTCCCCACTCGCGCGTGGTTTCGCCCGGCCATTTATTGGTCGCATCCATCCCCATCTTCGAGCCTAAGCCGGAAACGGGCGAGGCGAAGTCGAGGTAATCAATCGGCGTATGTTCGATCAGCGTGGTATCCCGCGCCGGGTCCATGCGCGTGGTCATTGCCCAGATCACATCTTCCCACTTGCGCGTATCCACATCGTCATCCACCACAATGATGAACTTGGTGTACATGAATTGGCGCAGGAATGACCATACGCCCATCATCACCCGCTTGGCGTGCCCCGGATACTGCTTCTTGATGCTGACCACGGCCATGCGATAGGAACAGCCTTCCGGCGGCAGGTAGAAATCCACAATTTCCGGGAACTGCTTCTGCAAAATTGGCACGAAGACTTCGTTCAATGCCAAGCCCAGAATCGCCGGTTCATCCGGTGGACGCCCGGTGTAAGTGCTGTGGTAAATCGGGTCTTTGCGGTGGGTAATGCGCTCGATGGTGAATACCGGAAAGCTATCAATCTCGTTGTAATAGCCGGTATGGTCGCCATAAGGCCCTTCGGGAGCCATGTCATCGGGGTAAATATGCCCTTCCAACACAAATTCTGCCGACGCTGGAACTTGCAAATCCGCACCGATGGCTTTCACCAACTCCGTGCGCGAACCGCGTAACAAGCCTGCAAATGCATACTCGGACAGCGTATCCGGCACGGGCGTCACTGCACCCAGAATCGTTGCTGGGTCAGTACCAATCGCCACGGCCACCGGAAACGGTTTACCCGGATTGGCTTGCTGGAACTCGCGGAAATCCAGCGCCCCGCCGCGATGCGACAGCCAGCGCATGATCACGCGGTTTTTGCCGATCACCTGCTGGCGGTAAATGCCCAGATTCTGGCGCTTTTTTTCTGGCCCTTTGGTAATTACCAAGCCCCAGGTAATCAAGGGCGCGGCATCCCCCGGCCAGCAATGCTGGATCGGCAGTTGGCTCAAATCCACCTTGTGACCTTCGACCACTACCTGTTGGCAAGCGGCTTTGCTGACCACTTTCGGTGCCATATCCAGCACTTTGCGGAAAATGGGCAGGCTGTTGAAGGCATCCTTGAAGCCTTTCGGCGGATCAGGCTGTTTCAGCAAGGCCAGTAGTTTGCCGACTTCGCGTAAGGCTTCGGTGGATTCCTCACCCATGCCCAAGGCTACGCGGCGTGGTGTGCCAAACAGGTTGGCGAGCACGGGTATGCGGTGTCCTTTCGGATTCTCGAACAACAGGGCGGGGCCACCGGAGCGCAGCACGCGGTCGGCGATTTCAGTCATTTCCAGATACGGGTCGACTTCGACGGTAATCCGCTTCAGTTCACCCATTTTTTCCAGTTGTTGGATAAAGTCGCGCAGGTCTTGGTATTTCATGGAAAGGATAATAGCGGAAATGTTGGGCGGGCGGCTATGGGCTTATGGGAATCAGGGGTTTGTGTTGAAAATCAGTGATTAAAAATATATGCCTTATATCAAGACCTCATAAAAAAAACTTGCTTAAGTCTATATCATTTGTCGAATTATCCCCCTCTTTACCTATACTATTAATATAGTTTTTGAGTGTTGAAAGTGACAAGAGAGGGCTTATTATGCGTATTTTAATTGTGGATGATCAGCCATTGTTCCGCGAAGCGTTGGGTAGCTTGCTGGAACATTTTTACCCCGGTGCTGCCGTCTTTGAAGTAGGGTCTGTGGAGGAGGCCGTGGGTGTTCTGTGTCAGTATGCCAATTTCGATTTGATCATGTTGGATGTCTTTTTACCGGGTGGAACTGGCGTGGCTGCTCTTGCCCTGATAAAGGAAAAGGTTCAGCAAACGCCTGTGGTGATCATGTCGGGAGCGGATGATGCTGAAATTGCCCGCAAGCTGATTGAACACGGGGCGCGTGGCTATATTGCCAAATCTGCTGGGGCGGGGGATGTGAAAAATGCTTTGCACCTGATTTTGGCGGGTGAAATCTACATTTCACCCTCAATGTTGGCGGAAGCCAAAAGCAGTCTTCCTAGCGATTCCGGGAATTCCCCCCCACCTACCATGCCGGATAGCGATGAAATGCCAGGAATGGCAGGTCTGACACCGCGTCAACGGGAGGTTTTCCGCTTGATGGCACGAGGTTTGCCCAATAAATCCATTGCCAGAGAGCTGAGTTGCTCGGATGGCACTATCAAACTGCATGTCAGCGCGATTTTGCGGGCGCTCCATGCACGTAACCGTACCGAGGCGGTACAAATGGCTGCCCGTAGGCAGGCCGCCTAGCGCCGCCCAAGCGAGGGGATATGCAGAAATAATCACCAGCGGGCGAGGTCGTGTGGCAGGCGCATTTGCGCAAGCATTATCGTCATCTGTTTGTACGGGTCATTTTACCCATCATCCTGATTACGGCGGGGTGCTGTGCCTGTTTTGCCCGCCCGTGCCGTGGCTGTGGCTTTATCTGCTGGTTGGTTATGCGGGGCTGGTGTTCGTATTCTTTCGGTTGGGTCACTACTTGCATGATGAGCTGGTCGAGTTGTTGGGTATGCAGTGGCGCATCGTCCGCATGGAAAAAGAGGCGCGAGGCTTGCAGCGCGATGCTGCGATTGGGCATTCCGTCCGCGCCCTTGCCCATGAGATCAGCAACCTGATCGGCGTTGCCGCGATGTCAGTCGACCATTTGCGGCATTCAGCCGTGGCTATGTCCAAAGACATAGACCGGCAGGAGCGGGCGCTGGGGTATATGTCCAAGGTTTCAGCGCTGGTGCTAGATGGAATCGGCAATAAACAGGCTCCCAAGCGGCTGATTACACTGGCGGAATTGCGTAATGACGTGCAGTTGCTGCTGGGGAATGGTCATAGCCATCCGGGTATTACCCTGCGCCTTGATTTCCCGCCGGATGCGGACAATTGCCAGTTTGAGGAACGCGCTGGCTCTACCTATCTGATCATCCACAACCTGGTGAAAAATGCATTTGAGGCGGTGGCGGAGAAGTTTGGGGAACAGCCGGGAGGGGAGATCATTGTCAAGGCAGAAGTATCTGAAAATCAGTTAATTATCTCGGTTTCGGATAATGGGGTGGGGATGACGCCGGAGCAGGTGGAAGCGGTGATGCAGGGGGATGCACAGAGTTTTAAAGCCAATGGGCATGGGTTAGGGCTGGGGTTTGTGGCAAGGGAGTGTGAAAAAAATGGGTTTTGTTTTGCTATCAGGACAAATGCTGGGAGAGCAAGTTGCTTGCTGTGGATCTGGGAGCGTAGTCAAACAATAGACTTTTGATATATTTCATTATTTTATATAAAAGCTATTCTTTACAGGAAGTTTAGTCAATATGAATAATTCCTTCCGAGTATTGTTGAAAAATGGCACTGGCGGATATTCAAAGAGGTTAGTATGGATTTATTAACTAATAATCTCGATATTTCTTATTTTTATGCTTCCCAAAAAGGTAGGCCAACACTTGATAAAGATGAGAGTGGTGGTAATCCATTTGCAAGTGCGTTAGTTGAATTATTGGGATATGAGATTCTCAGCTTCAAAGACTTTAAACATCAGTTAGTTGAATTGACGAAAGTAAAAAGCCATGGATTTCAGATTCCAGTGGTTCCTGTTGAAGATGATATTGATAATTGGCAAATATTACCAGTACCAGATAATGAGAAAAGGGTAGCTCTTGTCATGATTTTTTCTAGTTATCATGATGAGGTTCGACCCTTATTAGGGGCGAGTTATGATATGCAGCGTATTTCGCAGTCTTTGATGAAATCAGGGTTTGATACCATCATGTCTATTGACCCTCAATGTATGGAAATAGAAGTTATACTGGATGGTTTTCATGCTCTTTCGAAAAATGCAGATGTGTCACTAATTTATTTGACAGGGCATGGGTTCCAGACTTCCGATGGAGTATATGTTTTTCCTGTGGATTATCCTTTTCGAGGGCAAAGCAAAATTTTTTATGAAAGACTTCTGAAGTTTGATTCATTGAAAAGATATTTCGGTTCTAGTCGAATTAATGCAATGTTTTATGCTGGGTGTCGAACTGTTTACTACTCATTAGATGACATAGGTACAGCTTCTGAAGTTCTTGTTTCAAATGATGAATGGTTATAAAGAATAGATATTTTTATTGGAGTTGAAAGATGAGAATTAAACCCATTTTTAATTTAAGAGTAATATATTTGGTTGTGGCTTCTGTTAGTTTACTTGCTTCTTGCAGTAAAGTAATAGAGGTAAAACCTATTGGCAAAGATAGCAGCGAAGTAGAAGAAGGAATTTTATTTTATTTGCCAAAAACCCTTGTTGAAGTAAAATACAATACCTTTGACAAGAGTGTTGTTGATGTTAATGATAAGTCTGTTTCAGTTAATACGACTGTTATTCCTGATGTAGAGCAGAAATTTTTATTAAATCCTGATGATGCCAGAGGTTTTTTTAAAGATGCTGAAAAAATGGAAATTGTGGTTAGTGATTCTGGCATTATGACTGATTTTAATCTTACATGGAAAGATAAAACAAATGAGGTTTTGACTAATTTAACTAAATTAGCTATTAATGTCGCTAAAATGACTAGAGGGGGGGATGTTCCGGTTGATAGGACAGAAATTATTGACCCATCGTCTCTTGTTTTTCATCAAGTTGGCGATAAATATTTTGAGGCAGAAGGTGATATAATGGATGGTACACACTCATTGAGGATAGTTAGCCCAGTTAATTTGAATGTGGTATATTCGATTGATAGCAACAGCGTTGAATCCTTGAAGGGAATTCCTTATAGAATCCCCGTGCCTGTTAAAATTCAGATTTTGAAATCTAATAAAGTTATACATGAGTATTACAAGTCATTTTTACAAGGAGGACAGTTCGCTTTTGCTCCGATACGTTCAGGTATGTTCTCTGATAAAACCTTGACTATTCAGTTCCAAGAAGGTGGTGGCGGCATGAAAAAATACTCTTCTGTGGATACGGCAGTAGGAGAGAAGGCATTAACAGCATACAGTGCGACATTGAATAGTGTACTTGAATATGAAAATAGTGAGGAAAAAAGAGGTGATGACAGCAACAAAGAGATAGCTAATGATTCTAACAATGAAGAGCCAAAGAATGAATCATGGAATTAAGGAGTGATTATGGGTAAGTGTTGGTCGTTGCATTTAGGCGTAAATGCTATAGATGAAAGATTTTATGGACACAAGAAGCCTTTAGATAATTGCATTAATGATATGCGTCTAATGGGGTTGATCGCAAAAAGTCGAGGGTTCAAAACAAAGTTTTTGTCCTCTCCGAGGAGAAATGGAGATGAATTGGCATCTAAAAAAAATCTTATTTCTTATTTGCTAGAGGTTAGTAAGGAAAATGGTGGTTTGGGGCAGGGTGATGTGTTTTTACTAACTTTTGCTGGGCATGGGTTTTCTTTGCCAAATACCTGTGCATTAGATTCAGAAGCAGACGGTCGGGATGAATGTTGGGCGTTGTATGATAAGCCTATTATAGATGATGAAATTTATTATTATTTGAGGTTGATTAGTAGCAAGGGAGCTAAAATTATTATTATCTCTGATAGTTGTCATAGTGGTACTGTAACTCGTATTTCTCCACTTGTACAAGAAGGATCAAGGCAGCTAAGTGAGGACTTTGTAAATGATTTTTTATCACGAAACTTGGAGTGGCATAAGAGTTTTCATTGTGATACTAATGGCGGTAATCATTCGGACAATAGAGGAACTATTGTTCTTTTGTCAGCATGTCAAGATGATGAGGAAACGAAAGATTCTATGAAATATTGTGGTTTAGGTCTTCATGAGAGTACAGAAAATGGCGCATTTACTTACATTTTTAGTAAAATTATAGAAGAAAATGTTTTCAATGGTTTCTATAAGATTTTTTTCGATGAGCTTAAAAGCCGATGTAATGCTTATTGTGGCACAACGCCCAAGTTATATATTTTACCTGGTTATGACAATAAATGGCTGTCATCAGCAGAGTTTCTTAAGTGTAAATAAGTGAGTAATTGTTGCTATATACACCCCATCAAACAGCAATAACATTAGGAGAAATCACATGAACGAGGAAGTAAAACCACTTTTTCCAGTACTCTCACCCATAATGAGTGTATCCTTTCATCCTCCAGTAGCAACTATAGCGCCAAATGGAATGGCAATTAGTTTGTTGTTTGGGGATTTTGGTATTGAGTTAAATAAGAAAAATGGATTGCTCTCTGCGTATAAGACCACAACTTATAGCTTTACCATGGATAATCCATCTCAAGAAACTTCCATAATTATTAGGTATGCTCTAAATAAAACATCAAATACGGCAAAAGCCTTTATGACATTTCTCAGTAATATTGAATGTTTTACTCAGGAAGTAATCGCTTTTCTAGAGGAAGATATAATGTCTAATCAGAGTGAAATAAAGATTTTAATTCCCTCGTCAGATAAGAAAGAATATTCTTTTGCGCTCAGTTTATTTGCAACACGAGAGCAGGATGATGAGTTGGAAATATCCATTGATAGTATTGACATAGCAAATTCAAATGAGTCTGCTTAATAAATAATGCGAGCATATTAAAATACTAACTATTTTGATAATCTCATCTGAAAATAACTGCACCCCAAAAAAAAGGGTTACAGGCGTAACGCGCTGTAACCCAATTATCAGATTGAGTAAATGTTATTACTTGGCAGCAGGTGCTTCAGCCGCAGGAGCCGCTGCTGCTTCAGCCGCATACGCGCCAACGCCACAGAAGAAGCCTTTAGTGTTTTTGATCACGTAGCTTTTCTTGGCTTTCAGTTCTTCAGTAACAGGGTAAGGCCACTTGTATTCAACCCAGCCTTTGCCTTCGTCAGATTTAGCAGTCTCGACCATTTTCTCAAACAGTTTGTCGCCATATTTGTCGAAATCTAGCAGGTTTTGACCAACCAGTTCTGGTTTTTTCGGATGGGACAGCATTTTGCCTTCCAGATCCATGCAGAATACGTACAGGTCTTTGTCTTGGTAGCCGCCATCCGCTTTCGCGAAGGTCTCAAAGGCTGCTTCGCCATTGGTATCGACTTCGGTCATGGCTTTTTCACTCATGGCTTGCGCTTCTGCTTCAGTGCCCATTGCTGGGGCAGCAGCGTCAGCAGCGAAAACATTCAGGCTGAAAGCCACCAGTGCAGTACCTAGAACGTAGCTTAACTTTTTCATTTACAATCTCCTCCAATTCATCGACAACTCAAGCCGCTTCACCGATGAGGTGTTCCTCTAGCGACTTGTACATGAATGCGCACTTAATTTGCACATTGACTGATTGTAGACAATTCTTGCTAAGAATGGCAATGTTTTGGTGTAAAAATTATTACTTTGTCGACAAAATTGGATATTTAAAACTAATGACACAAGAACCTGACCTGATACGCTTGAGCAATCCCTTGTTACGTTACTGGCTGGCAACCCGCCCTGCTTTCCTCGCGGCCAGCCTGATTCCTGTGCTGATCGGGGTGGCAGTAGTCGCCCATCAAGGCGGGAAAATCAACCTCTTACTGCTGCTGTTGACCTTGCTGGCGACGGCTTTGGTGCATGGCGGGGTGAATGTCCTCAATGATTACTACGACGATGCCAATGGTACGGATGGTTGTAATACCCAGCGGGTGTTTCCTTTTACCGGGGGCAGCCGCTTTATCCAGAACGGGGTGTTGAGCGCCGGGGAAATGCTGGTGTTCGGTGCGTTGCTGTTGGCGGTGGCGATGTTGCTGGGGATTGGCTTGGCATGGATGCGTAGCCCGGATTTGTTGTGGGTCGGTGTGGCGGGTGTGCTATTGGGATGGGGATATTCCGCCCCGCCATTGCGCCTGAACAGCCGGGGATTGGGGGAACCTGCCGTGGCCTTAGGGTTTGGCATCCTCACCCCGCTGGGGGCATGGTTGGTGCAAACCGGGGAAGTGGCAATGTACCCGGTGCTGATCAGTGTGCCTGCTGCCTTGTTGGTGATGAATATCCTGTTCATCAACCAGTTTCCTGACCGCGAATCCGATGCCGCGAGCGGTAAACACCATTGGGTGGTGCGTCTGGGTGTCGGGCAAGCGCCGTTGGTGTATTTGGTATCGGTGGCGTTGGCGGCCAGCATTGTGCTGTTGCTGGTGAGTACCGCCCTGTTGCCATTGTGGTCTTTGCTGAGCCTGTTACCGTTGGTGCTGGCGTTCAAAGCGGGGCTTAGCCTGCGTGCCCATGCCGCTGAACCCGCTTTGCTGGAACCGGCGATTAAAATGACCATCGCCAGCATGATCTTGCACGGGCTACTGTTAAGCCTCACCCTCTGGCTGGTATAGTTCCCAGATGAATCAAACCCCATACGACACTTCAGGCTTTCCGACAGCCTACCCCGCGCCCTTGACTGGGCATTTTCGCGTCTTGCCCGCTGATTTTATCGTGGATGAGCAAATGGACTTCGCGCTTTCCGGCGAAGGCGAACACTTGTGGTTGCAAGTGCGCAAAACGGGCGCAAACACCGATTGGGTAGGTAATCAGCTTGCCCGTTGTGCCGGTATTTCGGGCAAGGATGTGAGTTACGCTGGGTTGAAAGATCGCCATGCGGTCACAACCCAGTGGTTTAGCCTGCAACTGCCGGGCAGGGATGACCCGGACTTTGCCGCCTTACCGCCTGAAATTGAAATCCTCGCCCAGTCGCGCCACGACAAGAAACTGCGCCGGGGTGCGCTCAGTGGCAACCATTTTAGCCTGACTTTGCGTCATTGCACTGGCGATTTTGCCGAAGCGGCTGCCCTTTGCCAGCAAATCAGCCAGCAGGGGATTCCCAACTATTACGGCGAACAGCGTTTCGGGCACAACTTTGGCAATTTGCGCAAGGCGGAACGGTGGTTTGCGGAAGGCATCGCTCCCAAGCAGCGTACCCAGCGTAGCCTTTACTTGTCGGCGGCGCGTTCGTGGATGTTTAACTACATTCTGGCGGAGCGGGTGAGAACGGGGACGTGGAATCAGCGTCTGCCGGGTGATGTGTTTATGTTCGAGGGTGGTAATGCGTGGTTTGCCGATGATGTGGCGGATGCCACCATTCAGCCGCGTTTGGATGCGCTGGATATTCACCCCACCGGCGCATTGTGGGGGCGGGGCGAGCTGGATACCCAAGCGCAAGCCCGCGAATTGGAAGCTGCGCAAACAGCGTTGTTCCCGGTGTTCTGTGCGGGGTTGGAAAAGCAGGGTTTGAAGCAGGAACGCCGTGCCTTGCGTATCAAGGTGGGTGAGGTCGGCTTTGAGGTGCTGGATGCGGAAACCGTGCAGCTTTCCTTTGAGCTGCCGCCGGGGTCTTATGCCACGGTGTTTATGGAGCAGTTGGGCGACTTTAGCTCCAAATCTGTGCCAGTGCGTTGACATCATGATCCAGCCTGTATTGTTTTCTATCAGTAGCAGCATGAGCTGCTGAGAAGGATTTGGAAAAAGCGTACAAAAACTTCTTTGCCCAGCGTGCCGATTTTCCCCGCTTCAAGGAGGGTGTCAATTAGAGGTCACGCACTTCAGGTTCAGGCTGCCCGGTACAGGCGGTGGACGCACCAGCTCCGCACTCACCGAAAACACCCCGCCTTGTTCTGGCGTGAACGCGAACACTTGAGTACAAGTCTTGCTTTTCATGCTGACAGAATCCCCCCGCAGTGCCACATTTTTTCCCTCAGGCAAATATTTACATAACAAGGCAGCAATCTCATCCGCCATCAGCCGCAACATAACATCATCCATCCAACTTTCCCCTCTAATATTATTTTTATCAAACAGATGGTAAACTACACTAAAGCAGTTTCAAGCAACTGTAAATAAAAATTGTGAATGTTTTCAGCAGAGCCAGCCTAGTGAACACCGGGCAAAAGAGCCTGGCATCCAATGCTCAGGTGAAAAAGGGGAAGTGGTCTTGACATCCTCCCCTCCCTAAAGGAAGGGGATTCCTACTGCATTCAGCTAGATAGCTGACTGACTTCGGTGGGTTCCTGCTTCATCGAGCGGCTTAAGGCCGCATCTCCACAGGCTAACAAGCGGTATCCCCGCTCTTTGATATTGATCGCGCCGACATGATCGGCATGATTTTCATAGTGGCATTTCACGCACACAAACTTGGCTTGCGTCTGGCGGTTATCTGCCGACACATGATCGCATTCTGGGCATTCTTGACTGGTATAATGCGGCGGCACGGCAAACAACATCCCGCCTTTCCATGCCAGCTTGTAGTCAAGTTGCCGTCGAAATTCACCCCAGCCTTGGTCGAGAATGGCTTTGTTTAAGCCAGATTTCTGGGCAACGTTCTTGCCGGGGTTTTCCGCTGTGCCTGCCGCTGACTTCGACATATTCCGTACCTGCAAATCTTCGATGAACACGAACGCGTGGTTTTGGCTGAGCGTGGTCGTCGCCTTGTGCAGGAAATCGCGGCGGGCGGTGGCGATTTGCGTGTGAATTTTTTGGACGTTGGCTTGGGCTTTTTTCCAGTTGTTGCTGAACTTTTGTTTGTGCGCCATGCGCCGTTGGTATTTGGCGAGTTTGGCTTGTTTGCTCTTGAAGCTGTTACGCGATTCCATCCATGTGCCATCGGAGAGCGTCGCAAAACGCGCTATCCCAAGGTCAATACCGATAGCAGTGGTTGCGGGTGTGGCTGGCAATTCCACTTCGCGCTGAGTTTGGATGCTGACAAACCATTGGCTGCCCTTGCTGGAAACCGTGACATTGCGCAGTTCTCCCAGCACATCGCGGCTGTTGCGGTAGCGTATCCAGCCGAGTTTGGGTAGGAAAATGCGGCCATTGCTTTGGTCGAGCTTGATTTGTTTGAGGTCAGGGTAACGGAAACTGTCACCACTGCCCTTGCGCTTGAAACGGGGGAAGTCGGCACGTTTGGCGAAAAAGTTTTGGTAAGCCTTGTCGAGATCTTTGAGCGTGTGTTGCAGGGGATGGACAGGGGAATCTTTCAGCCACGGGGTTTCCACACCGTTGCGCCATGCTGTCAGGTGCTTGGCCATTGCGACGTAACCGATGAATTTTTCACCCGCTTCATGGTTGGCTTGCTGCAACGCTAACGCCCTGTTGTACACGAAGCGACACGAACCCGCATAACGGCGCAGATGACGCTGCGTCTCACCATTGGGCATGAGTTCGTATTTGAAGGCTTGGTGTCGTTGCATCTTCGGAGTGTAGCTAAACAAGAGCGGTTTGAGTGGGTATTCTGCGTTAAACTGCGCGGATTATCCGACAAAACTACCGAACATCGGGCGGCTTCGCCACCCGCGCTATCCTCCCCGACCTGAAGGACGGGGTTTGCCGCGCAACCTGATCAAGTGTTCACCTGTTTCTCCAAGCCGTTTCTACCAGGAGGGCTACTCTGTGTGACTTATTTTTAACAGAAAATAAAGCAAGAGGTATTGAGGCTATTTGTGCTTAATGGCTACAGCCCCTTCCCTGCAATCACCGCATCCAGCAGGCAAATCCGCGCCCACTCCTCCACAGGTTGACCCGGTTGCAGTATATGCCCAAAGCGTTTGCGTACTGCTTTGCCTAACCAACGGCGGGTAGCGAACTTAGCAGCATCCGTGCCGGGGCGTTCGCCTAACAGTGAAGCCAATAGCTCCATGAGGGTTTGGTCTATCCACACCTCTACGCTTTCATTTTGAAAGTGGATAGGACAGGCCGTTTTCAAGGCTTATCGATAAGTCCAGAAACGATGCGCACAAGCAGAGCAGTGGTAGAGCCCCATTCCGCTTGAAAACAAGCGTTTCCACCAACTGGGGTAAGTATGGCGGGCAGTTGCCCTGCAACGGGGGCAAGTAACGACATTCGTTTGTATCATCAGAGCAGGTTTTTGTGGTAGTGGGGCTGTAGCCATCATGCCCGTAACAATAAAAAGAGCATCCACAACAATGTTGAGGACACCCAAAGTGGCAAGCAATTAAGGGCAAACTTGCCTCATGAAAATCACAATCAGCGACAGAGTATAAACAAAAGTAACGGTGATTTGTACTAAAATGTAGCAAAAAATAGCAGCCGTTCAGCGGACAGTCAAACGATAGCCTACGGGATTAGTGTGAACAAGTAAGCCAACCCCACTACAGCAGCAGATACCAGCACGATCAAGATGTAGTTGCCCAGATAGTCCAGCACACGATCCAACAACGCTAATTCGTCCACCTTAACCGCCTTCGGCTTCCGTTGCTGGCGTGGTTTGGCCTTAGCTGGCAATGGCTTGGTTAACTGTTTTGGTGGTTTTACTGCCCGTTTCGGCAGTGTGGTGGCTCGTGGTGGTTTTACCACCCGTTTTGGTTTTCGGGTCATTGGCTAAAATGAGCCTCCAGCAATACGCGAATCTCATCCGCCATCTTTACACCATGGTTAGCGCAGCCTGATTTAATTTTACGGTGCAGGTCTTCCGACACACCCAGCGTCAAGCGTTTCATTTTCACTGCTGGGACGGCTTCAGGCTCAGGCATTGAAACACTTATTTTTTCCCCTGTCATGATCCACTACCACTGATCTTTTTAGAATCTATCCAAAATGGATTGTCTTGGATAGGTTGGATTAGGTTTTATACCCTCTAAAACACCAACTCCACCTTCACTGCTTTCAAAAACGCCTGCTCGCGTTCCAGATCCGCCATTAGCAAGGGCTTCTCGGCTTTGACATCATCCAGAAAGCGTAATTCAATGTAATTCTTGCCTAACTTGATGCGATCAATCGGCGGGGCAATATCCTTGTGCGAACGGTGCAACAACACCGCCAGCCGCAACAATACGCTCAAATACAGCGCATTCTGGTAATCTTCTGAGTCCAGCAAATTGAACAGTTTGGCGGAAATTTTCTGGCGATGGGTGCGCACCAATACGCTCAACCAACGCTGTTCCTCATTGGAAAACCCCGGAAAATCAGCATATTCCAGCAAATAGCCGCCATGCTTATGGTAGCTGGAATGCGAAACAGCCAGCCCCAACTCGTGTAAATCGGCCGCCCAGCCCAGCAATTCCACCAAATGCCCCGGCAATTTCCAGTCATCGCGGCAACGGTTGAACAACTTGAATGCCGTCGCATGTACCGCCGCCGCATACGTCTGATCCACCTGAAAGCGTTGCTGCCAGACGCTGACCGTCTTGTCGCGAATGTCATCATGCTGGTAACGTTCCAACCGATTAAATACCAGCCCTTCGCGTAATGCCCCATCCGACACCGACATTCGGTCAATTTTCAGCGCTTCAAACACCGCAATCAGCACCGCCAAACCACCGGCAAACACCGGCTTGCGCTCATCGCTCAGCCCCGCCAGCTTGAGCTTGTCGATGTGCCCGGCCTCGATCATCATGTCACGCACTTGGTACATGTGTTCCAGCGTAATCCCGTAAGGCGCAAGCCCGGTCTGCTGGATCACCTTTTTCACCGCACGGATAGTGCCGGAAGCGCCCGTCGCCGACTCCCAGCCAATCGTCCGGTAAGCCGCCTTGATCGGGCGCAATTCCAGCAAGGCAGCGGTAATCGCCTTGTCCCAACAGGCTTTGTTCAGCTTGCCATCCGGGAAAAATGCCCGTGTGCTGCTGACGCAACCCATCCGCAAGCTTTCCAGATGCAGCGGCTCGAAACCTTGCCCAATAATCAGCTCGGTACTGCCGCCCCCAATGTCCATCACAAAGCGCTTGCCCTGCTGGTCTTTAGCGAGGGAGTGCGCCACGCCGAGGTAAATCAGCCGCGCCTCTTCACGCCCGCTGATCACCGCAATCGGATGCCCCAACGCTGATTCCGCCTGGTGCAAAAAATCGCGAGAATTTTTGGTCAGACGCAGGGTATTCGTACCGACCGCCGCGACATTTTCAGATGGAAAATCGCGGATGCGTTCACCAAAGCGCCGCAAGCAATCCAGCGCCCGCTGCTGCGCTTCCTTGCTCAAATTACCTTTCGCATCCAGCCCACCGCCCAGACGCACCGCTTCACGCAAGCGATCCAGCACATTGACCTGCCCGTAAGCGTCAATCTGCACCACGATCATATGGAAACTGTTGGAACCCAGATCAATCGTAGCCAGCTTGTACGGAACCTGCCCGTCAGGCGTACTCAACCCAACACCATAATGGCATCGACTTCCACTTGTGCGCCACGCGGTAATGCCGCAACACCGATAGCAGCACGCGCCGGATAAGGTTCGGCAAAGAATTCGCTCATCACCTGATTAACCACCGGGAAATTCACTAAGTCGGTCAGGAACACATGCACTTTCACGCAATCATTCAGGGAACCACCCGCCGCCTTGGCCACCGCCGCCAAATTCTCGAAAACCTGACGCACTTGTGCCGCAATATCACCCTCGACCATTTGCATAGTGGCGGGAACCAGCGGAATTTGCCCGGAAAGGTACACCGTGTCACCCACCCGCACGGCCTGTGAATAAGTGCCAATCGCTTGCGGTGCGTCAGTCGTAGAAATGATGGTCTTGTTCATGGAAATCCTTTATTTCGTCGATTTGCTTACATTCAATACATTAGGTATACGTTTTAGCTGACGAATGACCTCTTGTAAATGCCCCAAATTATTTACCTGAAGCGTAAAGGCATCCTGCTGGATGCGCCCCTCGCCACTGATCTTCAAGTCAACAATATTCACATCCAGCCCATCCAGGCATTTGGTGATCAGGCGCAACACGCCTTTCACATCACGCACCTCAACCACGATACCCACTGACAGTTTTTGCCCCGAGCCATTTTCATTACTTTCCGGCACAACATCATGCTGACGCAGCCAACTGCGGATCGCGTAAATGGCCTTGCTGGTCTTGACGAAATCCAGCCAAGATGGGTCAGGATTCGGTTGGTCGCCCGTGATAATTTCAATCGTTGCCATATTGTTCGGCACTCGCGCGCCTAACCAACGCAACACGCCATCCACCTTGGCGGCTTTGCAGCGATGCCCCAATTCGGTATGTACCGCGTAAGCAAAGTCGACCAACGTTGCGCCACGCGGCAGCTCTTTGACATCCCCTTCCGGGGTATAAGCATAAATTTCAGTCTGGAACATGTCACCCTGCATGGCGGCATAAAATTCATCGGCATTTTGTGCCTGACTGTCAAACGCTTTGATTTGCTCGATCCAGCCATCAAACACACCTTGAGTGTACGCATGTACCCCCGAAGCATGATTCCAGTGTGCCGCCACGCCCAGTTGTGCGACCTGATACATATCGCGGGTTTGAATCTGGAATCGCACCACCTGCTCATTGGAGGCGGTTACAGTCGTCTGCAATGACTGAAAACCATGCGCTCTGGGGGCAGCAATAAAGTCCCTGACCATACCCAGTCGCGGCTTGAACAAACGATGGATAATGCCCAGTGCCCGATAGCAATCTTCCCGATCAGCCACTTGCACACTGAGTTCCAGCACATCACATTGTTGGCGGATAGGCAGCTTTTTGCGGCGCGACTGCTCATACACCCGAAACAGGTTTTTTTCCCACATCAATACGCTGCTACTGTGAATGCTGACTGCCAGCGCATCGGCAACACTATTGAAAATTTGCGCGTGCTTTTGTCGGTTTTCAGCCTGATAGCTATCCAGCGCCCGCTTCAGAATATTGCTACGCCACGGGTATAAGCCCTGAAAAGACAGCCACTGCAATTCACGGCGGATAATGTTCATCCCCATACGCCGCGCCAACGACACATAGGTCGTGGACGTTTCCTGTGCTATCCGCCGCCGCTTGTCTGGCGACACATTACCCAGCGTTTGCATATTGTGTAAACGGTCAGCCAATTTGACCAGCACCACCCGAAAATCCTCGGTCATGGCCTGCATCATCTTGTGATAACTGGCAATCGTGACCGCCTGCTTGGTCGGCAGTTTATCGTTACGTTTGAGTTTGGTGACACCCTCAACCAGATGACCCACCGTAGCGCCAAAATGGGCAACAACCTCTTCATTGGTGAAGTCGGTATCTTCGGGAACATCGTGTAACAACGCCGCACAAATGGTATCCACATCCAAATACCACAAAGCGAGGGTATGGGCGACTTCCAACGGGTGGGTAATGTAGGGGGTTGTTTTATCAGCACGCATTTGGTCTTCGTGCTTTTCCGCCGCCAGCAAAAAGGCCGCGTAAACCTTGCCAGTGTCTGTCGGGTCCATATAACGCTCGACCAACTGCATTAAATCGTTGGCACGAAAAACACCGTTCAGGGTTTTGGGTTTAGGTAGTAACTCCGGGGGTTCAGCAGATACCTCTGACCGCACATCTGCCACGTCGAACGCACTGGATTCGCCGGACTCATGGAGGCCATCCCCCATGTTGTGGGATTCCTGCCCGTGCTCATCGGGAGCTGGCCCAAGGTATGAATTGTCATCTGACATATAACATCCTCACTGAGCGAATCAGGTCAAGCTGTATAAGCAACCTCAAAAAAATACCCGCGAAGGGTAACTGCCAGGCGGGTATTCTTTAGTTGGTATTAATCGTCGATTGTAGTGGTGGCAATCACCACCGGCTTCTGGTCTAACAAGCCTTCGGCAATTTCGCGCAGGGCGATGACGGTTGGCTTGTCGCCTTCCTCCGCCACCAGCGGTTGAGCGCCGTGAGAAATGTCACGGGCGCGTTTCGCCGCTTTCAACACCAGTGCAAAATTGTTCTCGACATGACCCAGACAATCTTCAACTGTAATACGTGCCATCTTGGTTCCGCTCTAAAATTTAATTAATCAGATAAGCTAAGCTGAATCCAAGTCAAGGTCAACCCTAATATTTCAAACGCGCATAATAGGTTTTCTGGGCGGCTTCCCGCGCCTGCCCCAGCGTATAAATACCCATTTCCTCTAATAACGGGATCAAGTGCATAAACACTTCCGCCGTCGCCATTGCATCCCCCAGCGCCGTATGCCGCCCCAGAATGTTGATATTGAAACGTTCAGTAATCGCCTCCAGCCGATGCGATTCCTGATTGGGGTGCACTACCGCCGACAATAGCAGCGTATCCATCACCGGATGATCGAACACCAAGCCGGTGACTTTTTCCTTCACCTGCAAGCAACGCATATCAAACGCGGCATTGTGTGCCACCAGCACCGTGTCTTGCGCAAACTGATGGAAAGCAGGCAAAACCTTGTCGATCGTCGGCTGCCCGTGCACCATTTCCGGCGTAATCCCGTGAATCGGGATGGTAATCGCTGGAATATTACGTTTCGGGTCAACCAGTTGGTCAAAATTCTCATTGCGCAACAGCTTGCCATTCACAATCCGCACCGCTGCAATCTGGATGATTTCATCACCATTGGCCGGGTCAAGCCCGGTGGTTTCCGTATCAAACACCGTGAACGACAACTCGCTCAAACGGCTGTCTTCCAAAGAACGGCTTTGCGCGGATGGTTGGAACAGGTCGAAATCGTAATATTCCGGGCGGCTCTCATTCTGCACCAGACTGGCGGAATCGAGTTGCTCTTGCGGTGCTGCCAGCGGCAACAGGAAGCGGAAAAAGGTTGTGCCCGTCTCAGGCTCGCGTTCAAACCAGAACGCGCCACCGTGACGTTCCACCACATCCTGAATCGTCAGCGAGGTATCTTCGCCCCCGGAACGCATTGGATCATGTTCCCAACCCGGCACGACTTTATCGGTCAGCTTGGCGGCGCTTGGCGTCCAGCACAAATCGAGTTGGGCGCGGCCTGTACCCATGCTCAGGCGCAATTGCACCGTGCTGATCACGCATTCTTGCCGCAAACGTTCCGCAAGGTAGGACAAAGCTTGCAACAGCGAGAAGCTTTCCACTTTCAGCCACAGCGAATCATCGACCCCGGCTTCCACCGCCGTCAAACCACCCAAGGCTTCAATGCGGCGGATGGCGGCGGCCACCAAATCCGCGCCCAGCATGTCTTCCAACGGCCAACGCAATACCGTGCTATCCAGCGCTGAAGACTTGAGTTCGCGCAAACGGTTGCCCAGCCCACCCGTTTCTTCCCGCAATACCGTCAGCAAGCGCTCACGCATCTCGGGTTCCACATCGGGGTATTCCAGCACGTCCAGCGCGGCCTGCATATTGCCCAGCGCGGCACGGCTGCGTTCGGTCAGGGTATGCAGGATATGATCCTGACGCGCCTGTGCTTCAAATTCGCGGGTAATATTATCCAGCATCAACACGAAACCCGTCATTGTCGCCGGAGCGGCGGTATCAGCTTCCTGCACGGCACGTACCGGCGCCATTTGCGCCCGCAACAACTGCCCCGACGGCGTGGTAGTAATGAATTGTGCGGAAGGCGCGGCTGCCCCACGCTGCAAACGGTGCTGGATATTTTCCAGCGCGTGCGCCACCAACTTACGATCAAACACGCCGTAAACCGAACGCCCCAAGCCGATCAACTCGCCACCGCCCGCCACACCGGGTGCTTGCGAGAGCTTGCGAAACTGCATCCGCGCCCGGTTGTTGTACAGCAAAATGCGCCCATCGAGATTGCACACCACCACGCTTTTGGTGAGTTCCGACATCAGCGCGGCGAGGCGGTTTTTTTCCTGTTCGGTATTACGAGCAGCCTCGGCAACCCGTACATCCATTTCTTCCCGCAAGGCTTCGCGTTGTTGCACCAACTGGTTAAACAAGTCGGTCAAGCGGCGGTTTTCGGCACTGCCGGTCGGTTCCAACTGGCGCTTAACGTTTGTACCCAGCAACACTTGCGCCTGTTCTGCCAAGCGTGCCGGGGCTGTCATGAAATACGACACCATCCAGCGCAAGGCTGCACCCACTGCCAGCAGCGACACTGCCCACATCAGCAGCAACAGCATGATGCGTTCACCCAGCGTGTCTTTGAGGATGGTGCGCCCCGCCTCATCCAGCGTTGACCAGATCAAGCCGCCGGTTGCCAGCAACCACACCAGACAAATCGCCCCAATACCGGCGACACCCATCACCACCCGCCAATCCACGCGCCTCATGCTGCACTCTCCAGCCATTCACGCACTTTTTGCGCCAACTCTTTGGTGGAAAACGGCTTGATCATGTAATCATTCGCCCCCATTGCCAGACCTTTGGCGACATCGGTATCGCGCCCCTTGGCGGTCAGCAACAGGATAGGCATGGCCTTGAAGGTTTCATCGGCGCGGATGGCATGGCACACCTCAAAGCCGGTCTTTTTCGGCATCATCACGTCCAGCAGCACCATATCGGGGTGCTCGCTGGCAATCAGGTCGCACGCTTCTTGCCCATCATGCGCCAATAGTACGCGGTAGCCCTCGCGCTTCATCAAGTATTCCAGCGAAATCAGGATGTTGGGTTCGTCATCTGCAATCAGTACAGTTTTAGTCATTCTAATTCTCCTCTCTCCATATAATTACCTCGGCAAGAAAAAGCTGAAGCAGGCTCCTCTTCCTGCTTGCGACGCCAGCCACATACGCCCGCCAAAATGCTCAACAATCTGGCGGCTAATGGGCAAACCCAGCCCCGTTCCCTGTTGGGAACCGGCAGCATTTTCCACTTGCCGGAATTTTTCAAACACCTGCGCGTGCTTGTCCGGGGCAATGCCCATGCCATTATCCTGCACCTCGACAGTAACACCGGCGGCGCTATCCCGCACCCGCACATCAATTTTGCCGCTGCCTTCGGGCACAAACTTGATGGCATTCGACAGCAAGTTCAGTACCACTTGCACCAGCCGATCCGCATCGGCACGTAAGGGCGCAAGCTGTGGCGGCAGCTCGGTCTGCAAGGCAATGCCACGTTCCCGGCAGGTTCCCGCCACGCTGTTGACTGCCTGTTGCACTATCTCGCGCATGTCCACGTCGCTGTTGTGCCATTCGGCATGACCCGCTTCGATCTTGGCCATGTCCAGCACCTGATTAACCAGACGGCTGAGGCGTTCGGTTTCTGCCACCACAATTCCCAGAAATTGCTGGCGTTGCTCCAGCTCCATCTCAGGGTCATCCTGCATCATCTCGGTCAGGGCGCGGATCGAGGTCAGCGGGGTACGCAATTCATGGGTCACGGATGACATGAAATCATCTTTCAAATGATCCAGACTTTTAAGCTTTTCGAGCGCAACCCGCAACTCCGAAGCCTCTTCCAGAATACGCATCACATCATCCAGCTCCAGCGCCTCCTCTTCCACCACGGAAGCCACCATGACCCGCGCCGACGCGCTGCCAATCGCACCCGTTAACTGCGTCTCGACAAAGTGTACCAGTTTCGCATCAGCGGGTATTTGCCCTATATCATATACACCGACTTGCTGGGCATAATCGGCAAACAAGCGTTCCGTCTTCGCCTCCCCTAGAAAACGCCCGGTCAGGTGCAACAAATCGGTGACTTTCGCCTGCCCCTGCCAGAACACCGGGTGCGCCACAGAGGTACGCTGGAACACATCCACAAACAGCAAGGCTTGGCTAGCTTCCCGCGCGGCCGGGCGTTGCCACAACGATACCCACACATACGCGCTTATATTGGCAAACAAACTCCAGAACAGAGCATGGCTCAAGTTATCCATCCCCACCAGCCCCAGGAACGCTTCCGGTTTCAACCAAGCAATCCCCAACGGGCCATACTCTAAGAAATCCGCCGACACCCAGCCCGACTTCGCCAACGACGGCAACATTAGCGTATACGTCCACAACACAAAGCCCGCCAGCAAACCCGCCAATGCCCCGTTGCGCGTACCGCCTTTCCAATACATGCCGCCCAATACCGCCGGAGCAAACTGCGCCACCGCCGCAAAACTGATCAAACCAATGCTGACCAGCGCGTAAGTATTGCCCGCCAAATGAAAATACACATAGCCCAGCAACAAAATCAGCACAATCGCGGTACGGCGAATCCCCAGCAACAAGCCGGTCAAATCCCCCCCGGAACGTTCCCCAAACCGCCGGGTACGTAACAGCAAAGGCATCACCAAGTCATTGCACACCATCGTTGACACCGCAATTGCCTCCACCACCACCATGCCGGTGGCAGCGGAAACGCCACCCACAAACGCCACCAGCGCCAGCCAGTTATGCCCCTGCGCCAAGGGCAACGACAACACAAAGGTTTCCGGGTCAACCGTGTCCACCCCGAAATACAGCAAGCCCCCCAAGGCAATCGGCAGCACAAAAATATTGATCAGCAACAAATACAGCGGAAATACCCATACCGCCCGCCGCAGATGGCGCTCATCCACATTTTCCACCACCATCACCTGAAACTGGCGCGGTAAAAACACCACCGACAACATCGCCAGCAGCGTCAACGTAAACCACTGCGAATAGGCAAACGGCTGCCCCTGATCAAACGCCAACAAATATTTCAGATTATCTTGCGCCAAGGCTTGGCTGAAAATATCGCCCATGCCGCCAAACATGCCGTAGGTAACAAACGCCCCCACCAGCAAAAACGCCAGCAATTTCACCACCGACTCAAAGGCAATTGCCGCCACCATGCCCTCGTGACGTTCGCTGCTATCCAGATGGCGCGTGCCAAACACAATCGTAAAACCCGCCAGCGCCAAGGCCATGTACAACACCCCATCCGCCCACCAGTCCGCCGGTGTTGCCATCGACTGCCCCACCGGTAAGGTCAGCACGGCATAGCCGCTGGCAATCGCCTTCAATTGCAGCGCGATGTACGGCACGATCCCCACCACGGTAATCAGCGTCACCAGCCCCGCCAGCAACGGGCTTTTCCCGTAACGGCTCGCCACAAAGTCCGCAATGGAGGTAATCCGGTAAGTCTTGGCAATACGGATCATCTTGCGCACCACCAGCCACGCCAGAATCATCGCCAACATCGGCCCCAGATAAATCGGCAGAAACCACACCCCGGCATTCGCCGCCCGCCCGACGCTACCGAAATATGTCCACGCCGTGCAATACACCGCCATCGACAGCGCATACACCCACGGGCTGGCAATCACCGAACGCCCCGCTTCCGCCCGCTTATCACCAAAATAAGCCACCGCAAACAGGATCAGTAAATAAGCCAAGGTCACGCCAACCACCAGCGCAGGTGCTACCATCGGCTAGCCCTCCCTCGTTTCCATCACCCACGCCAACGCCGCGATCAGGGCTGCCCACACCACAAACAAGCCGAGCGGAAACAGCGGGATACCCCAGACTTGCACTTCATGATCCCACAACATCAGCAGCGGAAAATTAAACAGCACCACGCCCGCCGCGAACAGCGCCAGCAAACGCTGGGAAGTCATTCCTTTCAACATAAGCACTCCTCCTAACAGCCACTCAGTTCACGCAATAATGGCGGAATGAGGGATTGTACCGGGTTTCTTAGGTCTGACCCACCAACTGATTAAAAAGGTAGCAAGTGTCTGCATGGTATCAGGGCTTGTCGTCATGGTCGGCAGGCGGCGTTAGCGCGGATCAGGGCATCAACCTGTTCCTTGCTGAGTTTACCCGTGGAGTTCATGGCCTCTTTGGCGACTTCTTGAACGCTTTGGGTTTCGGTTTCCTTGGCTGGGGGAATTGCCGTGCAGCCGTTGAGCAGGCTTAACACAGCCAAAACAATGAGTAGGGCGGGAAGTTGCGAAGTGATATGCATAGGGGGCAATGCCTTCAATAAGGAATGTACTCTCTAGATAGCACATTCCATTGATCAGTAAGCATAGAAGTTACCGATACTGGCACGTATTTGCTGATAGAAGGCGAAATTGCTTATTGGGCAATCTCCATTATTTTTCCATATTTGCCGCTTAATTTACGTTGGTTGCCCATCGCAATCATGAGGGCTTTTTAAGCTTCATAACCTTTGACTGTTGTCAGCATCCGGTCTGCGTGTTGGTATATTTCGTCCAAGTTCTTAATGGGGATGCGTTGCTCTTGTTTTTTATCAAACACAGCCAAGTATTTCTGGGAATTATTGAAGTAGAGTCGGCAAATTGGCTTGCGGTTGTTGTCGTCCAGTAATACCCCACAATAGCTTTGGGTATCACGCATGGTTACGCGGCTGGCATCGACTGCTTGGCGCACGATTGCTTTTACAATTTGGTGACCTTCAATCTCTTCTGCTGTCGTTACGATCCAACCTTTAGTGCTTGGTTGGTGCTCGGTTTGCAGTGTGTCTACCCCAAGCAATGGCTCAGTTTTGTCTGGTGTGGTCAGTGTGTCTTTCCGGCATTCATCCATTTTTTCGTCTAGAAACTGTTGGCAGGCGGCGTGGATGATCGGCTTGAACATTTCAAGAGCGGGCGCAGTCATCCGCCCATCATGGACTTTTGAGGCGACGAACTTGATAAAGTCGATACTGGGGTCAGCTATCTCATCTGTGATGATGCGTTTGGCCGCCCGCAAGTATTTCAAGCTGCTGGCTGTCGCAAGAATATTGCTAAGCGAGAAGGATTCTTTGGAGAATTTTTTCAGCTCTTCGACTTCGGTTTCCCGAAAGTTACGCAGGTCAAATTCAAAGAATGGGCGCGAGTCCATCTTGTTTGACTGTTCAAGGTCGGAATAAAATCGGTAGATTGCCCCATCGGTTAGTACACCAAGCCGAGAATCTGTCACCGTGAAGTAGCGGAACAATTGGGAGGCGTGTTCTTTGCTAAGATCAGATCCCAAGCATTTGCATTCGATTAGCATGACGATCACGCCATCCTTTTTGATGGCATAATCGACTTTCTCTCCTTTCTTTATACCTACGTCGGCTGTGAATTCTGGTATCACTTCTTCAGGGTTGAAAAGATCGTATCCCAGCAATTTGATAAACGGCAGTATCAGAGCTGTCTTGGTGGCCTCTTCTGTTTTGATGTGGTCTCTTTGCGTTGCTATCCGATGTGCCAAATTCAGCGCCAAGCCAACTGTATCCATCTCTAATCTCCCCTTAACCCCAATAAATAATATGTATGGATAAAAAATATACCATAAAGTTCAGCAATCAAGCAGCAAAACAGAATAGGGAGGGAATACATTTACTGAACGTTGAACGTAATTGATTAATTTCTGAATACGCCCAGCACAACATCTTGGGTTTTGAGTTGTGCAAGAATTTGCTGTCCAAATGCCAAAAGTTGCTCAGGCTCAGGGTGCTGCATTTCTTCGGCAAGCTGGAAAATGGCCTCGCGGGCGCTCAGCTTTTCCTGCAACAGTTGTACCAGCCGGGCAGTCGCGGGATTCAGCGTAACAAACTGGATTGTATTCTGCTGGTCGCGCAAGACGATCAGGTGGGTAGGTTCCGGCTCAGTCGGCTGGTTTTCCGCGCTAATGCGGTGTACTGGGTACTGATAGCTTTGCAGCACCATCACCGGGTTTAGTGCGGGAATGCCTTCCAGCAAGTCGCCTTCCGGGTCGATAGTGCTCCAGTCGATCACGCTATTATCCAGTGTCAACGGAATCTCCACCCACTCGTAATGCGCCAATTCCAGTAGAAACGGCACGCTTCGACTGCGCTCAGCGAACGCGCTCGATCGGTCACTGAGCGAAGCCGAAGTGAGCCATTCCACAAATTCTGCCGAAATCTCGCGGAAATACGGCGTAGTACAGGCATGTTCCGCGTAAAACTGCCGTACCAAGCCGTTCCATTGCGTGTCGTCAAGAAGGCTGCGTACCACCGGAAAGCAGCTACTGAGGAAGTCTTCCACATTGTTGAACAGCAATTCCACATACACCCCGGCACGTTCGGCATTCACGCCTTGTGGCGGCGGATTCAGCTCGGGGTTGCGCAAGTGGGCAGCAAAGCTGCGTTGGTACTGTTCGGTGGCATTCATGCGGCGTGTTTCCGTTGCAAGCGGGTGATGTGCTCGATTTCCGGCAGCAATTCTTCCAGCGGCGGGATGTGGTAATCGCGCTCCAGCAGGGTGGGGAATACCCCGAATTCGGCGTAGGTGAAGTCCAGTAATTCCCACACCGGGTCGATGACGGGTGCGCCGTGGGTATCAATCAGCAGGTTTGCTTCTTGCTGGTAATGCCCGGCGGTGTGTATATAAACCACCCGTTCCTTGGGCAGTTTGCGTAAGAATGCGTAAGGGTCGTAAGCGTGGTTGACGCTGTTGACGTAGACGTTGTTCACGTCGAGATGCAGCAAGCAGTCGGCTTCTTCTAGCACGCTATTGATGAAGGTGGCTTCGTCCATCTCGTTGATGGGGGCTTGCAGGTAAAACGAAGCGTTTTCAATGGCGATTTGTTGCCCCAGTACATCTTGCGTCTGGCGGATGCGGGCGACAGTGTGCTGAATAGCGTCTTGCGTAAACGGGATGGGTAACAGGTCGTACAATTGCCCGTGGTCAGAGCACCACGACAGGTGTTCGGTATACAGCGGAACCTGATGTTCGTGCATGAAGCGCTTGAGATCGTGCAAAAATGCCAGATTCAGCGGGGTTAAACCACCCAATGATAGGGAAAGCCCATGGACGACAAACGGGAAGCGTTCACTGAAAGCCCGCAGGCGTTTGGCGCTATCGGGGTCAGTGCCTATCCAGTTTTCCGGGGCGATTTCAAAGAAATCAATGCAGTCGGGGACTTGTTGTTCCAGCGCGATCAGATGGTCGCGCCGGAAACCTAAGCCTGCCCCGTGTAAGTCAGGGCTGTGCATGGCTTATTTATTTTCTTCAGTTGTAGCCGGAGTCGTTGCTGCCGGAGTCGCTGCTGCCGGAGTCGCTGCTGCCGGAGTCGCTGCTGCCGGAGTCGTTGCTGCCGGAGTCGCTGCTGCCGGAGTCGCTGCTGCCGGAGTCGCTGCTGCCGGAGTCGTTGCTGCCGGAGTCGTTGCTGCCGGAGTCGCTGCTGCCGGAGTCGTTGCTGCCGGAGTCGCTGCTGCCGGAGTCGTTGCTGCCGGAGTCGCTGCTGCCGGAGTCGCTGCTGCCGGAGTCGCTGCTGCCGGAGTCGTTGCTTCCGGTGTAGTCGCAGCAGCAGCAGGGGCTACGGCGGCAGCATCGGCTGGCTTAGCTGCGTCGTCAGCTTTTGCACCACCGCACTTGGCTTCTTTGCCGCCACATTTGCCTTCACCCATTTTGCGGTGCAGCGCTTTGCGTTCAGCAGCATCAAGCGAGCCATTTTTGTCGGCATCGGCTTCAGTGAACATTTTCTCATGGTGAGCCATGAATTCTTCTTTGGTGACGATGTTGTCTTTGTCAGCGTCAGCCGGGCAAGGCATGTCTTCACCTGCTGCACCGTCAGCTTTTTTCATGTTGGCACCACACATGCCAGCGCCGCATTTCATTTCACCGCCCGCTTTGTTTTCTGCCAGTTGCATGTAGCCGTTGCTGAGGGTGTTGGCAGCAAACGGGTTTTCAGCCGTCGCGACCGTTGCACCTAATGTCAAAGCGGTTGCTAAAGTTGTACCTAAAGCGAGTTTCAGGGATGTACTTGTTTTCATAATCTCAATCTCCTTGGAGTAAAAATGTTGTTTTACGCTCAGTAAAACTGGCATAGAAGATTGTACGCAAAAACGACGCAAGTGGATGCAGGCAAGTCACTGTTTTGTAAAATCATCGAAAAAAGCAAGCAGAAATGGCGGGTATTTCGACCATATCTTGTGCTTGACCATCCTATAAGGCACATCCTATAGTGTTTGCTCAAAATAAACCGATATTAATTAAGGATTGTTAATGCAAGCTGCCGTCACCTTCAAAATCACCTCAAAATGTAAAGTTATTCGCCGTAATGGTCAGGTAACAGACTTCGATGGCAGCAAAATACAGGTTGCCATGACTAAGGCATTTTTAGATGTGGAGGGCAGTAATGCTTCGGGATCTGCTCGCATCCACGATAGTGTTGGTAAGTTGGCTGAGCAGGTGGTGGATGCCTTGCTGCGTCGCACCCCGGAAGGTGGCATGGTACATATTGAGGATATTCAGGATCAAGTCGAGCTTGCTTTGATGCGGGCAGGCGAACACAAAGTAGCCCGGAGTTACGTGCTATACCGTGCAGAACGCGCCCGTTTGCGTGCTGAAAAGGATGCCAAGAATAAGAAAAAAGGCAAGAAAGCCGAGAATGTTATCCACGTCAAAATGGCTTCCGGCGATTTGAAACCACTGGATGAAGACCGCTTGCGCAAAATCGTCGCAGAAGCGATGGATGGCTTGGAGGGTGTCAGCGCCGAACAGGTGATGACCGCAACCATGCGCAATCTGTACGATGGCATTTCCGAAAAAGAAGTGGCGACGGCTCTGGTGATTAGTACCCGTGTGATGATTGACCGCGAGCCGAATTATTCCCAGGCTGCTGCGCGGATGTTGATGGATAGCTTGCGCCGTGAAGCGTTGAGCTTCCTTGAGGGCCAGCATACTGAAGCGACCCAACATGAAATGATTGCGCTTTACCCGGAAGTTTTGAAAAAAACCATCAAAATCGGGGTGGAAGTCGAACGTTTGGCGGATGATTTGGGGCGTTACGACCTGGTGAGGCTGGGGGCGGCGATTAAGCCGGAACGCGATTTGCAGTTCACTTACCTTGGTTTGCAAACCTTGTATGACCGCTATTTCCTGCATCATGATGGCGTGCGTTTTGAGTTGCCGCAGGTGTTCTTCATGCGCGTGGCGATGGGTTTGGCGATTAACGAAGTCGAGCGCGAAGACCGAGCGATTGAGTTTTACAACCTGTTGTCCAGCTTCGACTTCATGAGCAGCACACCGACGCTGTTCAACTCTGGCACGTTGCGCCCGCAGTTGTCCTCGTGCTACCTGACCACGATTGGCGATAATCTGGAAGGGATTTACGACGCGATTAAAGATAATGCTTTGCTGTCAAAATACGCAGGTGGTTTGGGTAATGACTGGTCACGGGTACGCGGCATGGGTGCGCATATCAAGGGCACGAATGGTAAGTCGCAAGGGGTCGTGCCGTTTTTGAAGGTGGCGAATGATACGGCGGTAGCAGTGAATCAAGGCGGAAAAAGGCGCGGTGCTGTTTGTGCCTACCTCGAAACCTGGCATATCGACATCGAAGATTTTCTTGAGCTGCGTAAAAATACTGGGGATGAGCGCCGTCGTACTCATGACATGAATAGTGCGAACTGGATTCCCGATTTGTTTATGAAGCGGGTAGCAGCAGAGGCGGATTGGACATTGTTTTCACCAGATGAAGCCCCCGATCTGCATGATTTAACGGGGAAAGCATTTGAAGCACGTTACAAAGAATACGAAGCTAAAACTGAATGCGGCGAAATCAAGTTATTCCGCAAACTGCCTGCCTTGCAGTTATGGCGTAAAATGTTGGGGATGATTTTTGAAACAGGACATCCTTGGATTACTTTTAAAGATCCCTGCAATATCCGTTACAGTAACAAACATACAGGGGTTGTCCATAGCTCTAATTTATGCACAGAAATAATGCTGCATACGACTGACGATGAAATTGCCGTTTGTTTTCCAGCGGGTACACAAGTTTTAACCCGCGATGGACAGATGCCAATTGAGGATTGTGATGGACGCGAAGTGTTTGTTCCTTTTGATGGAAAACTTCAACGGCAATCCCGCTTTTTACAAGCACGTTTGTTAGTTCAGGGTGAGAAGCTGGTTTATGAATTAGTGACCAAAAGCGGCATTGTGATTGAGGCGACAGAAGAGCATCCTTTCTTGGTACAAATGCCAGTCGATCATGATAAGCCAAAAACCTATCAGTGGAAAAAATTGAAGGAATTACAGGCGGGCGATTTTATTGCTTGCCCAACGACTGAGCCTGTTTATGCTGAGTTGGGTCAGCAGGATACTGATTTCACCGCAGCCGGTTGGATGTTGGGGGATGGCTGGATGTCTAGCAGTTACGGTGTCTGTTTCGGCCCCCATGAGCAAGAAGCACAGCAATTTGTCTTACCTATTATCAATAAGTGGCATCAGGCTTCTGAATTAGGTAATAACACCCCTCACGGATATGTACCCAGACCTTATACCCAGCCAAACGGTGTAGTGAATTGGCATAGTCAACGGGAAGGTTTTATTCGTTATGTAGAGCAACGTTTCGGTTTTGTACGCGCAAAAGGCGGTGCTAAATACATTGGTTCTCCGATTAAAGTAGCCGAGCCGAACCAAATTGCTAGTTTTCTGTCCGGCTTATTTTCGGCGGATGGTTGTGTTATGACCGATGAGCGTAAAGTTAAAGGTGGCGTGACCGTTTCACTATCTTCTGCCAGTATTGATTTGTTGCGTGATGTGCAGTTACTGCTGAAGCCATTCGGTATACATGGGCGTATTCGTGGTTGTGAAGTGGGTGGGCGGGAAGGCCGTTGGCAGGGGCAATATGAAATTAAGGGCGCTGAGTCTATTTTGAATTTTGCCAAATTTATTGGTTTTAGTTTAACGCCAATCAAACATGTTAAATTGGTCGATAGTTTGCAGAGGCTTTCTACTAAAGCCGCTTTTCAGCATAGTGCTGTTGTTAGTATCGTGTCGAAAGGTATTAAGCCTGTTTTTGATTTAGCTTTAGCAGAAGATCACAATTTCTTGGCGAATGGTTTAGTGGTACATAACTGCAACCTTGGCTCGGTCAACCTGACCGCGCACGTTACTGACGGCAAGCTCGATGTGACGAAGCTGGAGCGCACCGTCACCACCGCGATGCGGATGCTGGATAACGTTATCGACTACAACTACTACAGCGTGCCACAAGCGCGGAAATCCAACCTGCGCCACCGTCCGGTCGGCATGGGCATCATGGGCTTCCAAGACGCACTGTACAAAATGAACCTAGCCTACGCGACGACTGAAGCGGTGGAATTCGCCGACCAAAGCATGGAGGCCGTGTCGTATTTCGCCATTCGTGCCTCCAGTAATCTCGCGGCAGAACGCGGTAAATACCCGAGCTACAACGGCTCGTTGTGGAGCAAAGGCATTCTGCCGATCGACTCGCTGGAACTGCTGGGCGAAGAGCGCGGCGAATACTTCGTCGTCGACCACACCCAAACGCTGGACTGGGACACACTGCGCAATCAAGTCAAAACACAAGGGATGCGCAATTCCAACGTGATGGCGATTGCCCCGACCGCGACTATTTCCAATATCTGCGGCGTGTCGCAATCCATCGAACCGACTTACCAAAACCTGTTTGTTAAATCCAATCTGTCGGGCGAATTTACCGTCATCAACCCGTATCTGGTGCAAGATTTGAAAGCGCTGGATATGTGGGATGAAGTCATGATCAACGACCTCAAATACTTCGACGGTTCCTTGCAACCGCTCGACCGTGTGCCCGATGCCCTCAAGGCTAAGTATGCCACCGCGTTTGAAATCGACGCCCGCTGGTTGGTTGAGGCCGCCAGCCGCCGCCAGAAATGGATCGACCAAGGCCAATCGCTCAACCTGTACATGAAAGAGCCAAATGGTACGAAGTTGGATAACCTCTACAAGCTGGCGTGGGTACGTGGGCTGAAAACCACCTATTACCTGCGTACTCTGGGAGCTACGGGCGCGGAAAAAACCAGCTCGGATGATTCTTCGGCGGCGGATAGCGTGGCGGGGATTAAGCGAGCGGCAAATCTGGTATCGGTAGGCTCGGAAGCGCCTAAGGCGTGTTCGTTGCTTGATCCAGACTGCGAAGCGTGCCAGTAGATTACTTTAGATTACTTTTTCAAGGCTTTGGTGCTTAAGACCTCGTGCCAAAGCCTTTTTCAATAGTAGGTCAGAGTACTTTAGTATGAAGATAAATTTAGCTCATTTACGTGAGCGTTCTACATCTGGTGGCTGGATCAACTTTGCAGTATTTGATGCGCGATGCAGTTCTGGTTCTAGCACCGATAATGCAAATCTATTAAGCCAGTTGGCAGCTAAAGCCCGGATGTCAGGGCTGCAAGTTGATCAATCAGCCTTGGCTTATAGCCAAGGTGGTCAGATTCGTTTTTATGGTGATAAGAATCTGGTGAGCTATCTTTCCCAGAATTTTGTGCCGCAGTGGACACATACGATAGAGGCGTAAATTGGATGATGGATTCGAATGCAAAAAATTAGACTCTACTTGAATACTTTGAGCGGTAACAAGTAGAGCCTTTAGGCGTTAACCTAACCCCAGTCAGAAGTTGGCGCTTTTGACTGGTTTTTGATCAAAGCAGGACGCTCATCACCCGCGTAGTTATACATTTTTGGAGAGCTTAGGGCAAATTCATTATTTGATAGATTGCTCTCTGATCTTCGATTAGCTCGAAGCCAGTGATGAGTATTTATGCTTTTTCTTCATAAGAATTCTATCATCTACCTTCACTCACTGAGGGTGGTGTCTTTTTGTTTGCAGGCTAACCCGGCATGAAAACCATTGGGTTGCTTGCCAGTGTTGATGATTTTGCTTGTCCAGTTGGTCAGGCAACTAGAGTTGTGCCTGCTACTCAAACTGAACGAGTGAATAATAAAAAAAATCAGCAAATTGTTACGACTTATCAACATAATACTGCCATTAACCCTTTGTTTTTGCAGGGCAACGCCCTGTCTGCCTTACGTGAGTTCCCTGCTGCAAGCATCGACTGCGTAATGACTTCTCCCCCCTACTGGGGCAAGCGTGAATACGAAAATGGTGGCATCGGTCAGGAAGCCGATTACCGCGATTACGTGAAAAATCTGGTTGCTATCTGTGCTGAAATTAAGCGCGTCCTGAAACCAGAAGGTTCCTTCTGGCTGAATCTTGGTGACAGCTACAACGGTAAAGGGCTGGTCGGTATCCCTTGGCGTGTTGCCTTTGAACTGACGGATAACCAAGGTTGGATTTTGCGCAACGATGTTGTCTGGAACAAGCTGAAGGGTGGTATGGACAACACTAAAGACCGTCTCGCCAATACCCATGAAAATGTTTTTCACTTCGTCAAGCAGGCTAAGGGTTACTACTACAACGCTGATGCCATTCGTTCCAAACCGCGTGAAACCAAAGTGGTCAATGGCGCAATTGTGTCTGCTACAGGTGTATCGGGTGTGCGTTACAAACGTCAGCTTGAACTTTCAACAGCATTGTCTACGACTGAAAAAGCTGCTGCATTTACCGCACTTGACAATATGCTGGGAGAAGTTCGTGAAGGCCGTCTGGCCGATTTCAGAATGGTTATTCGGGGGCAGCAACGCACTACCCATTCAGATAGTGAAAAACTCTCTGGTCGTGCCAAAGAGTTGCGTGACAAGGGATTCTATTTCCTCAAATATCACCCCAATGGCAGCAAGCCCAGCGATGTGTGGGACATCCTTCCCGAAGATACCCAAAACAGGGAAAAGCACTTTGCGCCGTATCCGGTGGATTTGTGCCGTATCCCGCTATTGGCAACTTGCCCTGAAGGGGGTATCGTGCTCGACCCGTTTTGCGGAACAGGCACAACCCTCGTAGCGGCGCAAAGCCTGAATCGTAAATCCATCGGTATCGACATATCGCGGCGTTATCTTGAATTTGCTCAAGAAAGGTGTGGAAGGTTGTTATGAGTAAAGTGGTCGAATTATTTGGTCAGTCAGTCACCAAGCCTGAAGTAGATTGGAACGCGGTGGTTGCTGAACAGCAATGCGTGTATGCAGGCAAAAAGTGCTACAAGATTCGCAAAAGCGATCCAAGCACAGCCATCGGTTCTTGTGCGGTTTTATATGGAAAAGAGCCAATTCCCATCATTATTTGCCCGAACCGTTTGCTTGAACGTCGCCAGATATTCACCGATTGCCTGCACTTGCTAACGTTGCATGAACCGGGAAATGAGTTGCACATTGTTTCGGAAGTTGCCATTCCCGGTGGCAGTGTTGATTACTTTCTTGTTTCGGTAAAGAGCGGCAAAGTTAAGGATTTCGTCGGAATTGAACTGCAAACGTTGGATACGACAGGTACGGTATGGCCTGAGCGTCAGCGTTTGCTCAGGAAATTAGGTGTTCCTCGTGTTGATGACGGCGAAAGTTCAGACAAGCCATTTGGTATGAATTGGAAAATGACTGCCAAAACGATCCTTGTGCAGATGCACCATAAGATTCAGACGTTCGAGCATGTAAACAAGAAATTGGTACTGGTTGTGCAAGATAAACTACTGGATTACATGGGACGTGAGTTCAAGTTTGACCACCTTCATAACCCCGCAGTCATTGGCGATTCCATGCACTGGCACGCTTATCGTATGGATCGGCTGGCGGATCAGTCGTACAAACTTGTGATGGGGTCACGATTAAGCACGGATGCAGATGGCATTGGCCTTTGTCTTGGCTTACAGGCAGAGGCTCGGATTGAACTGGAGCAGATTATGCAAACGCTGCAAGCGAAACTGTCTACAACCACGCTTTTTGCCCCAGTGTAATTAGATATGAGCACATTCTGCAACCACGCAACCAGAACCTGCATCACCAAATGACCACCTGCCAGACTCAAGCCGTAACGGTTTTGTTGGCATTCAGCATTCAGGAGAGATAAAATATGACATTGAACTGGGATAACCCCCTCGCGGCTTCCGTGCCACGTACAAATGGGCACAAGCCACCATTGAAATTGGTTGATGAGTCTTTTGTTGATGAACCTACTGTGGAGGTAGATGCAAGTGAGCGCAGCGCAAAAACCCAAGTTGCAACTGAACCGACAGCGGAGTCGGCGACGTTTGCAACGGCGGTAACAGCAGCGGCTTCTGACAGGACTGTCGAAGCCGCTACCATGCGAAGCACACACGGCACTACCCGCCACACGTTCACAACAGAACCTTTCAAACCCCAACAGCCGATCCGCAGCGATGACAAGCGCGTGATCAATGGCAGTGGGGATATTAACCAGCTCGCGCCGTTCAAATACCCGTGGGCGTGGGAATTTTTCCTCAATGCCAACAAAAACCATTGGACGCCACTCGACATCAATATGGCGCAGGATGTGCATGACTACCATCACAATCTCAGCCCTGCCGAACGTCATGTGTACGAAAACGTTCTCGCCTACCTGACCACTTCTGACATTTTGGCGATGCGCAATATCGGCCTTGCTGTCATGGAAAAAATGACCGCACCGGAATTGCAGATCTACCAAGCCCGTCAAGTCTATGAAGAAGCGCTGCATACCTGGACTTACCAGCATTGCATCGAAACCATCGGGCTGGATCAGGTGGAAATCTACAACCGCTACCGTGTCGTGCCGGAAATCAATGCGAAAATCCAGCTTGCCAACCGCCGCTTGAATGATGCTTTGCGCCACGACATCGACCTGAAAAACCGTGATGATTTGCACAATTTCGTCATGTCTTACACGTTTTTTGCGGGGATTTTTGAAGGTTGCTGGTTCTACAACGGTTTCTCACCGATCTTTGCGTTGCAACGTCGGGGCATGATGAAGGGTACGGGCGAGCAATTCCAATACATCATGCGTGATGAAGTGATGCACGCTTCATTCGGTATCCGCGTGGTGCGCCAGATTATGCAGGAAGAAAACGTCAAGCTTGACCCGCAAGCGGTGCGTGATATGTGGGATGAGGCTGAAGCGGCTGAAATCAATTATTCCAAATACATTCTACCCACGCCGATTCTGGGTTACAGCCAGACGGATCACCATGAGCAGTTCCGTTTCATTGCTAATCGTCGGGCGCGTCAGTTAGGGATGGATGAACCGTTCCCCGGTGCGCAAAACGCGTTGCCGTGGCTGGATGAGCAATCCAATATGCGTAAGGAAAAGAATTTCTTTGAAACCCGCGTAACGGAATATCAGACCGGTGGGGCGTTGAAGTGGGATTGAGACGGTGACTGTTGGCGGGAAGGGTGTCCTTCCCGCCGTTGTCTATCAACTATTACTTTGCAGCAGGTGCAACTGGAGCAGCAGGTGCCATCATTGGCGCATAACCTGCTTTTGCAGTCTGGCCATTGCCAGAAAAGTTGCTGTTGCCATCGCCGTAGCCGTAACCATTGCCAGCACCATACCAGTCGCCGTTGCCTTTACCGTTAGCAGCCATGTCGGTATCCATGTTGGTTTTGCCTTTGCCTTTGAAGGTAACAGCAAATTCAACTTCGCCGTCTGCATCGCCTTTGCCACGACCCCAGCCGTTAACATCGCTCGCGCCGTTGCCGTAGCCCGTGCCGTTAGCAGCAGTAGAACCCGTGCCGTTGCCGTAACCGTTGCCAGCGCCTGAACCGTTGTCGAAGCCGTTGAAGAATTCAGCAGAAGCAGCGCCAGACATAACGATCAGGGCAGAGAAGATAATAGCTTGTAATTTCATTTTTAAGTTTCCTAGCAGATTTATGTGTAATTTCAATGTGAGAGTATTATAATATTAGCAATCTCTAATGTAAAGAGTTTTTTTTGCGTTTTGGCAAATCATCTGACAAATGGTGTGAATGCTGCGAAAATACCAAGCTTTGCTTTCTGTCATGAGTGATGCTATGTCTGACACCTTATCGCGCTTGCGGGGCGAGTTGATCGCAGCGGGGCAGTTTTTCCACGCCAGAGGCTGGGTTCCGGCCACCAGCAGTAATTTTTCTGCGCGGCTGGGGGCGGAAGAGATCCTGATTACCAGTTCAGGTCAGCATAAGGGCAGATTGGATGACAACGGGTTTTTGCGAGCCGATTTGCAGGGCGTGTCGCTGGAAACGGGTAAGCGTCCTTCAGCGGAAACGGGTTTGCATACGCTGATGTACCGACGTGATCCGGCTATGGGCAGCGTGCTGCATACGCATTCTGTTAATGCTACCGTGCTGTCGATGCGTCTGGAAGAGGTGGTGCTTGCAGGGTATGAGGTGCAGAAAGCCTTCCCCGGTGTGGAAACGCATGAGAGTCGTTTGGTGATTCCGGTTTTCCCCAATAGTCAGGATATTCCAGCGTTGGCGGCAGAGGTTAATGCTTATCTGGATGCGCATCCGCAAACGGTGGCTTATTTGATTCGTGGGCATGGTCTATATACTTGGGGGGCGACGGTGGCGGATACCCTACGGCATATTGAAGCCTTGGAATTCCTGTTTGAATGTGTTTACCGGCAACTGTTGCTGGATAGGTGAGATGCAATGAGTGAATTGAACATTTATGCGGACAACAACCCGCAACAGGCTGAAACGTATGCTGATTACGCAACGATTAGTGCGTTATTGCAGGCGCAGGGCGTGCGTTTCGAGCGTTGGGCGGCGGCGGCTCCACTGGCGGATGCGGCGACGCCGGACGAGGTAATTGCGGCTTATCGTACCGACATTGAGCGTTTAATGGCGGAAAACGGTTTCCAGAGTGTGGATGTCATCAGTTTGCACCCGGATCACCCCGATAAAGTGGCATTACGCCAGAAATTCCTGAACGAACATACCCATACCGAATACGAAGTGCGTTTTTTTGTGGACGGACAAGGGCTGTTTTACCTGCATATCGGTGACAAGGTGTATACCGTGCTGTGTGAAAAGGGTGATTTGATCAGTGTACCTGCGGGCACGACCCATTGGTTTGACATGGGGGCAAACCCGCGTTTCAAGGCTATTCGTTTGTTCACGAACCCGGAAGGCTGGGTGGCGAATTTTACGGGCAATGACATTGCCGGGCGTTTCCCGCGTCTGGAGAACTGATGATGATTAAGGCAATCCTCACCGATATTGAAGGTACGACTACCAGCTTGTCCTTCGTCAAGGATGTGTTGTTTCCTTACGCCAACCAGCACATGCAGGACTTCGTGGTAGCGCACCGTCAAGACCCTGCCGTTGCCAGCCTGATCGACGATGTGCGGCTGGAAACCGGCAATGCAGTATTGTCGCTGGCTGATGCCATTGCCCAGTTGCGCCAGTGGATTGTGGAAGACAAAAAGGTTACACCGCTGAAGGCGATTCAGGGCTTGATGTGGGAGGAAGGTTATCGCAACGGTGACTTTACCGGGCATGTGTATGAGGATGCGGTGCGCCATTTATTGCATTGGCATGAGCTTGGTTTGAAATTATATGTCTATTCGTCCGGTTCGGTGTATGCGCAAAAGCTCTTGTTCGGTTATTCTGACGCCGGTGATTTAACAGCGCTATTCAGTGGTTATTTCGATACGGCAGTCGGTCATAAGCGTGACGTGGCTGCTTACCGCCATATTATTGAGGCCATTGGTTTACCGGCAGATGAGATTTTATTCCTGTCCGATATAGCGGAAGAGCTGGATGCAGCCGCACAAGCAGGGATGAAAACCTGTTGCTTGGTGCGTGAAAATCAGCCGATTGATCACTTGAATCACCATTGGGTAAAAAACTTTGATGAGCTGAATGTGATGAGCATCACGTAAGCAACCCCCCTATTTGGCTATTATCTACGACATTAATTTAATGACTGGCACACCCCCCATGAATATCTTTCCGATTATCCTCGCAGCGGGTCAAGGTACCCGGATGCGTTCTTCCTTGCCCAAAGTACTGCACCCCATCGCGGGCAGGCCGATGCTGCAACACGTGGTTGATGCGTGCGTTGTCTTGCAAAGCCACGAGGCAGCTTGCCACATGGCGATTGTGTACGGGCATGGTGGCGAATTGGTGCGCGAGCGTATTGCAGGTGAAAACCTGAATTGGGCGCTGCAAGCCCAGCAAAAAGGCACCGGTCATGCGGTGAGTCAGGCGATTCACTTAGTCGATGCGGATGACGTGGTGCTGGTGGCGTATGGTGATGTGCCGCTGATCCGCTCTGTTACCCTGCAAGGCTTGGCGGATGGTTTGCAAGATCATGCCTTATGCATCCTGACCACGGAACTGGCAGACCCCAAAGGCTACGGACGGATTGTGCGTAATGCTGAAGGGCAGGTGCAGGCGATTGTCGAGGAAAAGGATGCCAGCGATGCACAGCGCCTTATTCGCGAAGTCAATACGGGCTTTATCGCCGCACGCGGGCGTGACATGAAGCGCTGGTTGCAACAACTGACCCCACAGAATGCGCAGGGCGAATATTATCTGACCGATTGCGTCGGTTTGGCGGTGGCAGAAGGCGGCAGCGTCAACACCGTGCTGTGTCCTGACCCGGTGGAAGTGGAAGGTGCCAATAACCGCGTGCAGTTGGCTCGGCTGGAGCGGGCTTGCCAGCAACGTCAGGTGGAAAAACTGATGTTGGCGGGCGTGACGGTTGCCGACCCGGCACGGCTGGATATTCGTGGTACGGTCGAAACCGGGCAGGATGTCTTTCTGGATGTGAACGTGGTGCTGATCGGCAAGGTCAAGTTCGGCAATAGCGTGACGGTGGAAGCCGGTTGCGTGATTCAGGATGCGGAAATCGGCGACAATACCCACATCAAATCACATTCAGTGATTGAGTCAGCGTTGATTGCTGCCAATTGTGACATTGGCCCGTTTGCCCGCCTGCGCCCCGGTACGGTGCTGGAAGATAACGCCAAAATCGGCAATTTCGTCGAAACCAAAAAAGCCCATATCGGTAAGGGCAGCAAAGTTAACCACCTCAGTTACATTGGCGACACCACTATGGGCGCGAATGTGAATATTGGGGCAGGCACGATTACTTGTAATTACGATGGTGCGAACAAGCACAAAACCGTCATCGGCGATGGCGTGTTCGTGGGTTCTTGCACGCAACTGGTTGCCCCCGTCAGCATTGGTGAAGGCGCTACCATTGGTGCAGGTTCAACCATTACTAAAGCAGCACCGGCTGGGGAACTTACCCTGTCCCGCGCCAAACAAATGACCTTGAAAGGCTGGCAGCGTCCAGTTAAGGAGAAAAAATAATGTGTGGTATTGTCGGAGCCATTGCTCAACGTCCGGTTGTGGAAATTTTATTGGAAGGTCTGCGTCGTCTGGAATACCGGGGGTATGATTCTGCCGGGGTTGCGGTGGTGCAAGAAACGGGTGCATTGGTACGTAGCCGTGCTGTCGGTAAGGTAGCTGCATTGATGGAACGTCTCGATGTCGAACCTATTAATGGTAAAGTGGGTATTGCCCACACCCGTTGGGCGACCCACGGGGTTCCAGCGGAACGCAATGCCCACCCGCATTTCAGTGGTGAGTGGGTCGGTTTGGTGCATAACGGCATCATTGAAAATCATGTCGAACTGCGTAAGCGTTTGCAGGATGACGGCTACCATTTTACTTCCGATACCGATACCGAAGTGGTGGCGCATCTGATCGATATTTTCCGCCGTCAGGGTGTGAGTATGCTGGATGCGGTCATGGCAGCGCGGTGTGAATTGCACGGTGCGTATGCCTTGGCGGTCATTTCCCCGGATGAACCGGATACGCTGATTGTGGCGCGTCAAGGCAGCCCGCTGGTATTGGGCTTGGGGATTGGTGAAAACTTCATTGGTTCTGATATTCAAGCCTTACTGCCAGTGACTAGCCGTTTCATCTATCTGGAAAACGGTGACGTTGCCAAGCTGAGCCGCAACAAGATCGACATTTTCGACCTGAATGGCGAGCGCGTGGTGCGCCCAGTACGTGAATCGAATGCGTCGATGTGTTCGGCTGATTTGGGCGAATACCGCCATTTCATGCTCAAGGAAATTTTCGAGCAGCCACAATCAGTGGTGGGCACGCTGGAAAACCGTTTGGGCAGCGATCATGTATTGCCCGCTTTGGTTGGTGTGGCGGATGCGCTGGAACGTTTGGCACAAGTCGATGAAATCCAAATCATTGCTTGCGGCACCAGTTACCACGCTGGCTTGGTGGGGCGCTACTGGATTGAAGCCAACACGGATATTCCCTGCAATGTGGAAGTCGCCAGCGAATACCGCTACCGCCGCCAGCCACCGCGCAAGAACATGCTGCTGGTGACTATTTCGCAGTCGGGCGAAACCGCTGATACCTTGGCGGCGTTGGAAAAAATCAAGGAAAGCCAAGGCTGTCTGGCAACACTGACGATTTGCAATGTGGCGGAAAGCTCGCTGACTCGCGAATCGGATATGTCGTTGATGACGATGGCAGGGCCGGAAATTGGCGTGGCTTCTACCAAGGCATTTACCACCCAGTTGGTTGCTTTGCAGTTGCTGATGGTATTGCTGATGCAGGCCAAGGGTGGGGATAAAGCCAAGATCGCACAAATCGTTGCAGATTTGCGCAAACTCCCCGCGTTGATTGAGCAAGCATTGGATTTGCACCCGAAAATTGAAGCACTGGCTGAGCATTTCATCGAGAAAAATCACGCGCTGTTTTTAGGGCGTGGGGAAATGTACCCGATTGCGATGGAAGGGGCGCTCAAGCTCAAGGAAATTTCCTATATCCATGCAGAAGCTTATCCGGCGGGTGAACTCAAACATGGGCCACTTGCGTTGGTCGATAGCGAGATGCCGATTGTCACAGTAGCTCCTAATACAGCCTTGTTGGAAAAACTAAAATCCAATCTGGAAGAAGTGCGTTCGCGGGGTGGTGAGTTGTACGTATTTGCGGACCGTAACGCGCACATTATTGCTTCTGATAATTTACATGTGCTGGAAATGCCGCATGTGCCTGAATTGCTGGCACCGATTGTGTACACGATTCCGCTGCAATTGCTGTCTTACCATGTTGCGGTTCTGAAAGGGACGGACGTGGACAAACCGCGTAACCTAGCGAAGTCAGTGACAGTCGAATAGCCCTGAAGGATGCTAGGGCGGTGGTTTATTGGTATACACATGGAATGTAAGTGGAGGTAAGCACCGCATGGGTAGCTGGCTAGTGTCACTGTTGAGTGACTGGAAAGACCGTTTCACGCCATACACGGAATGGGCTGGTGAACTGAAAAACCCAGCCGTACTGAAAGCGGATGTGATGGCGGGTTTAACCAGTGCCTTGATTCTGGTTCCGCAATCCATGGCTTATGCGCAGTTAGCGGGGTTGCCTGCCTATATCGGTCTGTATGCGTCGTTTTTGCCTATTATTGTGGCGGGCTTGTTTGGCTCGTCACGTCAATTAGGCAGTGGTCCGGTGGCGTTGGTGGCCTTGATGACCGGAACAGCCTTGCAACCCTTCAACATCCACGATGTGAACACGCTGATTTTGTATGCGGGGTTTTTGTCGCTCATTATGGGGTTGTTCCAACTGCTGTTGGGGCTGTTTCGTTTGGGAATTCTAGTGGACTTCCTGTCGCACCCGGTGATTATTGGGTTTACCAATGCCGGTGCGTTGATTATTGCCACCTCGCAACTCAGCAAGTTAATGGGGGTGAACGTTCCCGCCACAGAACACCATTATGAAATGGTTTGGGAGGTCCTCAAGGCGCTGCCGGGTACGCATTGGCCGACCATTGCGCTGGGGCTATTTTCCCTTGCTAGCTTGCTGATCATTAAGAAATGGGCACCCAAATTACCCAATATCTTGATTGTGGTGGTGGTGACAACGGTTTTGTCCTGGGCTGTTGATTATGAACATCTTGGTGGAGCGGTGGTAGGGGCTGTACCTTCGGGCTTGCCTGTATTCCAGATACCCAGTATTGACCCTGCACATTTTCAAGCCTTGCTGATGTCTGGTATTGTGATGTCCTTGCTGGGCTTTGTGGAAGCTATTTCCATCGCCAAAGCGATGGCTTCCCAAACCCGGCAGCGGTTGTCGGCCAATCAGGAGTTGGTTGGTCAGGGGATGGGCAATCTAGCTTCTGCTTTTTTCCAAGGACAACCTATCTCAGGTTCATTCTCTCGTTCTGCGGTGAACTTTGCAGCAGGTGCAATGACACCGTTTTCTTCCGTGGTGACGGGTACTCTGGTGGCGATCAGTTTATTGTTCTTTACCGATTTGCTCTATTATTTGCCACAGTCAACCTTGGCAGCGATCATTTTTGTCTCGGTGATTAATCTGGTTAAGTTTGCACCTATCAAGCATGTCTGGAAGGTCGAGCGGCATGATGGGGTGGTGGCAGTGGTCACGTTTTTTGCTACGTTGATGGTTGCGCCAGAATTGGAAAAGGGTGTTTTTGTCGGGGTGGTGTTGTCTTTGGGCTTGTTCCTATACCGTACCATGAGCCCGAATTTGGTCGAAGTTGCCCGTGATGCCGATGGCACGATGCGGGGTGCGGTGGCTCATGGCTTGCAAACCAGCGAGACTTTGGCTGTGTACCGTTTCGATGGTGATTTGTATTTTGCCAATACGGGTTATCTTGAAGGTAAGTTGCTGAATTATATTGCAGCAAAGCCCAAGCTCAAGGTGTTGATTCTGGATCTGGAAGCGACGGGGCAAGTGGATTCTACCGGAGAAGAGATGCTGGAAAAACTCGCCGATCGGCTACGTGCCACGGGGATTGAGTTTTATATCGCCCGTACCAAGTTGCGGGTGTATGAAGCTTTCCAGCGTTCTGGGCTTGCTAGACAGATTGGTGAGGAACGTTTCTTCCGGGAACGTAAATACGCGGTTGCTTACGCGAAAGAGCACTGGGGTGATGCGATTGACGTTACGCCATTACAGCGCTATACCCCTATTGAAATGAAGTAAGGTATCCTTGGAAGGTCACAATCGTGGCCTTTCTGTTGAGCGCCGGTATTGGATGGGAGATCAGCTATTATGTCAATCAAGGTATTGTTTTTTGCGAGTTTACGGGAACGCTTGGGCGTTGGGCAGGTGATGTTGGATACACCTGATGCCATCAGTGTGCAGGAGGTCTGGCAGCGTAGTAGTGGGGAAAATGTCTTGCCAAGTAACGTATTGGTGGCAGTCAATCAGGTTTATGCGAATGCGGCAGCCTTGGTGCAGCCGGGCGATGAGGTGGCCTTTTTCCCACCCGTGACAGGAGGTTGAGGGATGATTGAATTACGGGAAACACCTTTTGATCCGTGGCAATACTTGGCGGAACGGCAGGTGCAGCAGGGTGTGGAGGCTCGCTCTGGTGCGACGGCGGTATTTGTGGGCACGATGCGGGATTTCAACGAGGGCGATACCGTTCAGGCAATGTATCTGGAGTATTACCCCGGTATGACTGAACGCCAACTGGAGACGCTTGCAGCATCTGCCCTTGAGGAATGGTCGCTGGATGATGTACTGATTGTACACCGTGTAGGTGCTATTACCCCGGCTCAACCGATTGTGCTGGTAGCGGTGTGGTCGGCACATCGGGCAGAGGCTTTCGATGCTTGTCGTCATCTGATGGAAACGCTGAAACACACGGCTCCTTTCTGGAAACGCGAAACCCTGACGGACGGTGCAGTGCGCTGGGTGGCTTCCAACACGCCGGGGTGATGCGTGTTGCCCTAATCCAGGGCGATGGTGACAGTTTTGTCTGTGTTGGACTCTACCCGGAATTCGGTTTCTTTAGTGATGTGATTTTGTTTGACAGTGGCGCGGTATTGCCCTGCTGGCAGATGTACTGTGCCTGTATGCCGGGGTAGGGTTGCTATGGGGTTCTGCAGCTCTTTGTCACTCAGTTTGAAAATAGACCAATTGGCTGGTAAGAGTACTATTTGATTATTCACCGTTGCTACCAGTGTTACTCGGTTGGCAGAAACTGGTGAATTAGCGACTAAAAGGACAATCGCTCCAGCAGTGATTGCGATAGTTTTTCTTATGCTACGATAAGACTGGTAGGAACATAATGCCATGTTACCCTTCCTGGGAAATTAGTATTGCTTTAAAACAGTAATCTAGCATTAAAAACTACCACACTCTGGGTGTGTAATGCAATTTTTAGGCAGTTTTAGGAGCATAACTCATTAGGCTAAGGTTGTGTTGTTACGGGGTTTTTGTGTTGGACTAGGTGAATTGCCAGTCCCCCGATTTGCCCCCGGATTTTTGTAGCAGGCGAATATTTCCCATCACCATGCCTTTGTCGATAGCTTTGCACATATCGTAGATGGTCAGTAAAGTGACCTGAACGGCGGTCAGCGCTTCCATTTCGACCCCGGTTTGCCCGTGGGTTTCGACACTGACGCGGCAGTGTACGGCGGGGGGCGTGGTGTGGGTCGTCAGCTCAACATCAACCTTGGTCAGTGCCAATGGGTGGCAAAGCGGGATTAGGTCAGCCGTTTTTTTGGCAGCCATGATACCTGCTATGCGGGCGATGCCTAAAACATCGCCTTTTTTATTGTCACCCTCACGAATTTTCTCAAGGGTGACTGCTTGCATTTCAATGCATCCCGCAGCAACTGCCCGGCGGTGGGTAGGCTGTTTTGCGCCGACATCCACCATGTGCGCTTGCCCTTGGGCATTGAAATGTGTCAGCTCGCGGTTAGACATTTACATGACCTTGCCGCTAGCGGCTTCCACTGCTGGGGTTTCGGGCTTGAGGCGGGTTTGCACCAAGTCCATGCCTTTGAGGATATTCAGTGCTTCAAAGAGCTGATAATCTTCTTCTGCGAGGGGTGATTTGGATTTGTCGGCAGCCATTTCCTCAGGTGTTTTATTGTCCGTGACCGGCTTGTCGGCAGCTTCTTCAGCCTTGTCTGCGGGCTTCGCTTTATCTCCGGTTTTATCGCCATTGGGGTTGCTGAGGTGCTTGCTCAAATCCGCTTCTGATAATGGGTCAAAAGCGTCTTCTGCGTCGGTGTCGCCTTTTACCTTGAGTGCTTTTAACTCGATGTCGGGGGCAATGCCTTCTGCCTGGATGGAGCGGCCTGATGGAGTGAAGTAGCGTGCGGTGGTAAGCTTCACGGCGGTTTTCTCATCCAGTTGTAAAACGGTCTGGACGGAGCCTTTGCCGAAGGTTTTTTGCCCGACAATCAAGGCGCGTTTGTGATCTTTCAGAGCACCCGCCACGATTTCAGAAGCAGAGGCGGAACCTTGGTTGACCAGCACCACAATCGGAGCATTCTCGACCACATCGCCTTTTTGGGCGTTGTATTCCATCTTGGCATCTGGAACCCGACCCTCGGTGTAGACAATTTTGCCGGAATCAAGAAAGGCATCGGAAACACCCACCGCAGCATTCAGTACACCACCTGGGTTGTTACGCAGGTCAAGCACCAAACCACGCAGTTTCCCTTTGTTTTCTTTTTTCAGGGTTTCGATGCCTTCCAGTAATGCATCAGTGGTTTTGGCTTGGAAGCTGGTGATGCGTACATAACCGTAGCCTGGTTCCAGTATCCGTTGTTTGACGCTTTTGACCTGGATGATGTCGCGCTTGATAGCAACCTTAAAGGGTTTGTCTTTGCCATCACGCACGACCATCAGGTTGATGGTGCTGCCGGGCTTGCCCCGCATCAGCTTGACCGCATCGTTAAGCGTCATGCCTTTGACGGGGGTTTCGTCGAGTCGAATGATTAAATCACCCGCTTGTATGCCCGCTTTTTGTGCTGGGGTGTCATCAATCGGTGAGATCACTTTGACAAAGCCGTCTTCCATGCCGACCTCAATACCCAAGCCACCGAATTCACCGCTGGTACCGACTTGCAGTTCCTTGAATTCTTCTTCGTCCAGATAGGCCGAGTGGGGGTCAAGGTTGCTGAGCATTCCACGGATAGCATTGGTCATCAGGTCCTTGTCTTTGACGTCCTCAACATAGTTTTCCTTGATGCGTGAATACACCTCGGAAAATTGTTGTAGCTCATCCAGTGGTGGTGAGTTTTCAATTGTCTGCCGAAAAGCGAACACATTGAGGCTAATGCTGGTGGTTGCACCAATCAATATGCCAGCAATGGTGCCAGCCAAAACGCGGTAACGTGTATGCATACTTGAATCTCTTTAATACGTTGACTGCTGACATCCGTGTTAGCAGGGTTACTTGTGTGGCTGCACCACTGAAATGCCGCCAGTTTACCATTGTGTGGCAAAAATGCACTTTGTTGTTGTCATTGTGGTGCTATTGCCGTCAATACGCTGATTATCGACACCAACGCGCCGGGTTCTGGGGGCTGGTTCCCTGCCTTATTTCAAAGTAGAGGGCGTCTTGGCTTTGGCCACTGGAATTCCCCACGGCGGCAATGGTTTCATTGGCATTGACGATAGCCCCTTCCTTTTTATAGATGGCACGGTTGTAGCCATACAAGCTCATGTAGTTGTTGTCATGTTCGATAATGATCAGGTGCCCGTAGCCATCCATCCAGCCAGCGAAGGCAACCCTGCCTTTGGCGACTGCGCGTACTTTTGTACCACCAGATGCGGCAAGTACTACACCGCGCCAGCGTTGTTTTTCATTACGAGATGACCCGTAGCTGTGGATGATTCTGCCCTGAACCGGCCAGGATAGTTTGCCCCGCAAGGTGGAAAATGCCTGGTTGGGCGTGAAGCGGGCTTTGACGGGTGTGCCACTGTCGGTGGTTTTCTGCCTGGCTTGCGTGACTGTTTTTTGAGGTGCTTCAGGTTTTGCTTGGGCTTGTGCAAGTTTTTCGGCGGCTTGAGCCTCGGCTTTGCGTGCCAGACGGTCAATGACGGCCTGTAGGTTGGCCTCTTCGGTTTTGAGTTTGCCTAACTGTTTTTCTTTGCTGCGGATATCGCTTTTAATATTGCCAAGCACGGTGGAGCGGGCAGTGAGTGTTTGTTGGATGTCCTTTTTTTGCTGTTCCAGGGTTTGGTTGAGCTGTTGGAGGTCCGCACTGTCTTTGACTATGCTAAGGCGCACTGACTGGATTTCTTTCAAGGTTTTCTGGATTCCCTGAATACGGTTGACGCGGCTGTCATTGAGATACTCGAAGTAACGGATAGTGCGGCTGATGTCAGAAGGGTCGTCCTGACGCAGCAGCAAGCGTAGGGGGGACTGTTCGCCAGCGGTATAAAGAGCCTGAAGTTGTTGAGCGAGGCCGGATTTCTGGGTGTCGAGTTCAGCATCCAGCTTGTGTTGTTTGCGGCCTGATTCTTCCAGTTTAGCCTGAGTGGCCTCTGCCTTTTTTTCTGTCTGATAATACTTGTCTGAAATATCACCCAGTTTTTTTTCTAGTTGAGTGACTTCATCCTGTAATGCTCGCGATTCGCCTTGTTGCGACTTCAGGGCGCTCGATAACTGGCGAATGTCGCGTTGTAGCTGTTGCTGCTTTTGAGGATCAGCCGCATATAGCTGATTCCCGGATGCTAAGGCGATCACAAGGAATAGTGGGAGGTAAAATTTCACCGTTTGTCAGGGTTCTGGGTGTTTATAATAACAAGGAGTCTACCATAAGAAAGGGATGACACGGAATGGAATAGGGTATATTATTGTATTTGTCTATACTAATATACTACAGTTGCCTGCTGTGTGACTTGAAACAGTGGAAAACTCAGTAAAATCATTTTCGATGAGGAAATCTATGGGAAGCGTTGCGCTCGGCAGTACGTGTGACTTCAGAATTGAAGATATGCTGGTTAAGGAAGAAGATATTGATCGCGCCTCCCGTTCACTGAAAGCGATTTCGCATCCGTTACGTCTAAAAATCTTGTGCGTGCTGGGTGATAAGGAAGTCAGTGTACAAGACATCGTGGATAACGTGGGTACTTCGCAAAGCAATATTTCCCAGCATTTAGCTATTCTGCGTGACAAAGGTATTCTGGCTTCGCGTAAAGATGCCAATCGTGTCTACTACCGAGTGGGTGATTACCGTACCTTGCGCCTGATCAGCATGATGCAGGAAGTCTTTTGCAGTGCGCCGCACTGATTATCTCCCTGACTATTACCAAAAAACGTGTGCTTAGGGGTTTACCTGCCTCTTGCTGATGTATATCGTTAGCCCCTGTTAATTGCTGATAGGGTTCAATGTGGAAGAATATCTTGTTTTCGCCCGTAGTCATCCCTTGTTGATTGCGGGGCTGTTTGCCATCCTCGGCATGATCATTTGGTTGGAATTCAGTCGCCTTACCCGCAAATACCAACAAGTCAATACGACCCAGGCGGTACACATCTTTAATCAGGATGGCTCATTCGTCCTTGATGTGCGTGAGGAAAGTGAAGTGCGGAGTGGTAAGCTCAAAGGTGCCAAACACATTCCGCTAGGGCAGTTGAAAAACCGTATGGTAGAGCTGGAATCAGCCAAAACCAAACCTGTGCTGGTTTATTGCCGTAGTGGTAGCCGTTCAGCCCATGCCTGTAATTTGCTGACCAAGGCCGGTTTCGATAATGTCAGTAATCTGGCTGGCGGAATCATGGCATGGGAGTCAGCCAACCTTCCGGTTAGTAAGCGATGAAACAACGTCCTGTTCTCATGTACGCCACCCGTTTTTGCCCCTATTGCTTGCGAGCGCGGATGTTGCTCAAACGCAAAGGTATTGAATACGAGGAAATCAGTGTCGGTGGTGACGCTGCCTTGTGGGCGGAGATGGAGCGTTTGAGCCAGCGCGATACCGTGCCACAAATATTCATTGGCGATTTATCTATCGGTGGCTATGATGATATGGCAGCACTGGATCGTGCCGGTAAGTTGGATGCATTGCTATTTGAATCTTAAATCCATTTTATAAGGGGTATTACATGAGCGAACCACAACAAGAACCACAAGAGCAACAATTCATCATCCAGCGTATTTACGTGAAGGATGTATCGTTTGAAGCACCCAACTCACCCGGCATTTTCACCCAAGAGTGGAATCCGAATACCAATCTGGATTTGAACACCAAGGTCAACACGCTCGCTAATGATAACTACGAGGTTGAGCTGTTCATCACCATTACGGTAAAAAGTGATGACAAAACCGCTTTTCTGGTGGAGGTGAAACAGGCTGGGGTGTTCTTCATCCAGGGTTACGGTCAGGAACAAATCAACCACCTGCTGGCTGCTTACTGCCCGAATATCCTGTTCCCGTATGCGCGTGAAGTGATTGCGGGCATGGTTTCCAAGGGCAGTTTCCCGGAGCTGCATCTTTCCCCAATCAATTTTGATGCCCTGTATGCCCGCCGTTTGCAGGAAGAGCAAGCAGCAGCTACCAGCGCTGTATGATGAGGCCACGCATCCAGCCCATTGCTGTTTACGGAGCCGGTTCGTGGGGAACTGCACTGGCTTTGCAATTGGCGCGTAATGGGCTGGATGTGTTGCTGTGGGATATTAGCCCCGAACACGTTGAGAGTCTTAACCGCCAGCGTGAAAATACCCACTACCTGCCAGGCATTTCGTTTCCTGATAATCTGCGTTGTTCCAATGATTTGCAGGTGGTAGCAGCTTTTTCTGATTACCATCTGGTGGTAGTGCCGAGCCATGTGTTTCGCGGCATGTTGAAAAACCTTGCACCTTTGTTGACCGAAAAAGATGCGGTTATCTGGGCAACCAAAGGTTTGGAGCTGGATACTGGCAAGCTGTTGCATCAAGTGTTGGAAGAAGAGTTGCCCCAGTGCCCCGCCTATGGCGTGGTTTCCGGGCCGACCTTTGCTGCCGAAGTGGCGCGTGGTTTACCGACAGCCATGACCGTTGCCGCCAATGAGCCAGCCTTGGCGCAAGTGGTGGCGGAAGCCTTTAGTGCTGCCAATTACCGCGCTTATATCAGCACCGATGTCATGGGTGTGGAGTTGGGTGGTGCGATCAAGAATGTGTTGGCAATTGCTGCGGGTATTTCCGATGGTCTGGGTTTTGGCGCAAATGCCCGTGTTGCCATTGTAACGCGCGGCTTGGCGGAAATCATGCGGCTGGGCGTGAAACTTGGCGCACAACCTGAAACCCTGATGGGTCTGGCGGGGGTCGGCGATTTGGTGCTGACCTGTACTGACAACCAATCACGCAACCGTCGTCTGGGTCTGGCACTCGGACAAGGCAAAGACCGCGATACGGCCATTGCTGACATCGGGCAGGCGGTTGAAGGTGCCAAGTCAGCGCTATCCATCGGCAAACTGGCAGAGCGGGCTGGGGTAGAAATGCCCATTTGCCAGCAAGTTTACCGTATTCTTTACGAGCAACTGCCACCCCGGCAGGCTGTGCACGAACTGCTTTCCCGCGATCTTAAAGCGGAATTCTGACTATCAATCAGGGGTTTTAGCCCATGAGCAATACACAAAGCTACGCGATCGGCGTCATTATGGACCCGATCAGCACCATCAATATCAAAAAAGACAGTACTTTCGCGATGATGCTGGAAGCCCAGCGGCGCGGTTGTGCCCTGTTTCATATCCTGCAAGGTGATCTATTTGTTGACGATGGCGTCGTCTATGCCAAGATGAACCCGGTCACGGTGCGCGACGATTCACAGGGCTGGTTTACGTTTGGCGAAGCGGTGGTCAAGCCTTTGCACGAATTGCCGGTGGTGCTAATGCGTAAAGACCCGCCGTTCGATATGGAATACATTTACAGTACCTATTTGCTGGAAATGGTGCAAAAACGTGGCACATTGGTGGTGAATCGCCCAGAAAGCATTCGCAGTGCCAATGAGAAATTGTTTGCTGCCTGGTTTCCTGAGTATTGCCCGCCGACCCGCGTGACTCGTGATATGGCACGTATCCGTGAATTTCTGGAAGTGCAGCAACACATTGTGGTGAAACCGCTGGATGGCATGGGCGGCTCGATGATTTTCCAGATCAAACAGGGCGACCCCAACCGCAATGTGATTCTGGAGGCGATTACCGCGCACGGCACGCGCACGGTGATGGCGCAGCGTTTTCTGCCCGAATACAAGCAAGGCGACAAGCGTATTTTGCTGATCGACGGCGAACCCTTCCCCCATGCCTTGGCAAGAATTCCGGCAGCAGGTGAAGGGCGTGCCAATCTGGCAGCAGGTGGCAAGGGTGTTGGCGTGGATCTGACTGAGCGCGAGTTTGCCATTTGCTCAGGCATTGCGCCGGTGTTGCGGGAGATGGGTTTGCTGTTTGTGGGGCTGGATGTGATCGGTGATTATGTAACAGAAATTAACGTGACCAGCCCGACTTGTATCCGTGAGCTGGATCAGATTTATTCTGCCAATATTGCCAGCCTGCTGTTTGATGCGGTTGAACGCAGGCTGGCGGCACAGGCGTGATGTTCAGGCGGCTTGTTGTAACATGCCGTACAGCTCATCTTTGATGTTCAGACGGCGCAGCTTCAAGCCTTCGACGAAATCATCCGCATGAACTTCAATGGCTTGCTCAATGCGATGCAGTTGCGAGTCAACTTCATGGTATTCGTCAAACAGACGGGAAAAGTGCCGATCTTCCATTTTTAGTTGGTGGATTTGCTCTTTGTACTCAGGGAACTCAGTCGCCAAGTCGTGGGATTCTCCAAACATTCGTTACGCTCCTTTATTAATATCATTTGTAGGCTATCACAGTGGTTTGCTGGATGGCCTGAGTTAAGTCAAATTCTGGATTATGTTAGAATCTGTATTTCCGTATAACAGGAGCACAGCGTGAAAGCCAGAGTTAAGTGGTTGGACAATATGAGTTTCGTCGGCGAGTCCGGTAGCGGTCATTCGGTGGTGATGGATGGTGCGCCGGAATTCGGCGGACGTAACCTTGGGATGCGACCCATGGAAATGTTGCTATTGGGGCTAGGGGGCTGCTCATCTTTTGATGTGGTGCTGATCCTGCAAAAGTCCAAACAGCAGGTGCTGGATTGCGAAGTGCTGATCGAGGCCGAGCGTGCCGACAAAGACCCCAAGGTGTTTACCCGTATCCACCTGCATTTCGTGGTCAGTGGGCGCAACCTGTCCCCCGAAAAAGTGGAGCGTGCAGTCAAGCTATCGGCTGAGAAATATTGTTCTGCTTCCATTATGTTGGGAAAAACCGCTGAAATCACCCATGACTTTGAACTATGCGAGGCCGCGTGAAGCATTTATTTCACTTGCACCCAAGGGGATAGTTTTGCATAGTTCACCCCCATGCCAGTCGGTGGTCAACTGGCTGATTTTTTTATGCCACGCCTGATAAAGAGGATGATCGGAATTGGTTGAGCGTCATCAAAAGCAGATTCGCCTGCACGGGTTTAATAACCTGACTAAAACCCTAAGTTTTAATATTTACGACATCTGCTACGCAAGGAGTCCGGCTCACCGTGAAGAATACCTCGCGTACATTGATGAAGAATACAATGCTGACCGTTTGACAAACATTCTGACGAATGTTGCGGACATCATCGGTGCCAACATCCTGAATGTGGCGCGGCAGGATTATGACCCCCAAGGGGCAAGCGTTACCATTCTGGTGTCTGAAGAGCCAATCCTTTCCGAGGAAAAAATTTCCACATCGACATCGGCACGGCCTGGGCCTTACCCGGAAGATGTCGTGGCGCATCTGGATAAAAGTCATCTGACCGTGCATACCTACCCGGAAAGTCACCCGGATAATGGTATCAGCACTTTCCGCGCAGACATTGATGTGTCTACCTGTGGGCGGATTTCGCCGCTGAAAGCATTGAACTACTTAATACATAGTTTAGAGTCCGATATTGTCATTATGGACTATCGAGTGCGTGGTTTTACCCGTGACGTAAAGGGTAAGAAGCACTTCATCGACCATAAGATCAATTCTATCCAGAATTTCTTGTCACCCGAAACCAAGCGCAATTACTCCATGCTGGATGTGAATGTTTACCAGGAAAACATCTTTCATACCAAGATGATGCTGAAAGAGTTTGATCTGGATAACTACTTGTTTGGTCTGGGAAAAAATGACTACTTTGAGAAAGACCTAAAGCAAATAGAAGCACAATTGCGTAAGGAAATGAAAGAGATCTTCTACGGTAGAAATACTGGAAGTTTGTGATCGCGCTGACTGAATTCATGATCATGTTGCAAGGATAATGAGGGAAATTTTTGCAGTAGCTTCAGACAGTTTGTATTCAGTTTATCCGCCAATGTGTTGCTATAAAACAACACATTGGCGAGATTAAAACAATTGAAATATTCAATAGTTAATTTGATTGAATGTTGATCTTTATAGTTGTTTCTTGCGTGGATACTCTGTTAACGTTCACCTCCATGACGTTTTGAGTGTGTTAAAACATCATGCTTACAATATAAAGAATGTTCTACAAGAGAACGCTGAAAAGGTTAGATAAGAGATTATGAGTAGTGTTAGTGTGAAGCCGTTGGTCCTTCTGGGGGTAGCGGCATTGTTACTGGCTGGCTGTAATTCTGAAAATGTTAAGACTGCGGATGCAGAAAAGCCCCAAGTCTATACCGCCCAATTTGCCCATTCTAAAAATATTACGGCAAAAGTGACGAAACTGCCGGTTAGCGCCCCTAAGAAGGACGTAACCTTGTTGGATCGTGTGGTATGGAATGCTGAAAAGCAGAAAGGTAAAATGTACCGTTACGGCGGTGAAAGCCCAAAGACGGGTTTTGACTGTAGTGGCCTGACCCAGTTTGCTTTCGGGAAAGGTGCAGGTGTTTCCTTGCCACGTACTGCTGCGGATCAATACGCTGCATCAGTGAAGGTTTCAAAGCAAGAAGCCAGCAAAGGTGACTTGGTATTCTTCAAAACCAGTGGTAAACGTATTAGCCATGTTGGCATCTATTTGGGCGATAACAAATTTGTCCATGCGCCACGTACTGGTAGAGCTATCACCACCGATAAGCTAACGGGCTACTGGGCAGATAAGCTGGTTGGTTTTGGTCGGGTTCCAGGTGCTTGTAAGCCTGCTTATTCCTGATCTGTTCCTGCAAAAAAGGCCGCTTATTGTGGCCTTTTTCTGTTTGGGTCACCCGTAAGGTTTATAGCGGCAGGCTATTCAGCCAAGTGGCTACCACTGCGCTCAGCGCATCCCCCTTGTTCTTGAAGTCATGATCGGCTTCTGGTAACACCATTTGTTTGGAATGGGTATTTCCGCCCTTTTGCAGCAGGGCTTGGCGTTCCGGCGCGAGGCTGATGACCTGTGGCGTGTCCTTTTCCCCGTAGATGTCGAGTACGGGTATTTTCATTTTGTCTAACGGCAAGGGCTGCACCATTTCTTGCCCTGCGTCTGTTGCCCCCATTCCCAAGCCTACATAAGCGGCAATCTCGCCGTCACCCTTGTTGCCCAGCCAGTTCATCGCCATGTGCGCCCCGCAATCGTGAGCTGCTAGGACGACGGGCGCAATGCCTTTTTGCTTCAAGAGGGCAATGCCCGCATCAATGCGCTTGTCGGCGTTGGCAAACAAGGGAACGTAATCATAGTATTTGGCTTCTTTCGCCAATACCGGCATTTGCAGGGACAGGGTTGTCCAGCCCTTAGCAGCCAAACCTGTGCGCAGTGGGTGGGTCACGTTTTCCCCATCCGGCGGTAAGCCGCATCCAGGCAAAATAATAACCGCCCCGCGCGGATGCTCCGCCGGGGTAAGGATGCCCATGAAGCTTTGCGTCCCATCACTCAGGGTAACGATTTCGCCATTGGTCAGCGTGCCGTTGATTTCGTTTGCCATGCTTTGTTCACGGACATAATCAGGAACAGCTTTGGGGTTGGGCGCAGGTTTGGTGGCTGCTGTCGGTGCTACATCATTTTTTTTTTCTTCCGATGAGGAAGGTGGCATGGAAACAGGTTCGGGAGTTGCTGCTGCTGGCTCAGGTTCGGGAGTTGCTGCTGCTGGCTCAGGTTCGGGAGTTGCTGCTGCTGGCTCAGGTTCGGGAGTTGCTGCTGCTGGCTCAGGTTCGGGAGTTGCTGCTGTTGGCTCAGGTTCGGGAGTCGCTGTTGCTGGCTCAGGTTCGGGAGTTGCTGCTGCTGGCTCAGGTTCGGGAGTTGCTGCTGTTGGCTCAGGTGCTACGGTGGTCGTCTGTGCTTCTGGTGTGGTCTTGTCGGCGGTTGGTGCTGCGGCTTCTGGAGCAGTGGCCTCTGGAGCCGCTTCGGTAGCCTGTGCTGCTGCGGGTGCTGCGCTTGGGCTGGCAACTTCAACAGGTGGGCGCATTATTATCAGAGCCAGCACGGCAACGGAAGCCAGCGTGTAAACGGCTGTGGCAACTTTCATGTTCCTCTCCTAAAAAATCCATGTTTGATGAAATCGAACGAAACATTCACAATATACGATTGGAAGTAGGTAGTACTTTAGCTTAGAGTACAATGCCACAAAGCGTTTAATCAACCACACAACCGAGGAGTCCATACATGGAACTGAAGGGAAGTAAGACAGAACAACATCTGAAAGACGCATTCGCAGGTGAATCCCAAGCCAACCGCCGTTACCTTTACTTCGCAGCCAAAGCAGACGTGGAAGGCTATAACGACGTTGCTACTGTATTCCGTTCCACCGCAGAAGGTGAAACAGGCCATGCTCACGGCCATCTGGAATACCTCGAAGCTTCCGGTGACCCGGCAACCGGCCTGCCTATTGGTCCAACGGGTGATAACCTGAAATCCGCTATTGCGGGCGAAACTCACGAGTACACCGATATGTACCCTGGCATGGCGAAAGACGCTCGTGCAGAAGGTTTCGACGAAATTGCTGACTGGTTCGAGACACTGGCAAAAGCGGAGCGTTCACACGCTAACCGTTTCCAAAAAGCGCTGGATAATTTGGACGCATAATGTCTTTGTAGGGGCGGATATTTATTCGCCCCTATCCCCCCTCACGGAGAACAACAATCATGGCAACCCCAAAACGCGAAGGCAGCCTTGAAGCCCCCACCCGCCACGCTCTCGACTGGAAAAACCCCGAATTTTATAACGAAGATGCCGTCCTGCATGAAATGGAGCGCGTCTTCGACCTTTGCCACGGTTGCCGCCGTTGCGTCAGCCTGTGTAACTCCTTCCCCACGTTATTTGATCTGGTCGATGAATCGTCGACGATGGAAGTGGATGGCGTAGACAAAAAAGATTACTGGAAGGTCGTGGATCATTGTTACCTCTGCGACCTGTGTTACATGACCAAGTGCCCGTACATTCCGCCGCATGAGTGGAATATCGACTTCCCGCATTTGATGCTGCGTGCCAAAGCGGTCAAGTTCAAGAAGGGCGATACCAAATTCCGCGACAAAGTGCTGAGTTCCACCGATAGGGTGGGCAAGCTGGCTGGTATTCCGGTGGTGGTGGATGTGGTCAACAAGATGAACCAGAACCCGACGTTCCGCAAACAACTGGATAAAGTGCTGGGTGTGCACCCGGATGCCAAAATCCCGTCCTACCACAGCCACACGGGGCGCGACCGCGTGACCCGTAATAAGACGCTGGATGAATCCAAGGCGGTCGCTGCGGGGCGTACCACCGGCAAGGTGGCGATTTTTGCGACCTGCTACGGCAACTACAACGAACCACATATCGTTGATGACTTGCGCAAGGTGTTTGAAATCAACGGTATTCCGATCACTTTGCTGGACAAGGAGCAATGCTGCGGAATGCCCAAGCTGGAACTGGGCGATCTGGAGTCCGTTGCAGCCGCGAAGGATGTCAATGTCCCCGCGATGATGAAGCTCATCAACGACGGTTGGGATATTGTCGGCCCCGTGCCTTCCTGCGTGCTGATGTTCAAGCAGGAGTTGCCGCTGATGTTCCCGGACGATGCTGATGTGCAAACGGTGAAAGGGCGCATTTTCGACCCGTTTGAGTACCTGATGCTGCGCCACAAGGAAGGTAAGTTGAACACCAGCTTCAAAAAGCCTTTGGGTAAAGTCAGTTATCACACCGCTTGCCACCTGCGGGTGCAGAACATCGGTTACAAGACTCGCGAGTTATTGGAGCTGATCCCCGATACCAAGCTGGAATTGCTGGAACGTTGTTCCGGGCATGACGGTACGTATGCGGTGAAAAGTGAATTCCATGATATTTCGATGAAAATTTGTCGCCCGATTTTCACCAAGGTCAATCAGGCTAAGCCGGATTATTACGGCAGCGATTGCCCGATGGCAGGGCATCAAATCGAGAATGGGTTGGAAGAGGGAATGCCTGAACCGACGCATCCTCTTACCATGTTACGGATTGCTTACGGATTGTGAGGAAACGGCAATGGATAAGTTGACACGTGCAGACTTGATGAGTCTGGAACAGTATTCAATGGAACGCAAAGCCTTCCGCGAGAAGGTGATGGCACATAAGGCTAACCGCAAAATACACATTGGCTCGAATGCGACGCTGTATTTTGAAGATCGCCTGACCATGCTGTATCAGGTGCAGGAAATGCTGCGAATCGAGAAGATTTTCGAGTCCGCTGGTATTAACGAAGAGCTAGAAGCCTATAACCCGCTGATCCCGGACGGTTCCAACTGGAAAGCGACCTTCATGGTCGAATTTTCTGATGTGGAAGAGCGCAAAGTGCAATTGGGGCGGCTGATCGGCATTGAGCGCAAAACCTGGGTGCAAGTAGCGGGTTTCGATAAGGTGTACCCGATTGCCAATGAGGATTTGACGCGGGAAACCGAAGAAAAAACCTCAGCGGTGCATTTTCTGCGCTTTGAGCTGACGCCCGTGATAGTGGCAGCGGTGCGCGAAGGTGCGGCTATCGCGATGGGGATTGAGCACCCTAATTACACCCATACCGTTACTTTGAGCGAAGCTTCGCGCGCTTCGCTCGCGGCTGATTTGGGTTAGTGACTACGGTTAATCGCAAACCACGCCAGTGATTCCAATGCCTGCCGGTACGCGCTATCGGGCAGGCATTGCAGGCTGGCAATCGCGGCTTCGGTTTCACCTTTGGCGCGTTCCAGCGTGTAATCAATTGCCTTGGTGTCGGTAATAGCCTGCATGATGGCGTCGATCTGATCCAGTCCACCTTGCTCAATGGCGCTGCGGAGTATGGCCGCTGTCGCCGCATCACTACGTTGTATGGCAATAATCAGTGGTAAGGTCGGTTTGCCCTCGGCTAAATCATCGCCGACGTTTTTACCCATTTCTTCGGCATCAGCGGTGTAATCCAACACATCATCGACTAATTGGAACGCTGTACCCAAATGCATCCCGTATTTTGCCATCGCCTGTTCGTGTTCCGCACTCAAGCCTGTGAGGACTGCACCCAACTGACACGCTGCTTCAAACAGTTTCGCCGTTTTAGAGTGAATCACTTCCATGTAACGGCTTTCGGATGTGTCAGGGTCGTGGCAGTTGAGTAACTGCAAGACTTCGCCTTCGGCAATGACGTTGGTGGTGGTGGAAAGGATTTCCATCACGCGCATACTGCCGACATCCACCATCATTTCAAACGAGCGTGAATACAGGAAGTCGCCAACCAGTACAGCGGCTTGGTTGCCCCAGACGTTGTTGGCGGTTTCCTTGCCACGGCGCATGTCGGATTCGTCCACCACGTCGTCATGCAGCAAGGTGGCGGTGTGGATGAATTCCACAATCGCGGCAATATCAATGTGACGTTCGCCCTGATAGCCACAGGCACGGGCAACCAGCAAGGCCAGTAACGGGCGTAAACGCTTGCCACCACTACCGATAATGTAATGGCTGAGCTGGTTGATAAGCACGACATCAGAATGCAGGCGACGCTGAATTAGAGCATTGACTGCCTGCATGTCGGCATCGGCAAGTTGGCGTATTGAGTTAAAATCCATGATGATGCAGGCTGCGGTAAAGCACCGAATGCTAGGAATAGCCCCTTGCTATGTCAAGCGATACGCGCAACTCCTTGAAATATTTTATTTCGCGTTTGACCTGAGAGGGTTTCAGCAGTACAATCCTGCGGCTCTTTAACAGGACATTTTTTGGAGAATCGACAATCATGTATGCGGTCATCGTAACGGGCGGTAAACAGTACCGCGTCGCTCAAGGCGACAGCATCTTCGTTGAAAAACTGGATGCAGAAGAAGGCGCAAACATTGATTTCGATAATGTCCTGATGGTCGGGGAAGGTGACACCGTGCAAATCGGCGCACCTTACGTTGCAGGCGCGAAAGTCACTGCAAACGTTGTGACCCAGACTCGCGGCGTCAAAGTGCGGATCATGAAATTCCGCCGCCGTAAGCACCATCAGAAATGTACTGGTCATCGCCAGTACCTGACACAAATCGAAATCACTGGTATTTCAGCAGCGTAAGGGGATACAGCAATGGCACATAAGAAAGCAGGCGGTAGTACCCGCAACGGTCGCGATTCAGAATCGAAACGACTTGGCGTTAAGCGCTTTGGTGGTCAATTCGTTCTGGCTGGTAACATTCTTGTTCGCCAGCGTGGTACACGTTTCCATGCTGGTGAAAATGTAGGTCTTGGTAAAGACCATACATTGTTCGCCAAGGCAGACGGCATCGTGGTTTTCAAGCAAAAAGGCGCTGAAAACCGTAAGTTTGTAAGCATCCAGCCTGTTGAAGGTTGCTCTGCTTAAAAACTTCCGTCTTCGGACGATTTGCAGAAAGCCCCGCCTGTCGGGGCTTTTCGCGTGTTATGATCTTGTCATGAAAAGTATCCCACACCCCATTCAGTATCAAGGCAGCAAGCGTAATCTGGCATCCGCTATCCTCGGTTATTTTCCCAAGGATATTGACTGTCTGGTTGAGCCATTTTCAGGTTCTGCTGCTATTAGCATTGCTGCGGCAGCAGGTCGGTTGGCAGCCAGTTACACCATCAATGACTTGAACAAACCTTTGGTGGAATTACTACGGCTAATCGTGGAGCAACCAGCATCAACCGCTGATTTCTACGAACAAGTCTGGAATGGGCAGCTTGAGGGTGATAGCCCAAGCCACTATTACCAGATGCGGGATACGTTTAACCTCAATCAGGATCCCCGGCTTTTCCTGTACTTGTTGGCGCGTTGTGTCAAAGGTGCTGTGCGTTACAATGCAGATGGCTTGTTCAATCAAAGCCCCGACAAGCGACGCAAGGGAACCCGTCCGGCAACCATGCGCAGCAATATCTTGGGTGTTTCTGCTTTGCTGCAAGGGATAAGCCACTTTTCATCCGGTGATTACCGGGAAGTATTGCAAAACATCACGGTTGATGATCTGGTGTACATGGATCCACCTTATCAGGGGGTTTGTGGTGAACGGGATTCCCGCTATTTATCAGGCATTGATCACGATGAATTTGTGCTGGCGCTGGAAGACTTGAATGAACGGGGTATTGCTTATCTGGTCAGTTATGACGGACGTCGGGGCGACAAGACATTTGGTGCGTTGCTGCCCACTTATCTGGAATTATCCCGTATTGAGTTGCACGCAGGGCGTTCCAGCCAATCTACCCTGCTGGGGCGTGATGAAGCCACCTATGAATCACTGTACATGTCGCCAGTCTTGATACAAAAGCGGGCATTGTCTGCCCCGCGCGTTTATCATGTGCCATTACAGCCGCAATACGCTTTGTTTGAGACGGATACCCGTCATGTATGAGGTGTCCGCAGAATTGTTGGCACTTTGCCGTAGCATTCCCTATGAGGTGAGCGGTGATGGTGAAGGCAGTGAATTGAGTCCAGATGATTTCATGCTGTTGTCTGCTTCTGCTAACCGTGCCAAGTCTTGGTCGTGTGAGCATTGTGAAAACTGGAATGGCAGTAAAGATCGGCAGGTTTGCCTGACTTGTTACTGGGCTTTCCCGGAAAATTATACCCATGTGGCAACCCGCCACATTCGTCGTATTGACCTTGTTTGGCAAGGGGATGAGGTCGCTGTTTATGAACAACTGAAAGCAGCCGCTTCTGAGCTTGGTAAAGAAGTCCCTGAGTTTGTTAAAGAAGTGCTTGAGCGGGAAGCCAAGTTACTGGGATAGGATTTATGCATTTTGTTGATGAAGTGGTAATCCGCGTGAAAGCGGGTGATGGTGGTAATGGTTGCGTGAGCTTCCGCCGCGAAAAGTACATTGAATTCGGTGGCCCTAACGGTGGTGATGGCGGTGACGGTGGCGATGTGTATCTGGTTGCCGAGCGCAACTTGAATACCCTGATTGATTTCCGTCATCAGCGCTATTACGAGGGGCAACGTGGCGAAAATGGCGCGGGCAACAACATGACCGGCAAGCGCGGTGATGATCAGGAAATCCGTGTGCCGGTGGGTACGGTGGCTTACGACGAAGAAACCGGTGAAATGATCGGCGATCTGGTCGAGCCGGAACAGCGTTTGCTGGTGGCCAAAGGTGGCTGGCATGGCTTGGGTAACTTACGTTACAAAAGCTCGGTCAATCGTGCACCGCGCCAATCCAAGCCGGGTACGGTAGGCGAATTGCGCGTATTGCGTTTGGAGCTGAAGTTGCTGGCGGATGTGGGCTTGCTGGGCTTGCCGAATGCGGGTAAATCTACCCTGATTAGTGCAGTGTCTTCGGCACGGCCTAAAGTGGCAGATTACCCGTTCACCACCTTGTACCCGAATCTGGGTGTAGTCAGTGTTGGCGTCACGCAAAGTTTCGTGATGGCGGATATCCCCGGTTTGATCGAAGGTGCCGCAGAAGGTGCGGGCTTGGGCATCCAATTCTTGCGTCATTTGGCACGTACCAGTTTGTTACTGCATGTGGTAGACGTAGCGCCGATGGCAGAGGAAAATGAGCCGGTGCGTGCAGTACGTACCATCGAGGGCGAATTGGAGCAGTACAGCGAAGAGCTTGCTAATTATCCGCGCTGGTTGGTGCTGAACAAGATTGACGTGTTGCCGCCGGAAGAACGTGCTTCTCACTGTCAGGCAATTATTGATGGACTCGGTTGGACTGGCCAAGTGTTCCGCATTTCTGCCGCCACCGGTGAAGGCACGCAAGACCTGTGTTTCCACATCATGCAGTATTTGGATGAACATGCAGAACAGCCGACCTGAATTCATGCCCAAGACCCAGCGCTGGGTCGTCAAAATTGGTAGTGCCTTACTGACCCGTGATGGGGAGGGGCTTGATCGTGTCGCACTGGCAGATTGGGCGGGGCAAATGGCTCGCCTGCATCAGTCAGGGGTGGAAATTGTGTTGGTGTCTTCCGGCGCAGTTGCCGAAGGCATGAGCCGCATGGGCTGGAAGGTCAAACCCAAAGCCTTGTTTGAAAAGCAGGCTGCTGCCGCGATTGGGCAGATGAGTCTGATCCATGCCTATGAAATGGTGTTTCAGCAACACGGTTTCCACTCTGCACAAGTCTTGTTGACCCACGATGACCTCGCCAATCGCCGCCGTTACCTCAATGCCCGCAGTACTTTGATGACCTTGATTGAACTCAAGGTGATTCCGGTGATCAATGAGAATGATACGGTGGCGTTTGATGAAATCCGTCTGGGTGACAATGACACGCTTGGCGCGATGGTGGCGAATCTGGTGGAAGCGGATGTGCTGGTGATTCTTACCGATCAGTCCGGTTTGTACGACAAAGACCCGCGTAAGTTTCCTGATGCCCAGATGATCTTTGAGGGGCGTGCTAATAACCCCGATTACGTGGCATTTGCCGGTGGTGCAGGCACCTTGATCGGCAGTGGCGGAATGCGTACCAAGGTCTTGGCAGCGCAACGCGCGTCACGTTCTGGTTGTGCTACGGTGATTGCCTCCGGGCGTGAACCACGGGTGCTGGAGCGCCTGCGTGAGGGGGAATTGCTGGGTACGTTGTTGTTGCCGGATGCCGCCCCGATTGCAGCCCGCAAGCAGTGGATTGCGGGGCAATTAGCCGCTAAGGGTACATTGTGGTTAGATGAAGGGGCTGTAGGCGCTATCCTCAATACCGGCAAGAGTTTATTGCCCGTGGGAGTTTCGCGGGTAGAAGGCATTTTCGACCGGGGCGAAGTGGTCAGTTGTGTGACCGCCGATGGTCGCCTGATTGCCAAGGGATTGGTGAATTATTCGAGTGAAGAAGCTAATCGTATCAAACGTCAGCCGAGCAAATCAATTGAGCAAGTACTAGGCTATGTGGATGCGCCTGAACTGATCCATCGCGATAATTTAGTGTTATTGTAGGGGGAAGTTCGCTTTAGTCGGATTTTATTGTGGTGTGCGCGGGGCGTGGGATATGGTCTGCCACAGCATACACAGAGGAACAGGATATGGATGGCGAGCGTTACAATATTGAAGTGTCGGTGGAATCTCAATTCATCGAAAAAGAGTCTGACCCGGAACACTCACGTTATGTGTTTGCGTATACCGTGACCATTGTGAATCAGGGCAGCATTCCTGCCAAGCTGTTGACCCGGCACTGGATTATTTCCGATGCGGAAGGACGAACCCAAGAAGTCCGTGGGGACGGCGTGGTGGGTGAGCAACCTTACCTGCAACCGGGGGAAGGTTTCCGTTATACCAGTGGCACGATTCTGGATACGCCACTGGGTGTCATGCAGGGGTCTTATCAAATGCTGGCGGATGATGGCGAGCACTTTGATGCGGCGATTTCCCCCTTTCGTCTGGTTGATCCGCGCGTTCTGCACTAAACCCCGCTACTATTTTTAGTCAATAAAAAGGTTCGCACACAGTGTGCGCGAACCCCATTGCGACCTCACTATCCTTGTGAAATTCCGCAAAAGCATTGCCTTGGCAGCGTACACTGAGTGTAGGTCAGTGTGCGGAAAAATCAACTAACCACTTATCCACTCCTGATAGACAGTCTCTAAAATCACGGGGTATATTAATAATAGATCGTATTTATTGTATCTATAAAAAAAGAAGTGGTAACGATGAAAACCCCAAGTAAATCAGTCCATGCAAGTGGGCTCGTGGCTTTGTCTGTTCTCTGTGGGACAGCATTACACAGCCAATCAGCAGAAGCAGCGGTTTACACCTATGTGGATAAGGATGGCACCAAGTGGTTAACCAACACACCTAAAAAGGGCAACAAGTACAAACTGATCGCGAAATACGGTGCACCCCAGAAGAAAACGCCTAAACCCGTGGTTGCCTCTGGCAGTTCCAGCTATTCGGCTACACCTGCCAGCGCCAAAAGCTCCAGAGGTCATTGCGGCGGTCAAAGTCAGGCGCAACTCGACCGTAAAATGCTGATGCATCTGGACTCCATCCGTACCCATGCCCGTGCTTATGGTGTCGATGAGAATCTGGTCATGGCTCTGATGAAGCAGGAATCCTGTTTTAACCCTAATGCACGTTCCAGTGCCGGAGCGATGGGCTTGATGCAGCTCATGCCGGGAACCGCAGACATGCTGGGCGTTGACGATGCGTGGGATCCACATCAAAATATCAAGGGTGGGGTGAAATACTTGGCTGAACAGTTGCGTGCATTCAACGGCAACGAGTCGCTGGCGTTAGCAGCCTACAATGCGGGGCCAGGGGCGGTACGCAAATACAAGGGTATCCCGCCTTACCGTGAAACCCAGAACTATGTTGCCAAAATCATGAGTGACTATCGGGGTGGGCAGGCACGGCCAGCTCAGCAGGCGTCAGGTTTCCAGCGTACTGCCGGTGTGACAACGACAAAGGTGGCGAAAGGTCAGGGGTGGGCGCGTCCGGTGCAAGATTTCACGGTTTTCCGTGGCTTACCGTGAGTTGAGGTAGCCGTGTGAATTCTTTTTACAGGGAGTGTCTTTCACAGACTGGCAACAATTAAACGCTGCGTGTATGCTTTCCGTTTGATTCTGATCTGTGGAGATAAACGATGTCGATGTCTGACCGCGATGGCCTGATTTGGCTGGACGGTGAAATGGTTCCTTGGCGTGAAGCCAAAGTCCACGTCCTGACTCATACCCTGCACTATGGCATGGGCGTTTTTGAAGGCGTGCGGGCGTATAAAACCGACCAAGGCACGGCGATTTTCCGCTTGCAGGATCACACTGACCGCCTGTTTAATTCCGCAAAAATCATGCGGATGCCAATGCCATACAGCAAAGACGTGCTGATGGAAGCGCAAAAGGCCGCCGTGCGCGATAATGATCTGGACTCAGCGTATATCCGCCCGATGTGTTTCTACGGTTCGGAAGGCATGGGTTTGCGTGCTGACAATCTGGAAACCCACGCCATGGTTGCCGCATGGACATGGAGCGCCTACCTTGGTGCTGAGAACATGGAAAAAGGCATCCGCATCAAGACCTCCACCTTTACCCGCCACCATGTCAACATCACCATGTGCAAGGCCAAGGCTAACGGCAATTACATGAACTCGATGCTGGCACTGCGCGAAGCACTCGACGATGGCTATGACGAAGCCCTGTTGCTGGACGTGGATGGTTATGTTGCAGAAGGCAGCGCGGAAAACTTCTTCCTGGTCAAGGATGGCATCATTTACACGCCTGACCTAACGTCAGCACTGGATGGCATTACCCGTAAAACCATCCTGCGTCTGGCCACCGACCTCGGCATTGAAGTGCGTGAAAAGCGCATTACCCGCGACGAAGTGTACATTGCTGACGAAGCCTTTTTCAGTGGCACGGCTGCGGAAGTGACCCCGATTCGTGAACTGGATCGTCGCTCGATTGGTGCAGGCACACGTGGGCCGATTACCGAAAAGCTGCAATCGTTGTACTTCGATGTGGTATACGGTCGTGCGGAAAAATACCGCGACTGGCTGACTTACGTCTGAGCACTTGCCTGAGGAGGCCGCATGTCTACACCTAACGTCGCTGATTACAAACGTTTGAATGATACCCGCGAAGTGGTGGTGAAACGTCAGGATTTACCCCTGTCTTGCCCCACCGATGCAAGCGCGTTGTGGTGTTCACACCCGCGTGTGTCGTTGGCGATTGAGGGTGCTGAAGACAAGACAGCGCGTTGCCCCTATTGCGGTACGCTTTACCGTTTGATCGACTGAACGCGATGGCGTTCACTCCACAACGTTGCCTGATCGTCGGCCCTTCGTGGGTCGGCGACATGGTGATGGCGCAAAGCCTGTTCATGGCCTTGCGTGAACGATTCCCCGCTTTGCAGATTGATGTGCTGGCTCCGGCGTGGAGCAAGCCGATTCTGGCGGCGATGCCGGAAGTCCATGCGGCTATCGAGATGCCGTTGCAGCACGGCGAACTGGCTTTAGGCAAGCGTTACCAATTGGGTAAAGCCTTGCGTGCCAATGCCTATGATTGGGCGATTGTGCTGCCGCGTTCCCTGAAGGCGGCGCTGGTGCCCTTTTGGGCGAATATTCCGGTGCGTACTGGCTACAAAGGCGAAATGCGCTACGGTTTGCTGAACGATATTCGTCCGATGGATAAAGTTGTGCTGACAATGACGGTGCAGCGCTTCGTGGCCTTGGGCTTGCCTGCGGACGCGGCCTTGCCTCCCGCCATTCAAGCCCCGCGATTAAGCGTCGAAAGCTCCTCACCCCCTCCCGCCAAACCGACCCTAGCGTTGTGCCCCGGTGCGGAATACGGCGGTGCAAAACGTTGGCCTGCTGCGTATTTTGCCGAAGTTGCCAAGCATTACATCGCGGGTGGCGGACAAGTGCTGCTATTGGGGTCTGGAAAAGATGCACCCGTTACCGCGCAGATTGCGGCAGCTGTCAATGCCGCTGACTGTCAGGATATGGCAGGCAAAACCAGCTTGCAGGAAGTGCTGGTATTGCTGTCACAAGCCGCTCAGGTGGTCAGCAATGATTCCGGGCTGATGCACGTGGCTGCCGCCGTGGGTTCGCCGGTGATTGCCCTGTATGGCTCTTCCGACCCGACTTACACCCCGCCCTTGAGTGACAAGGCGCAAATCCTCTACCTTGGGCTGGAATGCAGCCCGTGTTTCAAACGCGAATGCCCGCTGGGTCATCTTGACTGTTTGCAAAAGATTACCCCCGCACAAGTCATTTCCCGTTTAAGCAGCCAAGCCGCATAACTCAATGGATTTCCCTGTCGTGGATCCCAGATTTTTACCTGCCCCTTGAAACAGGTCGAGCAATACTTCCTTGATCACGGGAACTGAAACAGAGTTACCAAATTGGCGATAAGCATGGGTATCTTGGGGATGGAGGGTGAACGTATCCGGGAAACCCTGCAAACGGGCGCATTCCCGTGGAGTAATACGCCGTACCCGACCGTTATGGACAACGCCCAGTTTGTGCGCGTCGCTGCTCACCAATGTGATAGAAATGCTCTCAGGGTCAAGGAATTTGAACACCTCAAATGACATATTGCCTGCTACCGGGTTGAATGTGCCGCCGTGGTCTTTCAGGTAGCCCTTTTTCAGCAGCCCTTGCATAACGGCAGACAGGTTGGGTGGGTTGAAAAAGGTTTTGATTTGTTCCAGCGTCAGTTTTTTGCCGTCTTGGTCTGCGCCGAAATGCTTTTTGCGACGGTTGGCAATCAGGGCATTCATGAAGGCAATTTCATCGTCATTGCACTCGCCCTTGATGCCCAGTTCCCACGAGTGGATGGAATTGCCATTACGGTGGTCAATCATCCGGTAGCCGTGCAGGTTTTCAGCCTTGCCATCAACCATGCGTAGTAGCCGCGAAACGAAATCAGGTGTGCAGTCATATACCGGGCTTGGGTTCGGTTCGAGAATATCCCGTACCACTTTGAACGGGTATGTTTGCTCAAACAGGCTGGATTGTGCCAGTTTGTCCTTGAATTTGTGGGAATCTGCTGCCCCTAAATCGGATTGCAGCGATAAGCGTGGCTTACCTTGGTAAACACCGACGATATACACCCGCACCCGATTTTGTGGGATACCAAAACTGGAGCCATTCAGTAACAGGTATTCGACACCATAACCCAGTGCTTCCAAATGCTGGATGATGGTCTTGAAGGTTCTGCCTTTGTCGTGTGTGGTCAGCCCGCGCACATTTTCCAGTAAGAAGCCTTGGGGTTTGTAGTCACGCAATATCCGTTCAATCTGGAAAAACAGGGTTCCCCGCGTATCGCCGAAACCTTGTTGCTTGCCCGCGTATGAAAATGGTTGGCAGGGGAAACCAGCCAACAGGAAATCAAATTCAGGGAATTCCTGGATCGCGTAAATATCCCCTTGCGGTTTTTCACCGAAATTCAGGGCGTAAGTGTCTTGTGCGTGCTTGTCAATTTCAGAAGAGAGGACACACTCGCAGGGGATACCCAATGCTTGCATGGTCTGTTCAAAGCCAAGTCGGATACCGCCAATGCCTGCAAATAAATCAACAAAACGCATCATGCCAGAACCTCCCGAATGAAATTCGCCAAAACGCCTATTTCAGCTTCTGAGTAGGCAACGGTGCAATCGCTGAATTGACAGATAGTACCTACAGCCGATGAGCGCTGGAAATTACCAGCCCCATCCAATACATAGGCGATTTTATGACCGTTTTGGTGCATCAGGCGCTGACGGGCATCAGCTTGACCAGATTTACGCTCAATAACGCTGTTGGTGGTCACTTGAAAACTGACTTCAATGCCCACGCTCTTGCCGTTGCGGGTGATAACAGCATCAAAGGGCATTTCATCGGTTTTTTCATAACCTTGCAGGAGGATTTTGCCATTACGGGTAATGCTATAACCGTTTTGCAATTGCTTTTCAAGCAACTCGACAACATAGCGCTGGGCAATTTGGCCGAGTGTATTGGTATTTGCCCCGGTAGTTATGCGGCTGACGTGGATGTATTTTTCGCGTACATATTTATCAAGTGCGGCATCATCGCCGAGCAATATGCCAATTTCGCATTTTTCCAGTGCTGCAAGATGAGCTTGTTCCGAAGTGGCTGCGTACAGCAAAATCATGATCATGTCATGATGCAGTGGGGTCATCCCCGTCAATTTGGAAATGGCAATGCCGTCAAGATGGAGTTTGGCATTACCCAAACCTTTGATGGGTAGTGCTTTAAAAATATACTCGTGACGCTCTCCTTGACGGAAATATTCAAAATACGGTTCTTGGGCGGTATTCGTGGGAAATACAGACGCGAATTCCCTCCCTAGCCGTTGGATAGCTTCTCCGCCGTAGTCTGCGAGTGTGACCAAATGCTTTAGGAATAAATTGGCAGGCATCCCCGAGGCTTCCAGCACAGCAAATATCTGTTCGGGTGAGTTACCGGACAGTTTCAGGATGCTGAGGAATTTTTCTTGGGTTGCCAGCAAAAGCTGTACAGCGCTTTGGCTTGCCACTTCGGCTTCCAATTCCTTAGGCCACCACTTGATGGCGTTAACCTCTAACTCACTCAATGTCCTGCGGTAATTCATAATTGCTCCGTGCGAAGTATTTGTGGCAAATTCAATTTTCCCTATTTCCTTGCTATAAAGCAAAAGAAGCGCTTTCGCAGCATGGTATGCTGCTTTGCACAAATGAATGCTTGGAGGAATGGTGTGATGGATATTGAACAGCTTGCGATCCGTGATTATTTGGCGAAATGCTCCCCGTTAACCGAGCTTCCAGCGGATGTGCTGGATGAGCTTACCCGTGCGGTGCAAATCCAGCGTGTCCCGCAAGGGACGGATATATTGAGCATCGGTGCAGAAAACCCCTTCGCTTTCCTGATTCGAGCCGGGGCGGTGGATGTGCTGCTGCAAAGTGGCGATTGGTACGGGCGTTTCGGCGAGGGTGACTGGGTTGGCTACCGTTCGGTAATGCGCGGTGGCAAGGTCAGCATGACGGTGCAGGCGATTGAAGATACCTTGCTGTATGCCGTGCCGGGTGAGCTGTTTTTGTCTGTGTTGGAACGCTTTGAAGGGGTGCGCCAGTATTTTTCTGAGCGCAAGCCAGAACGTTTGCGCCATGCGCTTCAGGAAATCCGGGGCAATGATGGTTTAGCACTGGTGGCGATGCACGTGCGTGACCTGATGAAGCTGCCGATGCTGGTGGGCAAAAGCGACAGCATCCAGCAAGTTGCCCGCCAGATGAATGAGTTCGATACCCAAACCGTGATGGTGACGGGCGATGATGGCGGTTTATGCGGCATTGTGACGGATGTGGATTTCCGCAAGCGTGTGGTGGCAGAAGGTCGTAGTGTGGATGCACCGATTGCTGACATTATGACCCTCAACCCTTTGACGCTTGCGCCGCGTGATCAGGCATCAGAAGCTTTGCTGCTAATGTCTCGCCGCAATATCCGCCATCTGCCGGTGGTGGAGAATGGTGATGTGGTCGGCGTGGTGTCGGCTAGTGATTTGTTGCGTACCCAAAGCAGCAGTGCGGTGTATCTGGTCGGCGATATTTTTGCGGCTAACGACGTGGCGCGGCTGGCAGAACTCAGTAAAAATCTGCCGAAAATGCTGGTGAGTTTGGTGAAACAGAGCCTGCCCGCCAACGATATTGGGCAATCGATTACCTCGGTTGGTCAAGCTATTACGAGGCGTTTGCTGGTGATGGCCGAAGAAAAGTTTGGTGTACCACCCGTGCCTTATGCTTTCATTGTGGCGGGTTCGATGGCGCGGCGCGAACAGACTGCGCATTCTGATCAGGATAACGGCATGATTTTGTCGGATGCCTACAACGAAGCCGAACATGGCGATTACTTCCGTGCTGTTGCCAAATACGTCAGTGATGGGCTGGATGCTTGTGGTTATATTTATTGCCCCGGCAATGTGATGGCGACCAATGACCAGTGGCGGCAACCGTTGGCGGTGTGGCGCGATTACTTCACTAACTGGATCGAAAGCCCGCAGCCCAAAGCGTTGATGTACGCCAGTATTTTCTTTGACCTGCGTTGTCTGCACGGTGACAAGCGTTTGCTGGAGGATTTGCAGGCTGACATTCTGGTGAAAACCAAAGTACAGACCCGGTTCCAGGCTTTCATGGCGGGCAATGCTCTCAGTCATAAACCGCCGGTGGGTTTCTTCCGGGGCTTTGTGCTGGATAAGGATAGCAAAGACGCCGACGCCGAAAAGGGCATGGACATGAAAAAACGCGGTGTTGTGCCGGTGATCGACATGGCGCGGCTGTACGCCTTGGCGAGTGGCCTTTCCCCGATCAATACGTGGGAACGGCTGGATGCGATTGCTGAAGCGGGTGGTATGACCCCTAGTACGGTGGATGATTTGCGTGATGCCTTTGAATTCATCAGTATGGTACGTTTACAGCATCAGGCCAAGCAGATTGAAAATGGCCTGAAACCCAATAACCATGTACCGCCAGAAGAGCTGTCTGCATTGGAACGCCGCCACTTGAAGGACGCGTTTGAAGTGATTTCCACCATGCAGGATAGTATGGCAAGCCGTTATCAGGCTGACCGTTTCCGTTAGAGGTCTAACTCAAGGAGCTGCATGTATACCCATCATGCGCAGGTGTTAAGCAACGATATTGGCGCAGCCCCCGATGTGGCGGCTTTGGTCGGTTTTAGCCAGCGTTTGCCAGCGGTATTGGTGCAGATGGTTCAGAATGGTGTTGCCTCTGGCGATGCCGTGTATACCCTCAGTCAATGCGGGCAGGCCATTACCCAGCGTCTGCTGGTATTGGCGGAGGCACGTTTTGGCAGCCCACCGATTCCCTATGCGTTTATTGTGGCGGGTTCGATGGGGCGTAACGAGCAAAGCGCCCATTCGGATCAGGATAACGCCATGATTCTGGCGGATACCTTCCAGCCAGAACGACACGATGCATATTTCTTGCAAGTCGCGCAATTTGTCAGTGATGGTCTGGCAGCCTGTGGGTATGTGTATTGCCCCGGCAATATCATGGCGACCAACCCGCAATGGCGACAACCGCTGCATGTATGGCAAGCGCAATTCCGTCATTGGATCGAAACGCCGGAACCCCTGGCCTTGTTGAATGCCACCATCTTTTTTGACTTGCGCGGTATTTATGGGGAAGCCAGTTTGTGGCATGACTTACGGGATGATCTGTTGGCACGCACCCACAGTCATGAATTGTTTCAGATTTTGCTGGCAGAGAACGCCCGGTCATTCCACCCACCCCTGCGTTTTTGGGGAGGATTTTCATCGCAGCGCAACACGAATGGCGAAAAGGTCATAGACTTGAAGAAAGGCGGTGTCGTGCCGGTAATCGACATGGCACGGGTGTATGCGCTGGCGCAGGGTTTGCCGGAGGTGAATACCGCCGCAAGGCTGCTGGCACTGGCAAGCCACGGGGTGATGAATGCAGGGGATGCCCACGATCTGATTGAGGCGTTGGACTGCATCGGCGGTTTGCGCTTGCAGCATCAGGTACGGCAAATTCAGCAGGGTATCGCGCCGGATAATTTGCTGCTATTGGCTGATTTATCGAGTGAGGAGCGCCATCATCTGAAGGTGATGTTTAAGGTGGTGGCAGGTTTGCAGGAGGCGATGTTCCGTCATTATTGCGTGAACTGAGTGGCCGTCATGAGGAGTGCTTATGTTGAAAGGGATGACTTCCCAGCGTTTGCTGGCGCTGTTCGCGGCGGGCGTGGTGCTGGGGCGTTATTTGCTGGAGCGCCCGCCAGAACGTTTGCCGGTAATGCGTGTTTTGCTGGCGAATAATTTTGAGGCTTTGCAACAGCGCTTGACAGTACCTTGGCGGAACGGTTGGCTTTCAATTCCTCTTGCTGCTGTTCCAGCCCTGCGGCGGTGTCAGGGGAACAGGATGGGGCGGCTTCCGCTAGGTATTCGCTCAGATGGTAAAAATCCACCAGGTAAGTGCCCTGAATGCCAAAACAGAGCACACAGGCTTTTCCCGGACTTTCAGGCCGAGCCGTTTCCAGTACCGTATTGTCCAGCATCAGGCGTCCATGACGTTCCGTCGTCTGCCGAACCGTTTCCGGGGGCAAGGTGATGCCATAATGTTCCTGAAGTTTTTCACTCACCTGCCGGAAAGGATGATCCACCCCAAAATCCGTGACCACCCGTTGCAGCGGCGCGGACACACCCCGGCAACGTACCCCCGCCGTGGCGGAACAGCCGTTCGGTCACTTCAATCAATCCGTAGGTGCTGTGCCAGTAGCGTTTTTTTCCCCATAGGACGCCAACCCGCTTCCTGTCGGCTTTGGTCGGCGGCGGCTTCCTCATGCCGTTGTGCCCAACCGGACAGCGCATCGTGTCCCAGTTGGCGCAGGGTTTCGGTTATCTGCCGTTCTGCTTCATCGGCGCGTTTCAAGTCATCCCCACTCGATTCCATGATGTTCAAGAGGGATTCATCCGTTCCTGAAGTGCGGGATGGTGGGCAAGACGTTGGGCTATCTGCGTTGGCTTGTCTAACAGGCAGGTACTCGTTTAATGGGAATATTAACCGGATATTAGACCATGCATCACTTCCGGTCACACCCTCGCGTGCCCCTAAGATTGTGGTTTGGCGGGCAGAACGGCAAACATGCTAACATGACCACAGCATCACAACCCCGGAGGTCATTATGCCCGCCACCTACATCAACCCGCTGACGGACTTCGGTTTCAAGAAACTGTTCGGCGAAGAACCCAATAAAGAACTGTTGATCAGTTTCCTCAATACCCTGCTGCCCGACCACCACCAGATTGCTGACCTGCAATACACTAAGAATGAATACCAAGGCGTCAGCCCGGTGGATCGGCGTGCCATTTTCGATCTTAATTGCATGAGTACCAGCGGCGAACGTTTCATTATTGAGCTGCAAAAGGTCAAGCAACGTTATTTCAAGGATCGTAGCTTGTATTACGCCACCTTCGCGATTCAGGAGCAGGCCAAACAGGGGGAATGGGATTACAAACTCTCCACGGTTTACACCATCGGCATCCTCGACTTTTTGATGGAGGATGCAGCGCAAAAAGTGCTGTATTACGCCCAACTCAAGGATCAGGATAACCAACCCTTTTTCGACAAGCTGCATTTCATTTATGTGGTCTTGCCGCGCTTTACCAAGACGCTGGAACAGCTCGATAGCCTGCAAGACAAATGGCTGTACACCTTCCGCCATCTGGCAGAACTGACCGATGTGCCCGACCAGTTTACCGAGGACGTGTTCCGCCGCCTGTTCGCCATTGCGGAACTGGCACACTTTGACCCGCAAGACCGGCAGCGTTACGAGGAAAGCTTGAAGTATCTGCGGGATTTGAAGAACTCGGAAGTCACTGCCCGTGAGGAGGGGCGGCAGGAAGGTATTCAGATCGGGCGGGAAAAAGGGCGGGAGGAAGGCCGAGAAGAAGGCCGAGAGGAAGGTGCCTATGCCAAAGCAGAAAGTATTGCCCGTCAACTGCTCCAACTGGGGGCTTTGTCGGATGAAGAAATCGCTCAAGTGGCGGGTTTGCCCTTGGCGGTTATCCAGCAACTCGCTATGCTAAAATGACCACAGCATCACAACCCGGGAGGTCATTATGCCCGCCACCTACACCAACCTGCTGACGGACTTCGGTTTTTTTTGTAAAGATTTGCTGGGCAAGCCTGACGGGGAAGTCCAGCCTCTTCAAGCACAGGTGTGGTAAGGATTTAGATGTGAGCCTTGTGAAACATGAATGGAATAAATAATCAAGGATGTGCCGGATCCGGGCTAAAGATCCGGCACGTTGCAAGTGAGACATTATGGGGGCTGATCATCTCACCCGTCCTTGAACAACCACGTTAAGAGGAAGAGATAAGGATAACTTCCATGTTATTTTTACATTCCGTTGGTCGTAACCTTAATGTAGCCTGAATCTGAAAAAACACAAGACTTATGTGCAAAGTTTCTTCGTAAATATTTCTCAAGGATGGAAGTTGCCCCGCATTTGCCGTAAAGTGCCAAGGTATTACTGAAGCAGACACCCGCAGGAATCATGGCCGAGATTATCCGTATCGCAACCCGCACCAGTCCCCTCGCTATGTGGCAAGCTGAACACGTTGCCCGCCGCTTACAGGAACTTCACCCCGGCCTCCAGATTGAAATGGTAGGTATGGTTACGCGAGGTGACAAAATTCTCGATAGCCCGCTCTCCAAAATCGGTGGCAAGGGTTTATTCGTCAAGGAACTGGAAGTCGGGATGCTGGAGGGCACAGCCGATATTGCGGTGCATTCCATGAAAGATGTGCCGATGGAATTCCCCGAAGGTTTGCACCTGCCGATTATTCTGGAGCGCGAAGACCCCCGCGATGCGTTTGTTTCCAACCGTTACTCAACGCTCGATGCATTGCCGGAAGGCGCGATTGTGGGTACATCCAGCTTGCGTCGCCAGACTCAAATCCGGGCGCGTTACCCGCATTTGCAGATCAGGGATTTGCGCGGCAACGTCAACACACGTTTGTCGAAGCTGGATAACGGTGAATACGATGCCATTATCCTCGCCGCTGCGGGGTTGATCCGCCTCGAATTCCAGCCGCGCATTACCGCTTACCTGTCGACCGAACAGAGCTTGCCTGCGATTGGGCAAGGCGCGGTCGGCATTGAATGTCGTCGTAACGACCCACGCGTGGAAAATCTGCTCGCGCCCTTGCGTCATGCCGAAACCACCGTGCGGGTACGCGCCGAGCGTGCCATGAACCAGCGCCTCAACGGTGGTTGCCAAGTGCCGGTGGCCGGTTTTGCCGAGCTGGAAGATGGCGGATTACGCTTGCGTGGCCTGATCGGTTTCCCGGATGGTTCCGCCGTGTACACGTGTGAACAGCGCGGCTGTGTGGTTGACCCGGAATCTTTGGGTATCGCCGTAGCCGAAGACTTGCTGGCGCAGGGTGGCGACAAAGTGTTGGCGTCACTGGGTATTCATGCCTGAAACCCTGCGCGGTTTGACGGTTCTGGTGACACGCCCGGCGCATCAGGCCAGCGGTTTCCAGCATTTATTGACAGAGGCGGGGGCGCAGGCGCTGTTGTTCCCGGTGGTGGAAGTGTGTCAACCCGACGATTTGCGCGTTGCCAGCGCCCAATTTGCTGATTTATCCCGCTACGATACTGCGTTGTTTATCAGTGCTAACGCGGTGGCGTTTGGTTTGAAGTTGCTGGATGCGCTCCAACAACAGCACTTACAGGCCATGACGCTAGGGGCGATTGGTAAAAAGACCGCCAGCGCCTTGCAGCAGCACGGTTTTACGGTGCAATGGGTTCCGGCAACGGGGTTTACCAGCGAAGATTTTCTGGCGCTGTCGCAAACCCAAGCATTGGCGGGTAGGCGTATTCTGATCTTTCGAGGGAGTGAAGGTCGGGAATTGCTCGCGGATACCTTGCGCGAACGCGGCGCAAGCGTCGATCAGGTGGCCGTTTACCAACGGATTTGCCCAAAAGTTGATGCCAGTCACCTGAAACAACACCATGAACAGCGCCAGCTTGATATAATTGCCGTCACTAGCAGCGAGGGGATATTGAACCTGCTCGTTATGCTGGATAATCCTGACTGGATAAAAACGGTTCCCCTGCTGCTTGGCAGCCAGCGTATGCTGGAGACGGCACGGCAAGCCGGGTTCAGCGGAACCCTCGTCATGGCAGATAACCCCAGCGATGAGGCCATGTTTCAAGCACTCACGCATTGGGTACAGGAACGACAATAATGATTGATAAACCAGCGACACACCAAGCTGACAATACAACCTTCGACACTACTGTTGATGCCGTCGATAATCTCAGTGCCAAAGCGGATTCCCCGCGTAGCGCCAGTGCGCGTTTTGCCTTGTTTATTGCGATTTTATCCCTACTCTTCACCGTTATCGGCATTGCCGCAGGTTACAAACATTGGCAGCGTATGAATGACCGGGCGCGTGCCAATGCAAGTGAAATTGCGACATTACGCGAGAAATTACAGTCTGTACCGGCCAGTGATGCACTCGATACCTTGCGTAAGGATCTGGAAGCGAAAACCTCGAAAACCTTGGCGGCTAACGATCAAATGATTCAGGAAATGTCTCGCATCCAGAACCAGACCCGCCAGTTTGCTGATACGGTGGCTTCACAGGTGGAGCAGGTCACGTTTTTGCAAGCCAAGATGCAACAAAATGCCGCACCTGCCAGTGCCAGTGAATGGCAAATTGCCGAAGTCGAATTCCTGTTGCAATTGGCGAGCCGCCAACTGCATTTGGCACGGGATGTGAAAGCCGCTACTGCTGCGCTGAAAGAAGCAGATGGGGTGCTGGCGAAAGTTGGCTCGGTCAATTACTTGCCGGTACGCCAACAGATTGCACAGGATATTTCCACGCTGGAAGCTACGGCTGTTCCTGATATTGCGGGTACTTCCCAACACATCAACGCGCTGATATTGGGGCTGAAACCCTTGCCAGCCTTGAATACCACGCCGACTCAGGGTGAGCCGCTGGCCTTGACTGAGGACGCTGCCGCCGCAGATGGCAATTCCCTGTGGGCTGATTACAAGCGCAAAGTGGCGGATGCGTTTGATGATGCTATCGTGATACGCCAGCATGACAAGCCTATTCAGATGCAGATGGATGCGGATGCCCGCTTGCACCTGTTCCAACTGTTACGGGTGCGCCTGGAGACCTTACGGTTGCTGGTGCTGGAGCGTGATAATGCCGGTTTCCATGCCCAGCTTGGGCTGATTCGTGATGCAGTCAGCACGTATTACCCTGCCGATCTGGCCAAGCCCTTGCTGACTGAGTTGGAAGGTTTCGATAAGCTGGAATTGCAGCCGACTACCCCGGATATTTCCGCGAGTCTCAAACAACTGGAAAGCGCCCGCCATACCGAGGCTGTCGAGCAAAAGGCGACGGTAGCGGTTGATGCTCCCGAAAAATCCGCCGACGAACCCACCGAGAAGGCCAAAAAAGAAGGGGGTAAACACGAATGATCTTTTATCTGATCGTGTTGCTGATTGTGGTGGCGGTGGTGTTCTGGCTGGGGCAGTGGGTATTGTTGAATCCGGGCATCACCACCATTACCTGGGGGGTGTGGAGTCTGGAAATGAAGACCGCCACCCTCGCCGCCCTTATTTTACTGGCGTGTGTGGCTTTTTACGTGTTTGTAGCCTTGTTGCGTCACGGCTTCGGGATGCGCCGCAGTTTCAGCCGTTTCCGTGCCGCGCGTTTGGGCAGCAAGGCCAACCGTGCCTTGACCCAAGGCTTGATCCAATTAACCGAAGGCCATTGGGATAAGGCTGAAAAGCTACTGGTTGATCATGCCCCTTACAGTGATACCCCGCTGCTAAATTATTTGGCGGCGGCTCGTGCGGCGCACATGCGCGAAGCCTACGAACGCCGTGACGAACTCCTCAAGCAGGCGATTGAAAGCGACAGTAAAGCCAATGTTGCCGTGGGTGTGTCGCAAGCAGAAATGCAATTTGGTAGCGAGCAATTTGAGCAAGCTCATGCCACTTTGGTGCGGTTGCGTGAACTGTCACCCAAGCACCCTTATGTACTGAAGTTGCTTGCAAAAGTGTTGTATCGGCAGGAAAGTTGGGAGGCGCTACTCGGCTTATTACCGGATTTGGCAAAACAGAGTCTGCTGAAAAACGATGAGATGAGTAAGGTGCAAGGCGCAACCTTACAAGCCATGTTCCAGCACTATGCCAAAGAAGGGCATACCGACAAACTCCAAGCGATGTGGAAAAAACTTCCCACTCCGATTCGCGAAAACCACGATGCGATTTTGTTGTACGCCAAAGCCTTGCACACTGCTGGGGATGATTTGGCCTGCAATGGCCTGATCAGCAATATCCTCAATAAGCGTTGGGATGATGGCTTGGCGGATTTATTCGGGCGTACCCAGCACCACAGTTTGGGGAGCACCATTCAGCAAGCGGAAAAATGGCAACTCAGCCAAGCCGATAATAACCCAGCTTTGCTGCTGCTGTTAGCGCGTCTTTACAACCAGCAAAAGCTGTGGGGCATGGCGAAAAGCTATTACGAGTCCAGCCTTAACCAGACCCCGAATGCCGAAGGCTATCTGGAACTGGCAGAATTGCTGGAAACCATGAAAGAGCCGGAAAATGCCCAGCGTTGTTACCGTTTAGGCTTGCGTTACTGTATTCGTCATGACGGTGAAAAGCTAAGCCTGACGCCGACACAGCGCCCGCAGCTTAACCCGCAGGCGCCACCAGCGTTAACCCCTTACAACGGGTTATAAGGCAAACGGGCTACCCCGGATGCCACTGCCGCTTTGGATACGGCAGCCGGTACACGTTCACGCAAACGCGGGTCGAACGGGGTCGGGATAATGTAATGCTTGCCGAATGACAAACTGTCGAGGCTATAAGCCGTCAACACTTCAGCGGGGACAGGTTCCCGTGCCAATTCCGCCAAAGCATACACCGCCGCTTTCAGCATCTCGTTATTGATGCAGCGGGCGCGTACATCCAACGCTCCACGGAACAGGAACGGGAAACCCAGCACGTTATTGATCTGGTTGGGGTAATCACTGCGTCCGGTAGCCATCAGCAGGTCATCACGTGCCGCCAGTGCCACGGCTGGCGCAATTTCCGGGTCAGGGTTAGACAGGGCAAACACAATCGGATTAGCTGCCATGCTGTTGAGCATGTCGACGCTCATGACATTGGGACCCGATAGGCCAATGAACACATCCGCACCCCGGCAAGCATCTGCCAAGGTGTGTTTGTCCGTTTCCACCGCATAATCGCGTTTGAATGCATTCAAGTCAGTACGCCCGGTGTGCAATACGCCTTTGCTATCCACCATCAGCAGCTTTTGCTTGTTCGCACCCAGAGCCGTCAGCAGGTTCATGGAGGCTACCCCGGCAGCACCTGCACCGACGCAGACAATATTCACGTCTTCCAGTTTTTTGCCCTGAATTTCCAGTGCATTCATCAGCCCGGCAGAAATAATCGTGGCCGTGCCATGTTGGTCATCGTGGAATACTGGAATATCGAGCATTTCCTGCAAGCGCTTTTCGATCTCGAAACAGCGTGGCGCGGAAATGTCTTCCAGATTAATGCCACCGAAGGTTCCTGCGATGTTCTTGACGACGGTGATGAATTCTTCCACATCTTGCGTGGCCACTTCGATGTCAAACACGTCGATGTCAGCAAAGCGTTTGAACAGGACGCCCTTGCCTTCCATGACGGGTTTGCCCGCGAGTGCGCCGACATTACCCAAACCCAGCACCGCTGAACCATCGGAAATGACCGCGACCAGATTGCCCTTGCCGGTGTACAGGTAAGCGGCTTCCGGGTCTTTGTGGATTTCGCGTACCGGTTCGGCGACGCCCGGCGTGTAAGCCAATGACAGGTCACGCTGAGTAACAGTGGGTTTAGTAATAGCCGTAGCAATTTTGCCGGGACGTGGTTCTGCGTGATATTTCAACGCATCTTCTTTCAAGTTTGACATGGCTCCTCCGCCTTGCTGAGATCCGGTGTAATAAAGTGCGTGCTAACTGGGTGCGTACTGATCTTATCAGTAATCGCGTAAAACCTCGTCCTTCAGGGCGAGGATATAAGCGTCTTCGGCTTTCTCTGATGAAGTATCGTCCACTCAGTGGTTTTTTGCCATCATGCCGCTACACTCTACCCCATGAATCCAGCCACAACCACCTTGAAAACGCTCAAAGTTCGCATCCGCGACAAACACGCGCCCGTGTTGCGTCAGTGGGCGTTTGAGTGCAATCAGGTGTGGAATTTCGCCAATGCTTACACAGCAGAATACAGCAATATCGCCATTCCCGGCGTGGGTTGGCTACGCAGTAACATCACCGCCTTCGACCTAGCCAAACAACAGGCAGCGTACAAAAAAGAGCGCGGCTTCAACCTGCATTCGCAAACCGTGCAAGAAGTCACTGAGGCCCACGCGAAAGCCCGCAAACATTTCAAAAAAGACAAATTGCGCTGGCGGATTTCCGGTGGCTCCCAACGTTCGCTGGGCTGGATTCCCTTCAAGTCGGGTGCGGCGGTTTGGAAGGACGGACAAGTCCGTTACAACAAACATTTTTTCAAAGTGTGGGACAGTTACGGTTTGTCACAATACGCCTTCCGTTCCGGCTCGTTTTCCGAAGATGCACGGGGACGTTGGTATTTCAATGTGGTGGTGCAGGTTGAAGTTGTTACAAATGAAAGCCAAACCGCGATTGGCATTGACCTTGGCTTAAAAACCACGGCCACTTGTAGCGATGGCAGGGTGCTGGAACGCCAGCAGCGTTACCGAAATCTTGAAGTGAAGCTCGGTAAAGCTCAACGCGCCAAACAAAAACGGCGAGTGAAAGCCATTCATGCCAAAATCAAACACCAACGCAAGGACGACACCCACAAATTCACCACAGCACTGGTGCAACAGCACGGTGCTATATTCGTCGGCAACGTCAGCAGTGCTGGCCTAGCGAAAACCACGATGGCGAAAAGCGTCTTGGATGCAGGCTGGTTCATGCTTAAAACCCAACTGAAATACAAAGCGATCGCGCGGTCAGTGGTGTTTGAAGAAGTCAACGAAGCGTACAGTACCCAGACTTGTTCGTGTTGCGGAAGTCTTTCCGTCAACAGTCCGAAAGGTAGAGCAGGGCTTGGAATAAGGGAGTGGATGTGTGCCAACTGTGGCACGCTGCACGACAGAGATGTCAATGCAGCCCGCAACATTCTCGCGGCTGGGCATAGCCGTCTCGCAGGAGGAATCCTCGTCCTTTAGGGAGGGGAGGATGTCAATGTATGGTCTTGAGTAATTGGCCGGGGCTAGGTTCGCCGTTCGGGTATAGGCCGTTCAGTACCCGCAAATGTGCGGCGGCGTTGTTGCTCAGGCGGCTGGATTGCGCCAATGTGGTAAAATTATCGCCGGGGCTTGCTGTGATCAGCCGTACCTGTACGGTTTGCCCGTTACCCAGTGGCAGGCGCAAGCCTTCCAGTTGGCGCAAGTAGGTTTCACGACCGGGGTCGCGCCCACCGCCGCCGTATTGGCGTGCTTGACTGATCAGTTGTTGCAGGCGCACGTCATTGTTAGGGTGGGTGGAAAACAGGTCGCGGTAAGAGTCAGAGGTATTGCCATTGAATTGATCGTAGGCTTGCAGGGTAGCAATGACGTTCGCCATGTTGGCAGGGTCATAACCGGCACGGGCGAGGAATTGTGCCCCCAGCCCGTCGGCATCAAGTTCTTGATTACGGCTGTAACTGTTCAGACCAAGTTCGCCGATGGTGTTAAATAATTCTTTATTGCCCAGTTGTTCACCTGCCATCGTGGTGAGAATGCCACCCACCGTACTCCATGAGGCTTGGCTGACATTGTGACGTGCTGAGACGTGACCGATTTCATGCCCCAATACCCCGGCAAGTTCAGCCTCGGAATTCAAGTAGGCCATTAAACCAGTGGTGATATAGACATAGCCACCGGGTAAGGCAAAAGCATTGACTGCTACGTCATCCAGTACGGTAAAGGTAAAACGTATATTCTGGCGGGGGCTTTGTGCCGCCATGAGTTGCCCAACCCGGCTGACGTAGGCTTGGAGTGCTGCGTTCTGGTAGGGGGGGCTTTTCGCAAGCATTTCCTGATGAGCTTGTTGACCGGTCTGAATTTCTTCTGCCTCTGACATGAGGGCAAGTTCGTTTTTGCCGGATACTGGGTTGGCGGAACATCCACCCAGCACAACTGCGCTGCTGAGGAGGATGCTAGTAAATAGAGTGGTTAGCCGCATTATTGATTCTCCATCACAAACAAAAAAGGCGCTCTTGCGAGCGCCTTTTAATAATGCATGATTCTCGAACAGTCTGCTAGGGCTTACTTGCCGCCACGAGCATAACGGTTCTTGAACTTTTCCACGCGACCAGCAGTTGTATTAACAGCTTGCTTGCCGGTGTAGAACGGGTGAGATTGGCTAGAAATTTCCACTTTGACCAGTGGGTATTCTTTGCCGTCTTCCCAAGCAATGTTTTCACGGGTGTTGACCGTGGAGCGGGTCAGAAACGCGAAGCCGCTAGTCAGGTCTTGAAAGACGACTTCTCTGTAGTTTGGATGAATGCCGGGCTTCATGTTGAAATCCTCAAGTTATTCGGTATGTGCGAAAAGCGCAACATACTAACGCTATTGCAGTGAAAGTTCAATCTCGGCTTGCACATTGACTTGCAAGTTCTGTTTGCCACCTTCTAACGAGGGGGCAGCGGGGGCGGCATCTGCTGACATCGCTGCCATGCGGTACATCGGCATAGGAGGGGATTCGCCGCCAACGGCTTGCACATCCAGCCGTACTACGCGGTATTCTGCCCGCCCCATCCCGGCCTTGAGTTGTTCGGCACGGTCTTTGAAATTTTTCAGCGCTTGGTCGATCAGGGCTTTTTCGGTTTCAGCTTTAACTTCGGGGGAAACGCTGTAGTTGATGCCTTCAATACGCAGTTTTTCCTGCAATTTGCCGAGCAAGCCGCTAAGGGCTTTGCTGTCCTTGCTTTTTAGCTGGATGCTTTGGCGGACTTGCCAGCCGGTGACGCGCCCGTCGGTGTACACCGGGTTGGTGGTGTAATTGAGGGTGCGGCTTTCCACGGCGGTTTCCGGTTTGGTCAGTTCCAGTGCCCAAGTGATGGATTGATTGACGGCATCTGCCATCGCGACGGTATCTTGCCCTTGCTGCTCGGCGTATAACACCGCCGCCAGCATATCGTTGGTTACTTCTTTTTCTGCCGTAACGGCAAAAGCAATCCGGTCGTAAACGGGCTTGTCTTCAGCATGGGCGGTGCTTAAGGCAGCTAGCCCCAGTAGTACCGCAGCGAGTGGCTTTTTCATCAGGAATACTCCGTAGAAGCGTTCTGTTAGAAGTTGTCCGTTGAGGTGAACAGGCCGACGCGCAGGTCTTTGGCGGTGTAAATTTCACGACCGTCTACTTCCATGCTGGCATCGCCAATGCCCATCACCAGTTTGCGGGTAATGACCCGTGTCAAATCAACCTTGTAAGTCACTTTTTTGGCTTTTGGCAGTACTTGACCAAAGAATTTCACTTCGCCCACACCCAAGGCGCGTCCGTGACCGGGGTTGCCCAGCCAAGCGAGGTAGAAACCGATGATTTGCCACATCGCATCCAACCCCAGACAGCCAGGCATCACCGGGTCGCCGGGGAAATGGCAGTCAAAGAACCACAGGTCAGGGGTCACATCCAGTTCCGCGAGAATGTGGCCTTTGCCGTGTTTACCGCCGTCAGCGCTGATTTCGACAACACGATCCATCATCAGCATATTCGGGGTGGGCAATTGGGCATTGCCGGGGCCGAACATTTCGCCACGGCCACATTGCAGGAGTTCTTCACGGGTAAAACTGGATTGTCTGGACATAATGCAAGCTCAAAAGTGTCTTTAAAGCAAAGATTGTAACGGAATCTGTCTCAGAAAGCATAATCAACTGCAAGCCCGATAAACACGGCCATCCCCAGCCAGTGGTTATTCAGGAAGGCTTGCAAGCTCGGTAAAGGTTCACGGTGACGGATCAGCCATTGTTGGTAAACTGATAGTCCTGCCGCCACCAGCAAGCCGAACCAATACCCGCCACCCAAGCTGCTGAGGATACCTACCCACGCGAGTAGTAACAGGGTTAACACTTGCAGTACGCCAATCAGGAGGCGGTCATGTTGCCCGAACAGGATGGCGGTGGATTTCACTCCGATTTTCAGGTCATCTTCGCGGTCACACATGGCGTACATGGTGTCATAGGCGGTCGTCCACAACACCGCTGCCAGAAATAACAACCATGCCACCAAGGGCGGCATTTCCCCGGTGACAGCCGTGAAGGCCATCGGGATGGCCCATGCAAATGCTGCCCCGAGATGTACCTGCGGCAAATGGTGAAAGCGTTTCATGAAGGGGTAAGTGGCAGCTAGCAGTACAGCCACCAGTGACAGGGCAATGGTCAGGCCATTCAGCAGCAGCGCCAGCAAAAATGAGAGGATTCCCAGTACAGCAAATACGCCCAGGGCTTCTTTGGGGGTAATCAGCCCGGCGGCGAGCGGGCGGGTTTTGGTACGGGCAACGTGCGGGTCAACTTCGCGGTCTGCGTAGTCGTTGATGGCGCAACCGGCAGAGCGCATCAGTACCACACCTGCCATGAAAACCAGCAAGATAGTCAGATCCGGCACACCTTCGGCAGCGATCCACAAAGCCCAGAGGGTAGGCCACAACAGCAGGTAGATGCCGATAGGCCGGTCAAGCCGTACCAAACGGGCGTAATGGTGCAATTTTTCCATGACAGCCACCCTTATTGGGGGTCAAGCATGAGGCGTTCGACGGGTTTACCGTGTTGCAAGTGACTTTCGATGATTTCGTCAATGTCTGTTTGATCGACGTAGGTATACCAGATGGCTTCGGGGTAAACGACGATGACGGGGCCTTCGGCGCAACGGTTGAGGCAACCGGCTGAGTTGATGCGGGATTGGCCGTCTTTGTGCAACCCCAGTGCCTTGGTGCGTTGCTTGGCATAATCACGCATGGCTTGGGCATCGAACGTAGCACAACAGGCTTCGCCATTTTCACGCTGATTGGTGCAGAAAAAGACGTGGTGTTGGTAATAACTCATGGGGTGTGGCCTGCCTGAAGGATAATGGTTTGATTATGCCAGAGGGAGGGATACCCACAAAATAAAACAGGGTGGAAAAATCCACCCTGTTTCGTACTCATCAGCCTAACGGCTAGTGATCACTTTGGTGCAGCTTGGTCAGCAGCAGGAGCGGCTTGGTCAGCGGCTGGTGCAGTTTGTTCAGCAGCAGGAGCAGCTTGCTCAGCGGCTGGTGCAGCTTGTTCAGCAGCAGCTTCAGCTTTAGGCGCTTCAGCAGCTTTTTCGCCACAAGCGGTCAGAGCGAAAGCAGCCAGCAGCGCAGCGATCAGCAGACGATATTGAGTCATTGTTTTATCTCCACAAAAGTTGACTTTAGAAAAAATAATTAAGTATCAGCAGCGTTGTGAACGAATGCGACACTCGGCAATTTTCCTTATTCCTTGAAAACTGCCTTATCTATATGAGCAATCCTTGCTTCCCTATGATGGGGATTCCTACTCTGCTAATCGTAGCACTGTTTTTGGGTTCGTGTATAAGTTTTTAATGAAATGTTAATACAGGTTTATTGGGCATTAGATATACTGTTCATGCTAACCAGCACGCCATTAATCTCCGCTCCCTCGTCCATCTGTATTTCCAGGTAGTGAATATTGCCGTTTATCTGAGCAGTTGATTTAAGTGAAATGCGTCGCGAGGCAAATACATCACCGGATATTTTGCCCGAAACAATCACCAATGGTGCCCGGATTTCGCCGGTAACTTCGCTATCTCCCTGAATATACAAGGCGGCACGGGAATCCATCGGCGCTGCAATATTGCCATTAACTTTGCCATGGACATATAAATTATTTTGGAAGGAGATGTTGCCAACAATTTCCAAGTCTTTTTCAAGCAACGAGGCTGAAGAGGCGTTTCTGGTGGTCATGGGTTCGTCTTAATGAATGGGTTTGGAAAAATCAGAATAATCGGGCGATAGTAACAGGTGTTATGGGAAACATCATGCATTATTACTGCTGTTACCATCATCACGGATTTGCTCCAGTTCATGTTCTAGGACGGCAATGGTGTCGTCACGCATTTGCAGGTCGTCCATCAAAGCTTGCACGCGGATTTCATACATTTCCAGACGTTCCAGCACATCGCTTTCCTGTTGGGAACTGTTTTCCAGTCGCGCTTGGAGTTTTTCTGTACGTTCTTCCGCTTCCTTAAGGTCGCGCCGCAGGGTGGCGTTGTCACGGTGGCATTGCTCCAGCCGGAAGCGGGCATCAAAAGGGTTATCGGATGTTTCTGGCATCCGCGTGCTACGGGTTTGTGTGGTTTTATTGCATAGCCACCAACCAATTCCCAAGCCGATAAGGCTGGCAATGGTTAAAAGGAAAGCAATTTGTATGGTCAGATAAAGCATCGGCTCCCTCTCGCCTTAATCATTTGACTGCCCTATTGTAGCAGTATCGCGCAAATAGAGAACTTCGCCTTTCATCAGAAAAATATTTTTCAGGGGCATTTATGGACTATGATTAAAAAGTCTTCTAGTATCCCGTTAGAATATACTATAAATAACCTGTTGAGTATTTTGCATGACCCTGAAACTATGCTAGAAAAATTATTGCGCAGTGGGAGTGTGCAGTCCCCGCCGGAATTGCCCTTAACTTTTAGTCTTGCGTCTGAGCGCCAGCTCCGGCTTCAACACTATTCCGAGCCGTTAAGGGCGTGGCGTTTTCTTTCGCATCATGTTCGACGTTATCCGCATGACTTGCGTGCTCATACCCAACGCATCCTGTTGGCGCAGCAAGAAGTCTTGCGCAGCCGTTTGGCTGGCAGTTTACAGGACTTATTTCTTGCCTTGGGTAATGCCGGTCATCTGCTGCGTGAGCGTTTGTTTCATTTGGTGAAAGATGATTTGAGCCGTGCCGACGAGATGTTCTTTCAGGAATGGTTGCAGGTGGCTGCCGATGCTGCGGGTGTTGAAGCGTATCAGCAGTGGCGCGAAGGTTCAGTGCTGTCAACAGGGCAGGATACGGCATCAATCAAGTTACTGGCGATTGAACGTAGTCAGGAAACAGCGGAGTATTCCACGGTTATGGAAGAAGTCTTCGCCTGTTTGGAGTATGGTCAGGTGGATACCGCACAGGCATTGCTGGAAACAGAAGTCATTGCTGGCCGGGCGGATGCGGCGATGGAAGAAGAGCTTGTCAACATTTATCAGTACACGCGCAGCAAGGATGGGCTGGCAAACATGATTAGGCATCTACAAGAAAATGGAAGCGAGGTTTCGGCTCTGTGGCTGGAAAAGCAGCAGGAATCAGAACAATGGTAAAAAAATAACGAGACGCAGGCTGGATTTATGTTGAAACACCCCAAATCAGGCCCTTTGAAAGTGGCGCTGCTGGCGATTAGCCCGCATAACCGGGCGATTCTTGAGTTTTTCTTCTCAGGCGCTGGTCGTAATTTATTCAAAGTCGTCACAGAGGCCGAGGCTGATGCCTTTATTCTTGACCATGACCACCCGGATGCCAAGGAAGATTGGCAAAAACAGCTTGTCTTGCACAAGCCTGGCATTATTCTGTCGGTGCATCAGGTGGAGTTACCCCAGTGCATCTGGATACCCAAACCATTAACCTCAAGGGCGTTAACGGATGCGGTAGATCGGGTTCAGGATCTGGTGGCGAGCGAGAAATCCCCGCCAGTTGCTGCGCGGGCGGTAGTAGCTGATATTGCTGAAAAGCCCCTCGATCCCCCCCCGGAAAAACCCGTCGGACAGCATTTTCGTGACCTTCCCCAACCTTTCGGGATACCTGCACGCCCTGATCGTGTGGACAGAAAACTACGGTCGCTAGTGATTAACCTGCCCGATGATGAGGATGCCGAAGAGGCCACCTTCCCCAGCGTGCCAGCCGATGTGAGTGCCCCGACAGGGATTTCTGACCCGGCAGAAACCGATATTCCGCTGGAAGAAATCGATCGTCCGGTTGAGCCTGGGTTATCAGATGAAGAGGCTGAGCAGCGTTGGAAAGCCCTGTGCGGTGAGCAGGATGATGTACACGCGGCGGCTGAGGTTGCCCTGTTTACCCCAGAAAATTATTTATTAGCGACTGTATTGGACGCTTGGCGGCAGGCGCGAGAAGCGCAACAGACCGTTCATCTCAAGTTTTCCTCGCAGGATTACGTCTTGCTGATGCCGAAACAGGGGTTGGCTTTCTGTACACTGGACACTCGGTCTGAAGAATTCCGCACCCTGTGCAATAATCCAGTACAAACCGGGCAATTTGCGGTACATATACCTGACGCTAAAGAGCTTGAACAAATGGAGTCACCCGTTAAAGGTGATGCGGATGCTCTGCTGCTGGATATTGAGGCGTTTGTATGGGTGAGCAGTCTGCTGACTGCGCGGGGACGTTTGGGACGTGGTGTCGATATTGAGCAAAATATTTCCCTGAAATATTGGCCCAATCTGACCCGTCTGGAGCAGTTCCCTCACGTTATGCGTATTGCTGCCCTGTGGCATCAGCGTCCAGCCAATGCGCTGGAGATCGCCAAGGCGCTGAATATCCCGCAGCGGTATGTATTCGCATTCCATACTGCCGCCAGCGCACTTAACCTGTTTGAAATGGATCAGAACAAACTCAAGAGCCGTGAAAAAGAGAAACCAAAGCAAGAAAACCGTGGTTTCTTCTCGCGCTTCTTGAAGCGTTTGTTGGGAGGGGGGACGAAATAGCCTTATGAGTATGATCAACCGTAAAATCATCTTTACCGGTCCCGTGGGTGCAGGCAAGACCACTGCTATTGCTTCCATCAGTGATATCAAGCCGATTGCTACCGATGAGTACGCGTCGGACATGACCAAGAGCCGCAAGCCGCAAACCACTGTTGCTATGGATTACGGCCTGATCCGTCTGAGTGACAACGAGCGGGTGCATTTGTATGGCACACCCGGTCAGGAGCGCTTCGATTTCATGTGGGACATTCTTACCAAAGGCGGGATTGGCCTGATCCTGCTGCTGGATAATACCCGCCATGATCCCTTTCAGGATATCCGCTTTTACACCAATGCATTCCGCGATTTTATCGAGAAACAGCAAATGGTGGTGGGCGTGACCCGGATGGATTTGCAGCGCAAACCAGGGTTGCCCGAATACCGGCATTATCTGGAATCCTTGTCGTTGCAAGCCCCTGTTTTCGAGGTGGATGCGCGTAGCCATAAAGATATCACCATGCTGCTTCAGGCGTTGCTGTTCTCGCTGGATCCGGGAGTGATCAACTGATGAGCGAATACATACTCACTGAAAACCTGCATTTAAGCATTACCCCGGCGGGTACTTATTACGCTGTACAGGATAATGCCGAAGAACCAGGGCGACTGTTTTTACACCGTTTGCTGCAAGAAGCTGTTACGCCCTTGTTTACGGTGGATGTGGCTTGTGAGTTGAGCGGTTACAAGAAAAAACGGGCACTAGAGTTTGTTCACTGGATGCAGGAGGCCGGGTTGATTTTGGGGCAGGAAAACAGTGAAACAGCCCCGGAAAAAACCTTGGAGCGCTTGCTGCCCAAACTGCTGCGTACCTTGTCGGATGAGGGCAAAGCGATTTTGGCAGAAAGTCGGGGTTTGTATCTGGGCAGCGCTGGGTTTACCCATGAGGCGGCTGAAGAACTGGCAGCATTGAGTGCCAACCTGACAGCCGTGTATGCCCGCCATAAGGAATTACTGCACGGCAATTTGGGCTACCGCCAGCGTGCCTGGGGTCTGGTGGATGCTAGTGGCAATAGTGAGGTGGGGTTTTGGCCGTTATATATCGGGCAGAACCGTTTTACCCTGATTATCGGCGGTATCCCGCAGTTCAATCAGCCTGATTTTAAACGTTTGGTGTGGGCGCTGGAAATGCGTTACGGCAATATTGAAATACCCGTTTAACTGTGAATGAAGATTTATAACCAAGGAGATAAAACGCCATGCGCTCTGAAATGCTGAACTCCATCCTGAGTGACCTGAATGGTTCGTCTGCTGACATTGAGGCTTCTGCCGTCCTGTCCACGGATGGCCTGATGATGGCTTCCATGCTTCCCGGCGGGATGGATGAAGACCGTGTGGGTGCGATGAGTGCCGCCATGTTGTCATTGGGGGATCGCACTGCTGAAGAACTGGCTCGTGGTGCACTCGAACAAGTGCTGATCAAGGGAGCCAGAGGCTATATTTTGATGACGCACGCCGGTAATGAGGCTGTGGTGACGGTGCTCGCAAAGCCGAATGCCCGTCTTGGCCTGATTTTCCTGGATGTGAAACGCGCCGCAGAAAATATTGGAAAAATCATTTAAGTATAAGTAGCGCTAAATAAACCGTTTATTTATTTAAATAATAATAAAAAAGTTGCTCAGTCAATGCAGTTTTTAATGTGTGCGGTGTAAGTGTGCCGCGCACCAGATTGCGTGGGGTCAACACGGAGAGATGCGATGGAAGACATGACTACGCGGGATGTACAGGAACCCTACCGAGAGCACCTGATGCATTACTATGATGGTACTTCGCGGCGCGTACTGGTGAAAGACGAGGAAATTCCTTTCCCAGAAGGGAAGTTGATTGTTTCCCGGACTGACCTGCAAGGGGTTATTACCCATTGTAATCAGGCATTTGTTGAGATGTCGGGTTATACCGAAGCGGAGTTGATTGGTCAGCCACACTATATTTTGCGGCACCCAGATATGCCAAGATCCCTTTTCAAGGAGGCTTGGAATACTGTGACGCAAGGCCAAAAGTGGCATGGTTATGTTAAAAACTTGTGCAAAGATGGACGTTACTATTGGGTCTACGCCACTATTATCCTGAATGTGCGCAACGGCGAAGCGGTGAGCTGTACTTCGGTGCGGCGTAAACCTTCCCGTACCCAAGTGGAGGCATGTATGACGCTTTATTCTCAGTTAAAGCAGGCAGAGGTGTAAGGTTATGCGTTATGTGATGACGGTCAGCCCTGATTTCCCCCCTGCCCAGATTGCAGGCTGGTATATCTTTAATACCTGGCTGCAACGCCAATTGGGGGTGCAGATTCATGTGGAGTTGTACCAGAACTTTGCCAACCAGCGGACAGCCATCCAGAACGATAGCATTGATTTGATTTACGCCAACCCTTTCGATGCCGCCATGTTGGTGCGCGAAAAAGGTTTTACGGCAATTGCTACCCCGTTGCACAAATCGGATGAAGCCATTATTGCGGTTGCGGTAGATTCAGCAGTGCGGCATATCGAAGACCTGAAACCAGGGATTCGGATTGCTACCACAGATGACCCGGATGTGAACCTGATCTCCATGATCATGCTGGAACCGGCGGATTTGTCAGCCGATAATGTCGAGACACAGGCGGTTGACACTTATGTGCTGGTTGCCAAGCAATTATTGCAGGGGCAAGCGGATGTGGGATTTTTCCTGCGGGATGCCTTTGAGGCACTTTCCGGGGTGATCCAGCGTCAGGTGCGCGAATTGATCCGCAGTGAAATACACGTGATCCGCCATGTGTTGTTGGTAAGTCCGCGAATGCAGGCACTACGCCCAGAGTTGCAGCAACTTCTGCCAGCAATGGGGAATGATGCCAAAGGTAAAAGTGTGTTGGAAAGCCTCGGCTTGCTGGGCTGGGAAATACAGGAACAGGAAGACACCGAATTTATGATTGACCTGATGGATACACTGGTTAGCTAGCCATGAAAAAATTGACCCTATTCAGCCTGCCATTGCACGCCAGATTGCCGCGTGTGCTGGTGACTGCTGCATTCATCGGGGTGTGCTTGTCTGGCACTGCCCTGGCTGAAGAGAAGGTCTGGGAAATCCAGTCCGGTAATGTCTTGAGTAAAATTGTTGCGGAGCACTACCCCGGCTACGCTAACACTCAAGCGATCATGCAGGAAATCCTTAAGCGTAACCCGACGGCGTTCAGCAAGCCGGATGTTAACAGCCTGATTGTTGGCAAAACCCTGACGTTGCCGGATGCCAAGGATATTCCAGAGCTGGAGCCACCGCCACCAGATCCTTCTCCACCGCAAGCAGGGGCTGACCCGGCGGCGATTGCGGAACTCAAAGACACGATTGCAATGCTGCAAGAAGAAAATGCAGGCTTGCAGGAAATGGTCAAAGGGGCTGTCGAAGCACCCGCACCGGATACTAACGCCACTGATGCGTTGCAAAAGCAACTGGATGAAGCCAAGCAGTCACTTCAGGAAAGTGAGGCTGCTAAACGCACGCTGGAAGAGCAGTTAGCTAGCGCCAAGCGCGATAACGAAACCTTGCAGAATGATTTGCAACAGATTCGTGCCGCTGTGGCGGTGGCTGAAAATAATGCTGCCAGCGCAGGAAACCTGCCCTGGATACTGTTGGGTTTGCTGGCTTTATTGACGATTCCCCTGATCTGGCTGTTGCGTCGCAAACGTGAACCTGTAGCATTGGTTCCTACGGGTACTGCCACGGCAACTGCTGCGGTAGATGCACCTGCCCCGGCATCAGCCCATGTTCGCCCCGCTGTTGCCGCCGCTGTCTCGCCGGATGATGTGCCAGAAATGGTAACCACGGTAGTTGAGGAGGTGGAGGAAGGCAATGCCGATGCTGCCCTCAAGCTGGATATTGCCCGTGCTTATCTGGATTTGCGTGATGCGCCTGCCGCAGCAGACATTTTGAAGGATGTACTGGTGGAAGGCGTTGGGCAACAACGTCAGGAAGCCCGTGAAATCCTTTCCTTCATTACCTGACGCTTGGCGGGCTATTAGCCGTTAATCATTAAAAATTAGCAGGTTATCCTGCTAATCTGCTGGTTCTTCCCCTCCATCCGGCTGTTGCTGGCTGACAACCATCAAACTTCTTAATCTCAATGCTCAACCATTGAACTATATTCAATGGTCTGAGCAATGATTTTGGAGTGTTGAATGGCTTTTCCTGCTTTCGCTGTAGGCAAACAGCAATTACTGCCTTTCGCTGCGTTACTGTTATTGGTGACGGTTACCCTGTTGACCTTGTTGAGTCTGCTGGTACGACAGCCCACCATCGAAACTGATTTATTGCAGCGTACCCGTCAAGCATTGGCGGAGGCCGGGCTGCCTACGCATATGGTGCGTTTTAACGGTCGGGATGGCATCTTGTCTGGAACCGTGGTGGGTGAGGCCGAAGCAGAGCGTTTACAGGCGCTGGTTGGCAATGTTTACGGGGTACGTCAGGTAGAAAATCGCTTGGTTCCCGTGAGTAGCAGCACGGCGCAACAAGCGCTGGATGTGTCTAACGTTTTACCGCCAGTACCTACCGGCAAGTTGTACATCCCCTCCAAGAAATATCCTATTGAACAGATCGACTTGAGTCCTATCCAGTTTGAGTATGCCCGCGCCGAGCTGGATGCAGAGAGTATTGCCGTGTTGGGGCAAGTGCTGGCGGAGCTGCGCAAACACTCTGGCATGGTGATTGAGGTGTCAGCCCACACCGATAATGAGGGAACGGCACTGGGAAATCTGGCGGTGAGTCAGGCGCGTGCTGAAGGGGTGCGTAACTATTTGCTGTCCGAGAACGTGGATGCCAAACAGGTGGTGGCTAAAGGTTATGGTTCTACCCGCCCGGTTGTTGATCACAATAGTGCTGAAGATTCCAGCAAGAATCGGCGTGTCGATATTACCGTGTTGGAGGAGTAGTGTATGGAATATCTTGCCATCCAGATGTCGGTGTTGTTAGGGGGCGCTATCGTCGTGGGTGGGCTGGTTGGCTGGTGGGTTGCCCGATTTATCTATCATCAGGCTGCTACGGCGTGTCGCATCGAACTGGCGGGTTTGCGGCGGAATTATGAGGATTCGGCACGGGAAAATGTTAATGTGCGTAACACGATACGGCAATTGGAAGGCGTTTTACGCAAGATTGGCACGCCGCCTTCGGATACCGAGTACGGTCAATTCTTGCAAGTCAGGAAAACACTGGAAAAAACCCGGCTGCAATACCAGAGCTTGCTGGATAAATGTCATCAGCAGCAACAGGTGTTGGGCAATTTGACGGCTGAACTGCAAGGTAACAAACAGGAACTGGCGGCATTGCAGGCAGCTTTGAGCCAGCAGCAGGGCGTGATTACCACTAGTTCTTCCGTGCCGTTACGTGAGGATACCTTCAGCGCTGCCAACCGTGATGATTTGACGCGCATTCAGGGTATCAACCCGCGTGTCGCCAGCAAGTTACAGGCGCTGGGGATTGTCACCTACCGTCAGGTGGCTGAATTTACTTCAGATGATCTGTATTCCATTCAGCGCGTTCTTGGCGCTGAACTTTCCTCTGTACCCGAAGGGTGGGTGCAGAGTGCCCACTCGCTCTTCCAGCAACAATCCCCACCCTTGCAGGCATAAGCCTTGCTGTTGGTATTAGATCGTGCAACTCAAAACTTGGCTGGTTTTGTGCGGGTGCGGATGACGATAAACCCTGTCCTGAGTTCAGCGTGGTAAATCAGGCCAATTTCCTGACCTTCGTCGGTGCCGATGAAGCAGGTTTGGCGCTCCAGTGCGGCAGGTTGCCACCAGGGGATTGCCGGGGTTTGTGCCATGAATACCTTTTGCAGGGTTTCAGGGGTTAAATCCTGTTGCTTGAGCCGGTTCTGAAGGATGAAATTTTTCACAGGGGGGGCATCTGCTTTGAAGGTGAACCATGAGTTGTTGACTTGTGCGGAAACCTGTTTGATGGCTTGCACATCACTCAGGCTTGCGGGGGAAGTGTTGAACCAGTCGGCAAGTGCCTGCTTGGCCTGCTCAGGATCAGCCGCCCGCAGTGTGGTTTTTGAGGCCGGGAAAATGTACTCGCCAATGTAAGGCGTTACGATCAGGCTGAGACCAGAAAGGATGACCAGCACCATCATGAAGGGAAAAAAGTATTTCATAAGGACTCACATTACAGTTTGAATAATTGTACCGCATTGGCGGTGGTCACTTCAGCAATCCGTGCGAGGCTTTCGCCGCGTAGTTCAGCCAAGGTGGCGGCGATGACCGGCAAGCGGGTGGGGTCATTGCGTTTGCCACGCCAGGCGCTATCCGGCTGGTCGGGGGCGTCAGTTTCCAGCAACAGGGCTTCCAGCGGTACATTGGCAAGGATAGTACGTAAGCGTTGGGCGCGTGGATAGGTTGATGTGCCGCCAACACCCAGATAAAACCCGCGTTCGATCAGTTGGTTGGCTTGTTGCTGGCTACCCGCGAAGCTGTGAATGACACCTTTTAAATTATTTTCACCAGAGAAGCGCCGAATGTGTTTCAGAACACAGTCAAGCGAGCGTCTTGCATGGATAATCAGCGGCAGATCGAATTCACGGGCAAGCTTCAAATGAGCAGTGAAGAGGTCTTCTTGCGTCTGGATATCCAGATGTGGCAGAAAAAAGTCCAATCCGCATTCGCCAACGGCAACGGGTTGTTCTTGTTCCAGCCAGTGGCGTAAAGCCACGATATCTTCAGGGGTATGTTCTGCCAGGTATACCGGATGCAGACCATAAGTCGCATGAAAATGTGGGGATTCAGAACAAATATCGCGCAGTCGCGGCCAATGTTTGGCGCTGGTTGCCGGGAATATAAGATCAGTGACCCCCCGTTCGTGCATTTTATCGACTAATAATGACCTGTCATCAGTAAAATCAGGCTCGTCGAAGTGGCAATGTGTGTCGATCAGTTTCATTTGCAGTAAAATACAAGATTATCAGTGTAATGAACAGGATGTGACGGTTTAACAGTACTTGTGTTGCTGGTTGTTGTTGCCTGAAAAAGGAGCTAGCCAAACAAATGAAAATAACTATAAAATGTGGTTATGTGGTCAGTTGCGTTAAGATAGGCTCGTGAGGGGCTATAAATTATGAAAAAAATACCTGACACGGTACGCCTGTTTCAGGTCACCGACAGTCACTGCTACGCCAGCGATGATTCCCGTTTGACCTGGACGGATATGCCTATTTATCCGAATCTGTCGTTGAAGGCCATGTTGGCACATTTGCGGACGCGTGTTGTTGGTTACAGTGCCTTGATGCTGACCGGGGATTTGGCGCAGGAAGAGACTCCCGCGACCTATCAGCGTGTCAATACGATGCTGAATGCTTTTCCGTTGCCGGTGTATACCATTCCGGGTAATCATGATATTCCCAAGATGATGCAGGAAAATCTCAGTGGTAATGTGCAAATGCCGGAACATGTGGCAGTGGGTAAGTGGCATTTGTTATTGCTGGATACCCATGCTGACGGCAAACCCGACGGGCGTTTGACGGATGAGCAATTCGAGCGCTTTGAAAAATTGCTGGTGAGTATCCGGGAAGACCATTTCGTGGCTGTTTTCATGCACCATCACCCCGTTCCTATCGGCAGCGAGTGGATGGATGTGATGGGGTTGCGACAAAGAACCTATTTCTGGAATCTGGTGGAACACTTCCCTCAGGTGAAAGTGGTCTTCAATGGGCATATCCATCAGGAATTCAACGGTCAGCATGAGTATGCTGGTGGACGCACGGTGGCTGTCCACGGTACACCGGCAACGTGTGTGCAGATGAAGCCGGTACGCCAAAATATCGAGTTCGACCACACGCGCCCGGCGTGGCGTGATATTGTGCTGTTGCCGGATGGTCGTGTGCAAACGCAGGTACATTACCTGCCTTTTGTGGTGCGTGAAGAGGCCATCAAATCCTCGATTTGACAGCCTAAGCCTAATCCCGTAACGTGCAGCACTGTTCAGGTGCTGCCCGTTTGTTGCGGGCGTTAAACGGGAAGTTGGTGTAAGACCAACACTGCCCTCGCAACGGTAAGCAGTTTAAATAAGCTGTAAGTCCGATACCGGCCTGACAAGGTGCGACCTTACCTCGGTCGCTTGGTATACGTGCGCGACGGGCGCATCGCTACGGACGGAACCCATATCCCATGAAATCATTCCCTCTTGCCGTAGTGTTCGGCACTGCTGCTGTTTGCCTGTCGGCATCCCCGCTGGTATTGGCGGAAGACGCCACACCCACCTCCCTTAATGACATCGTTGTTACCGCTGACCGCAAGGCGCAGACGGTAGACGGAACCCTTGCTCCGGTCAGCATTATTACCCGCGCCGCTATTGAAAAATATCAGGCGAGCAGCCTGCCTGAGGTTTTGCGGCGTTTACCGGGCATTACCCTCAGTAATAGCGGTGGGGTTGGTAAAACAACGTCGGTGTTTATTCGCGGCACTCATTCCAGTCATGTACTGGTCTTAGTCGATGGTATTAAAGTCGGTTCCGCCACCACCGGCAGCGTAGCGTTTGAAGACCTGCCATTGGATCAAGTGGAACGTATCGAAGTCGTGCGTGGCCCGCGTTCCAGTCTGTACGGCTCGGAAGCGATTGGCGGCGTGATCCAGATTTTCACCCGCAAAGGCGGCAAAGGTTTTCAGCCAGAAGTCAGTGTAGGCATTGGTAGCCACAATACTCAACAAGCCCATGCAAACCTTGCGGGCGGTGATGGCACAACGTGGTACAACCTGAATGCTGGCAAGGACAAAACCGACGGCATCAATGTTACTGCCAATAACAGCGAACCGGATCGGGATGGTTATAAACGTGACAGCGTTACCTTGCGTGCCGGACACCGTTTTGCTGATGGTACGATGCTGGAAGCGTCTGCCTTGCACGCCAAGGGTGAAAACCATTTCGATGGCAGCTTCAATAATGAGTCACGTTTTACCCAGCAGGTGCTGAATGCCAAGTTACAGCGTTTACTGAATGACAATGTGTTACTGACTGCACAACTGGGGCAGGCACGGGACGATTCTGACAATTACCTCAACGGTGTCCCGCTGACGGCTTACCGCACCTACAATACTCAGCGTAATACAGGCACACTTCAGGCCGATATGGTCGTGGGTGCGAAGGGAACGGCAACGCTGGGGCTTGATCAGCAACAGGACAAGGTAATCAGTGACAGTGCCTACGAGCGCACTTCCCGCGACAATACCGGCGTGTTTGCCAATTACCAGACAGATATTGGCGCAATACGGCTGGATGTTTCTGCCCGTCATGACAAGAATGAACAGTTTGGTAGCCACAATACCGGAAACATCGCGCTGGGGCGTGATCTCAACAACGGGATGCGGGTAACGGCAGCGTATGGCACGGCGTTTAAAGCACCGACGTTCAATGACCTGTATTACCCGTTCAGTGGTGACCCGAATTTGCAGCCGGAAACCTCCCAAAGTGTGGAACTGGGTGTTTCTGGGAAACTGGCTGGTGACAGAGTGCAGTGGTCAGCCAATGCCTTCAGCAATGAGATTGAGCATTTGATTAGCTACCCTCCACCCGATTACGCCGTTAGCCAGACCGATAAGGCGCGAATTCGTGGGCTGGAACTGAGTGCTGCTACGCAAGTGGCAGGCTGGGACATCAACGCCAATGCTACCGTGCAGCAGCCGGAAAACCGCAGCGGTACGAATACCGGCAAGACCCTGATTTACCGCCCCAAGCAGTTTGCCAATGTGGATGTTGACCGTGCGATGGGCAAATTCCGCGTGGGCGGCAGTGTCCATGCCGAAAGCCAGCGTTACACCGACGATACTAATACCGAGAGCAAAAAACTGGCGGGTTATGGCACGCTGGACTTACGCGCTGATTATCGGGTGTCGAAAGACTGGACAGTGGGCGCAAAAGTCGGCAACGTACTGGGCAAGGATTACCAAACCAGCAACGGCTATAATCAAGACGGTGTTAATGGCTTAGTGACAGTTAAGTACGCGCCGAAGTAATTTACCCACCTAACAGGAGATGTTTATGTTCACACTTTCAACCAAAAACCAATGGCTGGTGGGCGGCGTATTGCTAGCAGCCATGCTCGTTACCCGTGCGCATGTGAGCGATCATTTGCTGGATGCGTCGTGGGCGGTGTTCTTGCTGGCAGGTTTTTATCTGCGCAAGGTGCTGGCGTTTGGCGTATTCATGGCGACCGCTGTGGCGATTGATTACATGGCCATCAATCAGTTTGGTGTCAGCAGTTTCTGTGTGTCGCAGGCGTATGTGGCGTTGGTTCCGGCTTACGGTGCGTTGTTTATGGCTGGGCGTTGGTTTGCGGGTCAATATCAGGGCGAAACGCTGGCATCACTGGGCAAACTGATGCTGGCGGTTGTGGTTGGTTTCGCGGTGTCGGAATTGATTTCCAGCGGCAGCTTTTATGCGCTTTCCGGGACAGTGACTGATGTCAGTCTGGCGGGTTTCATGGAATCTTTGCTGAAGTATTCTCCGCACGGTTTGTACATCATGAGCCTGTACGTGACGATTGCGGCTTTGCTGCATGTTGCATTACGTCAGGTAACGCAGTCTGACCTAGCCGTTTGAGGGGTTAACCCCGTGTATAACCCGTCTTGGCAGGTTATGCACGGATGGGATGCTCATTTGCCCCTTATTTATCCACCAGTGCCACACTCACCGTGGGCACGGGGGCTTTTGCCAACTTTTCCTGAGCCGCAATCCGGTTTGCTGTTGTCGCACCTGCTGCGGTAATCAAAGCGGCCAGTACAAAACCAAGGGTTATGGGGTCTGCAAAACCACGCATCTTTTTCATCACATTCACCTCTTTGTTTCCATTGACGATGGGCGCAGAATACAGACCTAGCGTCAAGCAATGGTCAAGGTAGAAGCCCCAGTGAAAAAATGTAAGCTCATGTTATTTGGCGGTTTTCGCTTGATAAATATCAATGGCGAAACACTTGCGCCTAATTCCCGCAAGGCCAAGGCGTTACTGGCATGGCTGGCAGTCAACCCGGACAGGCAGCATCCCCGTGAGCAACTGGCAGCGGTACTCTGGCCTGACAGTGATGAAATTCAGGGCAGGCACAGCCTGCGGCAGGCATTGGCTGAGTTGCGCAAGGTGTTGCCGGATGATGCCGGCCCCTTGCATACCACCAAGGACTGGATTGTGCTCGACAGCGAGCAGATTGCTGTCGATGTCATTGATTTTGACAAGGAGCTTACCAGCGGCACGGATATGGCGCTGGATCGTGCGATTGAGTTGTACACCGGCGCGTTTCTGGAAGGCTGTAACCCGCACTCGGATTCCTTTGATGAATGGCTGGAAACCTACCGTAATGATTACAGCATCCGCGCTTCCGCCGCGCTGGAGCAACGGCTAGCAAGCCTGCTGGAGCAAGGGGAGGATGAGCGGGTGGCTTATTTTGCGGTGCGTTTGTTGGGGATTGACCCTTTGCGGGAGCAGGCATACCGGGCTTTGTTATGGGCGCATGTCAGGCTGGGGAACCATGCCGCTGCCCTGCGCTGGTATCGGCGTTGCCAGAACGTGTTGCAGCGCGAACTGGGGGTGGAACCTGACCCGGCAACCCAGGCACTGTACGCTGAACTCCTGTCTGGCTGGGTAGCAGAGTCAGCCGAAGCACCCGTGAAACCCGCCTTGCCGACCAAGCCCCCCGCACTTACCTGTTCCGCTAAAAAAACGGCGCGTATCCTCTATCTGGTCGAAACGGCGATTGAAGGCATTCTGGACAATATCGGTGGGCAAGGTTTCCTGATACGCGGTGAAAGTACCCCGGAAAAAACCGCCTTGCTTGATAGCATTACTACCTTGGCGACCTCCCGTGGTTTTTCCTGTTGCCAGCGCGAAGTACCCGGCTTTGCCAATGCGGAGGATGATGCGCTTTGGGAAGCGTTCACCCGTGGTACGTCAGCCTGTTTGCTGAACCAGCCGGTGTTATTGGTGGTGGAAAACATCCATCTTGCCAGTCTGGGAACACTGAAATTACTGGCTGGCTTGATTGCCGCAGCGGGTAATGGTGCGATCCTGTTGGTGATGACTTCCTGCTTTGAAGGTGAACCGCTGGATCCGGTCTGGCGGGGGGCAATGCGGGGTGCGCCATTGACGACGGTTGACCTGTAATGCGTTTAATCCTTGCCCCAATGGAAGGCGTGATGGATCACACCATGCGTGACCTGCTGACCCGCGTGGGTGGCTACGAACGCTGCGTGACCGAATTCGTGCGCGTGGTGGATCGGCAATTGCCCTCGCGGGTGTTTTACCGCGCCTGCCCGGAATTACGCAACGGTGGAACAACCCCAGCGGGAACGCCGGTTTACGTGCAACTCCTCGGCGGCGACCCAGAGAGCATGGCGCTGAATGCGCAAGTGCTGGAACGTTTGGGTGCACCCGGCATCGACATCAATTTCGGCTGCCCCTCCAAAACCGTGAATAAAAGCGATGGCGGCTCGGTGCTGCTGCGTGAACCTGATCGGGTACACGGCATCATTCGAGCAGTACGCGAAGTGGTCAGCCCGCACATTCCGGTAACCGCCAAAATCCGTCTCGGTTTCAAGGACAGCAGCCTGTTTGAAGACATTGCGCTGGGGGTGGAAGCGGCCGGGGCAACCGAGTTGTGCATCCACGCCCGTACCAAACAGCACGGTTACTTGCCCCCAGCCTATTGGGCAGAAATCGGCAAGGTAAAACCCAAACTCAGTATCCCGGTGATTGCCAATGGCGAAATCTGGTCAGGCGCGAATGCCCGCCAAGCGCAGGCCGACAGCGGTTGTACTGATTTAATGCTGGGGCGTGGCGCGTTGAGTTTCCCTGATCTGGCGCGGGTCATTCACGCCCAGCAGGCCGGGGAAGCCTACACCCCGCTGCCGTGGGCGGAGGTCTTGCCGCTGGTGGTGCAATACGCCGGAGAGCTTGAGCAACGTGCGCCGAAATACGCCGCTAGTTTCATCAAGCAATGGTTTACCTATTTGCGCCGCCAATACCCCGAAGCGGAAAGCCTGTTCCAGCACATAAAACGCATGAAACTGCCTTGTGAGATCAAAGCCGCTATCATCTCGCCTTTTCACCAAGGTAACGACTATGACTGACACCGCCAAAAACACTCGCCACCAAGCCCGCATGGCATGTAAAAAAGCCGTGATTGACGCCAGCATTGCGCGTGCGGATCAGGAAAAAGGTTTGCTGCTGGTGCTGACTGGCAATGGCAAGGGCAAGTCCAGTTCGGCATTTGGCATGGTGGGACGTTCCTTGGGGCATGGCATGAAGGTGGGCGTTTGCCAGTTCCTCAAAAGCCGTACCGATACGGGTGAAGAGGCATTTTTTAGCCGCGACCCCAAGGTGGAATGGCATGTGCTGGGCGATGGTTTTACGTGGGAAACCCAGAACCGCGAGCAGGATATTGCCACTTCACAACGCGGCTGGGCAGTGGCGCAGCGGATGCTGGCCGATCCCAGTTACGCGATGGTGGTGCTGGATGAGCTGACCTACCTGTTGAATTACGGCTATCTGGATGCCGATCAGGTGCTGGATGACATCGCCGCCCGCCCAGCGATGCAGCATGTGGTAGTCACAGGGCGGGCAGCCAGCGAAGCCTTACGCGACCTTGCTGACACCGTGTCAGACATTGCCGATGTGAAACACGCTTACCGCGAGGGCATCATGGCACAAAAGGGGGTTGATCTGTAACCCACTGATCCACCAAGACTTTGGCGCGGCGTGCATATTCGTCATACGCCTTTTTCCAGTCTTTCCCGGTTAGTTCCGGGAAGTACAAGGGCTGGCAATCTTGCGCCATGATGTCGGTGTCGGCGAGGTAATAGCCTTTGTTACGGTAACGCCAAGTGAATTCTGCCCCACCGCATTGCAGTGCATTCTTCGGGAAGGCGCGTTTCAGGAATAACTGGGTGCGGATTTCCTTGTAACCCTGTTCCTTTTGCTGGTTGGTGACGTACACATTGCCGTCACCTTCTGCCAGTACCCGGTATTTGCTGTTAGCGGTTTTTTGCACGACCCAATAATGGGGTTCGGTGTCACCGCTGCGTAAGGCTTCGGATGCGTCGGCACTCAGGCATTGCTTGGCTGAAAAGGCCACCATCCATTCCTGGGTAGCACTTTTATCATCCAGCTCAAACGGCACGGCAAGCATCGGGCAGTTAGTGCGCTTGGCAAGGTTTTCCGGGGTATACAGTGTCGGGAATAGCGGGCGGAACGGGTTGGTGGTAGTTGATGCTGCCAACGCTGCTTTCAGTTCACGGGAAATCGGCTTGAAGGCATCGGCATAGGCTGTGCCCACGAGGTCAGCTTTGTTTTTATAGAGCACTACCGAGCCATTCGCGGGTGGCAGGGATGCGCTCAAGGGGGGAAAACGGGTTTCAAAGAAGGCTTTATACCAGCTACTCCCCAGCTTGACCGCCTGAGCGTCGGGGGCGGCGAAGCTGCTGGCACTGAAGCAGCACCCTAATGCCAACAGTAAAGGGGTTAGCGTTTTTGTGTGACACACCATCAGGTCTTCATCCTCCATGATAATCCTGTGATTTGATCGGTCTTTAACCGATTAACTCACCACTTGGGCAAAACCGCGTTGTGACAGCTCGACCATCACGGCTTGCCATTGCGCGGGCGTCTGTGGATATTGACCCTTCAACAGGGTTAGTAGTTCAACCATATCGACATTCCGGTAGCAAGTCCCGTTCGGAATGACTTGCTGCCGGAAATCCCGCGTAGCCGGTACGCCTAAAATGGCTTCGTATTGGTAGTACCGCGCATCCGTTGAGCGGATGGATGCTTTATTGCTGAAACCCAGCACATAAATATTAGCACCACCTCCCAAGCGTAGAGGATACAACGCGATTTTGCTATCCGCCAAGGGACGATTGTTGATGTCAGTGTTACCGAGGATCGAGCCGCTCAACATGCCATTGATGGAAATAGTGTGTTCCCCGCCGATTTGCAGGCTGTTGCTGCGGATGTGCAGGTTACGGAATGCGCCATCCGTCGCAAAGACACCTTGCAATGCGCCATCCGAATAAATCAGGTTGCCGGTTACGCTAACATTGTTCATGACTGCCCCACCGAACTGGTTGATGCCGTCGCTAATGCCGGGAATCAACTGCACGGCATCACGGTGCGCCATGCGCAGGAAGGGGAAAACCCGGTAGGGGCGTCCTTGCTGTTTCTGGTATTCGTTGATGCTGTTGACCAGTCGATTAAAATCTTGCGCAAATTCGGAGTAAACGGTGTCATCGACGATCATCAAATTGCCGATGGTAATGTTACCCGAGCTGTAAACCTGCATAAAGTCGCGGATAAAGAACGTTTCCCCCGCGTGTAGCCCACGGGTATTCAGGGTGGGGAAGCGCCGTTGGTCGGCACTGCCGGGGTGTGGCAAGCTATTGTTCAAGGCTTGCGACTGCGCCTGATTACGAATCCAGTGCAGCGGTGAGCCGTTGTTTTGGCGGACAATATCATAAGCCGCCGCCTTGGCATCGTTGGCGGGGATACTGGAGCTGCTGTATTCACCATCCAGCAAAGCTTTGAGAATGGCGTTGTGGGCGTAATCCTGACTGCCACCGCTGGCATTGAAGGCATCTGCTGTGGTTGTGATGAAATCATTGCTGCTGATAGCCGGTTGCGGCGTTATTACTGGTGTTGGCGCAGGGACAGGTCGCGGTGCTGGCGCGTTCAACCAGTCGGTTAAGCGTTTGGACTCGGCATTGTAACTGTCGCGGCGGTCACGCCAGACATAAGCCGACGCAGTATTGCTGACTTTCAAGGATGCGCGCATTCGTGTGTCAGCATCCAGCGCCAGACGGTTCAATTCCAGAATTTTGGCTTTGACAACAGCACGGTCATCGGTGCTGGTAGTAATAGTTTGTGGCATGGCGAGGCTCCCCAAAGAGTTATTTTTGCCCATTTTCTAGTTAGATAGACCAACATGTCTCTCTAAAGTTAGATGGGCGTAGCCATTTTCGCCATGTTATTTTTTAGCCACAATAACCGTTCATTTGTGGGAAGCTACCATTTACCGGGATAATCCTTGCTTTAAGAAAATGACAATGCAGCCCCAAGCAGCCAGAACATTTCGCCGCTTTCCACACTTGCACCCGCTGTATCCCCGGTACAGCCTTGCAAACGTTGCAACATGAGCCGTCGTAGTAGCCAAAAGCCCAGTAAGGTCAAGCTGATAGCAGCGCTGGAAACGGCTAGCCCCAGCAGCAAACCACCCAGCGTTATCCACCACGCGGCGGTGCGCGGCAGGTGTTGCGTGACCGCACTGGCAAGGCCGCCTGCCCGCACATACGGCGTGGTTAAAAACAGCAGCAGGATCAAGGTGCGCCCGATCACGGGGGCGAGCAAGATAACCTGCCAGTGGTGATGCTCCAGCAAGACTGCCAAGGCCGCAAATTTCAGCAGTAACACTCCCACCAAGGCAATCACCCCCGCCGCACCAACCAGCGGGTCTTTGAGGATGCGCTGGGTTTTTTCCGCATCGCCAAAGCCGCCGAGCCAAGCATCGGCACTGTCTGCCAGACCATCCAAGTGCAAGCCCCCTGTCAAGGCTGCCCATAGTACGGTGAGGATGGCTGCCAGTAATAAGGGGGGGGCATGAGGAAATACCAGTACCGGCAGGTACAATAAAGCGCCAATCAGCAAGCCAACCAGCGGGTAATACAAGGCAGCACGGGCAAAGTCAGGCGCTTCCAGCTTACCCAGCACAGGCACAGGCAAGCGGGTGAGGAAGGCAATGGCAAGGAACAGGTGGGTTGGTATCAAGCGTGCGGCAAACCGTGCGCCAACAATGAGGTTTCGCCATCCGGGTAAGTGCGCACGCGGGTAATCTGCGCGTAGCCGACTTCAAACCGCAAACTGCGCTGGTAGAGGATATTCAGCACCTTGGCGAGTACCACGCGGATCACGCCTGCATGAGTCAACAGCAAGATGTTTTTCCCGGCATAGAGGGTTTGCAATTCATCCCATGCTTGTTGTACCCGGTCGATGAAATCTTCCATCGCCTCGCCATTAGGCGCGACAAAACGGCGTGGTTGATACCACAGTTGTTGCATCAGCTCTGGGTATTCTTCCCAGATGGTGGTTTGGGGTTTACCGATCCAGTCACCAAAATCCATTTCCCCAAAGCGCGGGTCAACTCCAAACGGGCAGTTCAGGCGTTGTGCCAACAGGCGGGCAAAGTCATGGCAGCGACGACTGGGGGAACTGATGACCATATCCCACTGCCCGCGCTGGGTTGCTAACGTCAGTTGCTTCCAGCCATGGTTGCCGAGTGGTTCGTTGCTGGGGGCGCAAAACAGGTTCGGCGTAACCACTTGTCCGTGGCGTAACAAGTCCACCGTGGTGGGTATGGTGATGGGTTCAGGCGGTTGTTCTTCAGGGGGCGCAACGGTTTCCTGCGGTTCGTCAGGAACCACTTCCGGGTTGGTGTTGCTTGCGTCAGTGTCGTTTTGCATCGCGGTACTCACAGTTTTCCGGCCACAGCCGCTTCAGCGAAGGTTGCCATCTGGTTGTGCAAGGCACAGGCCAAGCGTAACAGGGGGACGGCAACCGCAGCACCGCTGCCTTCGCCCAAGCGTAAGTTTAAGTCTAGCAGAGGGCGCTGTTTTAATGCGGCAACAGCAAAGAAATGCCCCGGTTCTGCCGAGGTATGCGACAGGAATAACCAGTCTGCCACGCTGGGCTGTACCTTGCTAGCAATCAGCGCGGCGGCAGTGCTGATGAAACCGTCCACCAGCACGGGCAAGCCAAGCTGGGCAGCCCGCAGATACGCGCCAGTCAGGGCTGCGATTTCAAAGCCACCCAAGCGGCGCAACACTTCCAGCGGCTCGTCGAAATGGCTGCGGTGCTGGTTGAGGATGCGGCGAATCACGTTTACCTTGTGCTCGATGCCCGCGTGGTCCAGACCTGTACCGGAGCCGGTAGCATCGAGTATCGCCACATCCAGCAAGGCACAATACATCGCGGTCGCGGCGGTGGTATTGGCAATGCCCATTTCTCCGCCGATGAATAGCTCGGCATTACTGGCGTGGGCGCGTTCTGCGGCATCCGCCCCGGCTTGTAGGGCAAGGTTGAGTTGGGCGCTGGTCATGGCGGCATCGAGGGCGCTGTTCGCCGTGCCATTACCTGACCGTTGGCTAATGAGCTTGGGGTGCGTAATCGGGGTTTTGACGCCGACATCGACGATTTCCAAGGTTGCGCCCAGTGCGCGTGCCAGCACGTTAATGGCCGCGCCGCCATTCAGAAAGTTGTGCACCATTTGCACGGTAACGGCTTGCGGGAAAGCTGAGACACCCTCTTCGGCCACCCCGTGGTCGGCGGCGAAGACACTGATGTGTACCTTGTCGACAGCGGGTTGTTCACTGCCTTGTAATCCAGCAAGGCGGATGGCAACCGCTTCCAGCTCACCCAGTGCGCCGGGGGGTTTGGTGAGTTGCGACTGGCGTAAGTGTGCCGCTGCTATCGCCGCCACGTTGGGGGCTTTTACGGGGGTCTTTAACCATTCCATGGCATGATTCCTTTCAGTGGGTGCGGCAAACCTGCCACCATGAATACTACCGTTGCCAGTTGCGCTGCCAGTTGCTGGTGAAGCTGGCCTGCGTGGTCGACGTAACGCCGGGTTAGTTCGCCTAACGGTACAACGCCCAGACCGACTTCGTTGCTGACCAGCAGCAGATCACCGGGCAGTTGTGGCAAGCATTCCAGCAAGGCTTGCGTTTCGGTGGGCAGGCGGTTGGCATCTTCCTGACATAATAGGTTGGTGAGCCATAGGGTCAGGCAATCGACCAGCAGCAAGCGTCCGGGGGCGGCGTATTGTTGCAGGGTGGTTGCCAGTGCCAGCGGTTCCTCGATGGTCTGCCAATGGGCGGGGCGTGAAGCGCGGTGGTGAGCAATGCGGGCGTGCATTTCGGCATCGTGCGCGGTTGCGGTGGCGATGTAGATCACCTCACGCCCGGACTGCTGGGCAAGGGTCTCGGCGTGGCGGCTTTTGCCGGAGCGTGCGCCGCCAAGGATTAAGGCTTGCAAGGGTTTCAGGCTTCCAGCAATTGCAGGGTCAGCGGTTCCGGGCCGGAAATCTGGTAGCGGAAAGCGCTGCCAGGCTCTTCGTGCAGCGCGACGATTTGCGGTTCAATCGGCAGTTCGCGGCCTTCGCGGGCAATCAACGCGATGGCGGTGATGCTGGCAGGGCGGCCGAAATCGAACAGCTCATTCATCGCGCCGCGTAGGGTGCGCCCGGTGTAGATCACGTCATCCACCAGCAAGACGTGGCGATTTTCAATCTCAAACGGCAGGCGTGAAGGCTTTTGCTGGCGGTGCAGCCCAACCTGACTAAAATCGTCACGGTAGAAGGTGGTGTTCAGCTCGCCCAGCTCTTCCGGGATATGGAGGCGCTGGTGCAATGCTTGTGCCACCCAGACGCCGCCGGTGTGCAGGCCGACCATTACCGGGTCGGTAATGTGATGGTTCTGTATCCATTGGCGAGTCTGCTGTTCGAGTTGGTCGAGCAGCGCGGTAACGTTATAATTTTTGTTGTCCATGATGGTATTCCTGAATCCAGCTTTCCAGAATGATGGTTGCTGCTATTTGGTCAATTTCTTCTTTGCGCACTTTACGTTTACGCCCCGCTTGCCGTGTCTGCTTGAGACGTTGCTCGGCTTCGAGGGAAGACAGTTGTTCACTCACCACGTCCACTGGCAGACCGTAGCGGCCTTCCAGTTGGCGGATGAAGCGTAAAATCGGTTCCTGCATGGCGCTATCCGAGCCATCCAGCTTGCGGGGCATTCCCACGACCAGCCGCTTGGGCTGCCATTCTTGCAGGCAGCGAGTAATGGCGTTCCAGTCAGGTACGCCATCCTGTGCTTGCACGGTGGATTGCGGGGTGGCGATACCGGTGAGGGTATTGGTAATGGCAACGCCAATGCGTGCCTTGCCGTAATCAAAGCCTAAGATAGTCATGTGGCTCATGCGTGACCTGCGGCAATGCCCAGCAGGTTAACGTCGATACCCAGTGTCCGTGCCGCGCCTTGCCAGCGATCCTGATACGGCATTTCAAACAGGATGGGGGGCGTACATGGGCAGGTGAGCCAGGTATTTTCCTTGATTTCGTGTTCCACTTGACCGGGGCTCCAGCCTGCACAGCCCAGCAGCAGCAAGAAGTGCGCAGGGCCGTTGCCGTGGGCAATGTCTTGCAGGATGTCGCGGGAAGAGGTTAGCGCCAATTCATCCGAGACCCGCAAGGTGCTTTCCCAATTGCGTGAGCCGTCGTGTAGCACGAAGCCTTGCTCGGCCTGCACCGGCCCACCACTGAGGGCAAATTGCCCGGCAATGTGCGGATCGTCGATATTGATGTCGAGTTGCTCAAACAATTCGCCGACCGTCATGCCCAGCGGGCGGTTGACGGTCACGCCAAACGCGCCGAATTCGTCATGCTGACAGATCAGGCTGACCGTATGGTCAAAGTTCGGGTCGCCCATATTGGGCATGGCGATCAGCAGATGGTTACGCAGGTTGAGTATGTCTTGGGTCACGGCTGTTCCGGTTAATGCTGGGCTTACTGGGTATTCAGGATGCCGCTGTGGAAAATCCACGTGCGAGTAATGTTGAGTTGATCCCACTTGCGGCGGATTTCGTCGGGGAGTGCGGGGTAAGGGCCTGCGAGTTTGATAATGCGCAGTGCCGCTTTGTCCAACACGTCATACCCTGATGATAGACTAATTTGCGCATCCACGACACGTCCCTCATGATCCAGTGTGGCATTCAGGATAAGTTTGCCACTGAGGTTGCGGGCAATGGCTTCTTCGGGGAAGTTGATATTGCCGATGCGCTCGATTTTTTTGATCCAGGTGTCGATGTATTCGGCCTCCACGGCACTTTTGGCGCTTACCGCGTCAATGAAGTGGATACGTGGGCGACGGGCGTAACGGGCTTCATCTTCATCCATTTCGGTGAGTAATTGGGCAATTTCTTCGGTGGCATCGGTACGTTCGTCGGCGACGGGCACATCCTCATTCTCTTCAGGCTGCTCGGGCAGTTTTTCGACGCGCTTGAAGGTTTCACCCTTGGTAGTGAGGATTTGTGGGGTGAGCTTGAGCGGGGTGTCGGGCGAACCAGCTTCCGACTGGAGCGGTGATTCACCACTGCTTTCTATCGGTAACAACGAGGAAAGCGGGCTTTGTGGGCGGTTCTTTTCATCGCTGCTGCCGCTGGCTTGCTGGTTGGCTTGGGCAATAAAATCCACCACCTCGGGCACAACGTCGGAATGCGTTTGCACGAGGGTAATATCCAGCACGGGCGCGAACTTGGTGTTCTGGTTGATTTCAGGCAAGAAGCCAACGCCAAAAATCAGCAGCAGGTGCAGTACTGCGGCGATGGGGAAGGTTTTTGCTAGCGGCTCATTCGCCAGATTCATGGGTAATACAGACATTTTTATAATACGCAGATAATGTTTTCCACGGACAGGACATTGTTTTTAATATTATCCTGCTTGTTTTTTTTCAAGGAAAGCCCCTGTGATTAGGGGTATCTTAACACTTTAATGAGTCAATTGAGTAGAGCCTTATGTGGAAACAAATGCTCGGGTTGTTGCTGGCGGTGGTGCTGGGCGTGGGTGGCGCGTGGTTATTTACCTCAAGCGGGTGGCTAGCCTCGGATGCAAATAAATCCGGTCTCCCCCTGCCACAAGGCGGGGATTTCACCCTGCAATCCGCTAAGGGTGCGGTTAATCTGGCGGACTTTCGGGGCAAAGTAGTGGTGCTGTATTTTGGGTATACCGCCTGCCCGGATATTTGCCCGACGTCGATGGCGACCCTGAAAGCGGCATTGGCGCTGTTGACCTCGGCAGAAGTCGCCAAAGTGCAAGGTTTGTTCGTCTCGGTTGACCCGGAGCGCGATACCTTGGAACACATCCAGCGTTACGTGGGTTATTTTCACCCGAGCTTGGTCGGTGTGAGCGGCACGCAGGCAGAGTTGCAGGAAATTACCCGGCGTTACGGTGCGTTTTACCGCAAGGTGGAAGTGCCGGGGTCGGCGATGGCGTATACCATTGACCATTCCGCGATCCTGTACGTGCTGGATAAGCAAGGCAAAGTACAGGAACAGGTACAACACGCCGTGCCGCCCGCAGAATTGGCCGCCGCTATCCGCCGCTGGTTGTAAGGTTTACAGTTTGCGGCACAGCATGTGCTGATAACGGGCAAGGGAGCGCCACGGTTCCTGCCGCGAATAGAGGCGTTCCAGCGGCAGTACTTCTTCCAGCTTGGCGGTTTTGCGCACGCCGTGGTACATGTAGTCGTAGAAACAGCGCACCCCTGACCAAGTGTCCAGTTCCAGCCCCAGTTCGGCTAGCCAGACGAGCACTTCCTCGGGTTTCAGGGGGGAAATCGGGGCTAGCCCTTGGCGTCCGTCACTGGCGATGTTGCCCCGGCTTACCGTGTCCAAATCCCCGGCAATCAGGCGACGCATGACGGTGGAATGGTGGTTGAAAAACATCAGTGACAGCGAGCCACCCGGTTTCAGGCAATGCAGTAATTGCTCCAGCACGGCGCGTGGTTCCGCCAGCCATTCGAGCACGGCGTGGAAGGTGATCAGGTCAAAGGGGCCGCAACCTTTACTGACCAACTCTTGCACGCTGGCTTGCAGCAGGTGGATGGAGTCTTGTAAACCTTGTTGGGCAATGGTGGCTTCGGCGCGTTGCAACATGTCGCCGGAAGGTTCTGCTAGCACGATTTGATGACCTTGTTGTGCCAGCCAGATAGCCATTTGCCCCAAGCCGCCACCTGCATCGAGAATTTGCAAGGGGCGCGTGCCGCTATCCACTACCAATGCCTGCAAATCGTCTTGCAAAATGGCGAGACGGATCACGCCTCGCGGGTCATCGTAAATGCTGCGCTGGAAGCGTTGTGCCAGCCCATCGAAAATACGGTCTTGCTTCATCCTGGGAGCCTATGGTGATTACTAGGTTATTTCACCGATTTTTTTGAAAAAAGTGACAAAAAAATCTTGACGTGTAAACCGCTGTTTACCGCTGGTTTGCTATACTTTTAAGAATGCCAGAGAGACCCCTCAACTGACCACTGGCATCTATTCACCGGCTTACTTTCGAGTAAGCCGGTTTTTTTATCCAGTTCAGTAACAGACAGTTTTGCTGATTCATCCCCACGATTGGCTTTACACCACGCCGCTTTAAAAGTATTGAAACGTTCTCGGCGGCATTGGGCACGAGGTCGATGCCCAGCCGTGAAAGCGGTGGCTTCATCCAGAAAAAACAGTTCGGAATAACTGCCGGGGCTGAAAATCTGACGTTTCACTCGCTGACCGTTCACGCTTTGATAATCCAGTGTGCAAGTAATCCATGCCTTGTGTGCCCAAGGTTTGATTGAAAAAGATGACAGTGATCTGGTGTATGTGCCTTGGGACGATCTGGACATCAAGCTGAATCTGAAACACGCAGCGTGATTGACCAGCCGTGTGTTGGCTTCGGCTACGCTCAGCCAACGGGCACGACCGTAGCCTGAGCGCAGTCGAAGGCGGTGGTCACGGTGTTTGTCAAGCCTGTTGTTCGAGGTTTTCCCAGCGGGCAAAAGCGGTTTCCAGTTCACTCTCCAACCCTTGTAACTCATCCTGCCGCGCAACCACTTGTGCATTGTCCTGCTGGTAAAAGTCAGGTTGGCTCATCAGCTCGTGCAGGGCGGCAATCGCGGTTTCCAGTTGTTCAATACGAGCAGGCAGCTGCTCCAGTTCGCGCTGATCTTTGAAACTGAGTTTTTTGGTTTTCGGTGCAGGTTTTGCAGCTTCCACCGGCTTTTCTACGGCTTTTTCCGTTTTGGCAGCCGCCTTGTCTTTGTCGGATAATGGCGTTGGACGTTGTAACAGCCAGTCGTCGTAACCACCGGCGTATTCGCCAACGGTATCATTTTCAAACACGATGCTGCGGGTGACGACTGAGTTGAGGAAACTCCGGTCATGCGAGATCAGCAATAAGGTGCCTTGGTAGTCGATCAGCAGTTCTTCAAGCAGTTCCAGCGTTTCGGCATCGAGGTCGTTGGTCGGTTCGTCCAGTACCAGCAGGTTGGAAGGCTGGGCGAATAAGCGTGCCAGCAACAAGCGGTTGCGTTCGCCGCCGGATAGCACTTTCACTGGCTTCTGGATTTGCAGCGGGGTAAACAAGAAGTCTTGTAAATAGCTGATGATATGGCGTTTTTGGCCGTTAACTTCGACAAAATCCGAGCCGGAGGCGATATTATCGCGCAGGTTCTTTTCACCGTCGAATTGCGCCCGGTGTTGGTCGAAGTAGGCGATTTGCAGGCGGGTACCGAGGTTAACCTTGCCCGCTGTGGGTTGTAATTGCCCCAACAGTAGCTTGATCAGGGTGGTTTTACCGACACCGTTAGGGCCGATAATGCCGATTTTGTCGCCACGTAATACAGTGGTGTTGAAGTCTTGAATCAGCAGTGTGCCATCCCAGCCGTAATCGAGGTGTTCAGCTTCGACGACGACTTTGCCGGAACTGTCCGCTTGACCGATTTGGGCGGTGACTTTGCCTTGCAGGTTGCGGCGTTGCTTGAATTCTTCGCGCATGGCTTCGAGGCGGCGCACGCGGCCTTCGTTGCGGGTGCGGCGGGCTTTGACGCCTTGGCGGATCCAGACTTCTTCTTCTGCCATGCGTTTGTCGAAAAGTGCGGCTTGTTGGGCTTCAGCATCGAGCGCGGCTTGTTTGTTTTCCTGGTATTTCTGGAAATTGCCCGGCCAACTGGTGAGTTTGCCCCGGTCGAGTTCGATAATGCGGGTGGCCAGTTTTTGCACGAAAGAGCGGTCATGGCTGACAAACAGCAGGGTGCTTTTGAAACCCATCAGGAAGTTTTCCAACCATTCGATCGCGGGGATGTCGAGGTGGTTGGTTGGTTCGTCCAGCAGCAGCAGGTCGGGTTCGCCGACGAGGGCGCGGGCTAACAGGGCGCGGCGTTTCCAGCCACCGGAGAGGCTTTCAAACAGGGTGTCGGGGTCAAGCTGGATGCGTGAGAGTACCGTTTCGACTTTCCATTGAATTTGCCATTCGTCTTCGGGTTCTACCACGCCCAAGCCTTCGGCTACGATGTCGAAGATGCGGGCTTCTAGATCGTGGGGCACGTCTTGTTGCAGCCGGGCAATCTTGAGTTCGGGTTGATGGATCATTTCGCCATCGTCGGGTTGGATGTCGCGGCACAGCAGTTTCATCAGGGTGGATTTCCCCGTGCCGTTGCGCCCGACCAGACACAAGCGTTCGCCCGGTTCAATGGTGAGGTCGATGCCGTCAAACAGGCGATTGTCGCCGTTTTCCAGATGGATATTGCGTAAGTGAAGTAGAGCCATAATACCTGTCGAAATAGTAAGCCGCTAAAGCGACAGGTGTTTTCCCCTTGGTCTTAACGGGAGTTTGTACCTGTCTGCGCGAATGGATAGTGCATGGATTGTACTTCTTTATCCAGTTGCTTGACGTGTTTTTGGTATTTTTTGGTGCGGATTTGTAGTATTTGCAGGGAATTTTGGTAGCGTTTCAGGTGCGTCATCAGGTCGATCATGTTGTCGAGGTCGTGACGGGTCAGGGTTGGGGCGCTGGCCTCCGTGATGGTTTCGGCGACTGGTTCAGATTCAGGTATCACGTCGGTTGCCAGGTTGGCAATCATGGTGGTGATCATGGTTTCAGTCAACATGGTTGCGGTGATGGCTGGCTGAGCTTCCACGGATACCGGCTCGGCGACCTTGGCGACTTTGTGGGTGCTACTTAGCGGGGTGATCTTGCTCAGGTCTTCCACTGTTTTGGGCAGGGTGGCGTGGTATTGCATGAGTCGCTGGTTAGTTTCTTTCCAAGCGACTGGCCAGTCATAGCGGAGTTGGCGCTGGTAAGCCTCCCTGACCCATTGTGGCAGCCAGAAGCACCGCCCGGATAATTCCAGCAGCCCCAGCTCGCGTAATTGTAGGATTGTTTGGTAGCGTTTCTGTTGGTTCAGGCGTGCAAAGGAGCCGATCAGGCTGGCATAGGTGTCCTGATGCTTGTTGCTGAACAGTGACCAGTGGCGCTCTTTGCCCAGCAGGGCTTCCAAGGTTTCCCAGTGGGTGGGGCGATAGAGCATACTCAGCAGGTAGAGGATGGCTTCGCCGGGTTTGCCATACAGTTCGGTGGCGTTGGCGACCAGAATGCGCCGGGCTTGGCGACCGTCGGTTTGCTGGTCCATCAATACCGGGATTTTTTCCATTTGCCGCCAGTCGCCCTGATGCCAAACGCTCAGGTAGCTGCCGAGCAAACCCAGTGTCAGGGGATTTTGCCCGTAATCAAGGGCGATTTGGCATAGCCTGTCGGTGTCGGCTTGTACGCCTTTGTAGCTTAAGTATTCGGCACCGGCATCCACCGACAACTTACCTAGCTCGTGGCTTAGTACGTCTGCCTTGTTGAAATGGCCTTCCAGCGGGGTGCGGCTGATGGCAACACACAAACCGGGGTTACGTGTTGCCAGCCGTTCCAGCAGCACATTCAGGCGTGGGTCGCCGAGTTGGTTGGCGAGGCTGCCATTTTTGAATTGCAGGTTTTCCAGCCCGTCCAGAATGAGCAGGGTGCGGTGGGACTGCACCAGTTTTGCCAGATGTTCACCTTGTAACAGGTTGGGGCAGCGCAAGGCTTCTTCGCCGCCAAACCAGTACAGGGCATGATGGAAAAATTCGGCTACCGGGTCTTGGGGGGCATGGGCAAGGTCGGGCGGGTAAAACGTCCACAGGAATACGGCTTCGGCATCATGCCAGTGCTTTTTTTGCAGGCTGTGCAACCATTTGTGTATTAATGTGGTTTTGCCGATACCGGTAGCACCGTGTAGCAGACACAGCCGTGATTGGGGGGCAGTCCACACCTGGTTGAGCAAGCCGATTTCATGGGTGCGCCCGAACAATTGAGTGGCCTCAAATTGGCTGACGTATTCTTCGGCAGAGCTATGGTGCTGCCCGCAATGGTATTCATCCCGGATAAAGATCCTGGTCATCTGTTTTTCCCCAATACCCGTCAAATATTTTTATCAGTTACACGGTAGCAAATCACCTGAGCTTGTCAAGCTGCCAACTTCCCGGCGGTCGACGTTCCTTGGCTGCTTGCTTGTTAACCTTAAGCTGTCAGGCGTCTGGCTGACACGCCCTGATTGCAGGTTTGGCAGGCACGTTGTAACAGCAGCGAGGCTTCACGGGTTCCCCCGGTCACCCGCAATAAACGTGTTAACAGCTTCATGTTTTGTAACAGGCTGGGCTGGTCGTGGCTGAGTTCCGCATAGGCAACACCGCGCCGGGCGCAATACATGGCGGCGGACATATTGCCCAAAATCAAATGGTGTTCGCACAGGTGATTGGCAATGATCGAGGCGCGATACCAGTGCTTTTGCAGGGCTGATTTTTCCAGCTTGACACCCAATGTGCGGGTGGCTTTGACTGCCGACTGCATATCGGCGTGACCGATGCGCAGGTAGCGCTGGTCGTTGCTTGGCATTGCCGGGGTATCCGGTGGGAGGATGGCAGATAAGGTTTGGGTGCATTTTTCTAGCAGATCGTGCAGGCGTTTGGGGATGCCCGGAAACCGTGCCCTGACCCGTTCCCGGAAGTAGCTGCGTAACAGGCTGTGGACATCCAGCGCCCCGCTATCGGGTGCGGAAGTGATCAGGCGCATCTGGTACAGACGGCGTTGCAGCTTGGTAAAGTCGCGGATGCTCAGCTTGCTGAGGGGTTCGAGTGCTTTCAGGGTTTCATCAGGCTTTAACCAGCGTTGGAACCAGGCTTGGCGTTGGCTATGCAGTAGCAAGAACAGTTCTTTTGGCGTAACTGGGCGATCCAGCAGGGCAATCAGGTAGAGTAACAGCAATTCTGGGGTTTTCCACAGCCATTGCTCAACGAGGGTAAGTACCCGGCGGGTTTGCAAGCCTTCGCGTTCCTTATCACGCCAGGTGGGGATGGCATTGACTTCCTCTATCCGTCCGCCGTGGGTCAGGTGTGACGCTAGCAGATCCAGTGTCAGGGGATGACCGCAAAAGTTATGGGATATTTTACGTAGGGTTTCAGGCGGTAACATGACACCCCGCTGGCGCAATAAGTCCACGCCTTCGGCATCACTCAGCTCCGGCAAGGTGTGCTGGGTGATATTTTGCTGGAACAGTTCACTGGCAGGAATAGCTTGTCGGCGGGCAATTACGCATAAGCCAGAATTATAGGCGGCGAGGCAATTGATTAAAATACCTAGCGAAGGGGGCAACGTGGTGCTTGGTTCAGCGTCAACCTCAAACGTGAATGCGGGGAAATTATCCAGTACCAGCAGGGTACGTTGCCGTTGAATGAGTTTGGCCAGCAGGTTGACCCGTTCGAGCGGTTGGCTGGGTAATTTGAGGGGGTTGCCAAACCATTGCAGGGCATGTTCGACGAATTCATCAGCCAGTACCTGTACTTCAGCTTCGTCTGTCACGTCTGGAAATGACCAAGCGTATACATTGTCTGCCCCTAACCAGTTAACAGCTTCCAGCTTGCTTAGCCAGGCTTGTAACAGCGAGGTTTTGCCGGTTCCACCCAGTGCATTTAACAGGAATACGCCTGTGGCATCGTCGTGCCAGGCGTGATCCAATGCCAATAGTTCGCGTTCGCGTGCCACGAATCCTTTAGTGCTAATTTGCAGGCAAGCCAAGTCATTTTTTGCTTGCTGATGCCGCCAAAAGGTAATAAATACCCCAATCATATTGTTTGCCCGCTCGATAAGTTAATCGAATATTGTTATTTATTAGTTAATCACGTTATCAAGTAAAATAAATTTTTTTTATTAATTATTATTTATGGATCATAAGTGTTTTATTTTTCAGCAGTTAATTGTTCGGCGGCTGGGTCAGGGCTTTCAACCAGCTCATTTTGTACCAGCTTTTCAGGGCTACTATTGAGGTGTTCGGAAGCCGGGGTGGCTAGCACTTCGCCGGTTTCTGCGGAGGTGACGGGCAAGTCTTCCTGCATATTTTCGCTCAGGTCGGTCATGTTGCTCATGCACTCTTTCAGGTAGGCGGCTTTTTTGCTTTCGGTCAGACCGTCCTCTTCCGCATAGGTATTGCATAATTCAGTCAGTGCTGAATTATTGTTTTCCTCGGCAATGACCGAGGTAGTATTAGTGGTGGGTGCCGTATCAGCTTCACCCGCCAACAGGGTCGGGCTAATGCTGAGTGTGGCAAGAGTCAGCAGAGTGGGTAGGTATTTCATGATGCTTAACCTTTTTTTGACACAAACATTAAATATGGAGCCTGTTTCGTGGAAACACAAGTATTAGCCGATTTTCAGTCCGACGAAGAACCCGCCAACTGCGCTGACACCTTTGCTGGTGATGTGTGACAGGCGTTCCATCAGAAAGCCGCCGGATTGCTGGGCAATGCCTGTGGCCGCATGGGCAGCGCTTTGCAGCTTTTCGTCAGTCATTTCGGTAATGCCGTAATACTCGGTGACAAACAGCAGCACGATGGCAGCACCCCCTAGAAACAAGGCGAGCCGTAACATTTTCTTGGCGAAATAGCCGACAGCAAGGCCAATAACAAAAGGTGCACCGACATTGCCCATCAGGAAGCCGGATGACAGGAAGTCGATGGAGGAAGTTGTGTTAACAGGATAATCGTTCATTTTTTGCCCTTTAAGATACCGTTCAGTTAATTGGAGTTTTATTTGCGAATAGAGTTCTGATAAGTTTATCGCTAATCATAAAAAATAACATGGATAGCCGTAAAGAATGAAGCATTCCGTCCGCTTGGCGACCGCACTATTGTCTCTGGCAATGCCCGTCCATGCCACACAAATTATTACCCCTGCTAAAACCAGTCTCGCTGTCAGTAGTGGCGATGTTGTGGCGTTTGTGCCGGTGTACCGTGTGACAGCGCCTGAGAATGGTCTGGAAACAGGCTTGGGCTTGCGTGTTCATTTCAATGCCAGTGCTTTGCAGTTTAATGGTGTCAGCAGCCCCTTTGCCTATGGCGTCCAGCCAGTGAGTGAGGTGATGGTGGATACCGGAAATTTCGATGCTGACTCCACCACTGACCGTTATGTGATCCTTGCTTGGGTGGATATTACCGCGCAATGGCCGGGTACGGATGCATTGCCGCTGACGCTGGGCACGCTGTCATTCAGTGTGAAAAGCGGGTTTACAGGCACGACGTATGTGCGTACCAGCGCCACCGATACCGCTGCTGGCACGGCTTTCCAAAGTACCCCGATGCAACTGGCTAGTGCGGTTGCACCACCATCAGAACTCAAACTCCAGCTCAAGGGCTTGCTGCAAGGCGCTTACGTGTCAGCCACTGGGTTGATGCGGGATGACTTGCGGGCAGCCGGGTTGATTCCCACTGCGCAACCGTATGCCGCGTGGGGGTATGCAGGCAAGGAAACCACCACATCTGCTCAGCTTGCGACCACGGGTGCGAATGCACCTGTCGATTGGGTGCTAGTGGAATTGCGTGACACAGCTGATGCCAAAAAGCTTCTGGTCAGCAAGGTGGGGCTGTTGCAACGGGATGGTGATGTGGTGGATGCCGCCACCGACAGCAATACCTTGAGCTTTGCCGGGGTGACTGCGGGTAATTACTACGTGGCTTTGCGCCACCGTAATCATCTGGGCTTGTTGAGTGCTAAGTCATTAAGCCTGAGCGCTACGCCGACCGTGCTGGATTTTTCACAAGCAACGACTCAGATTTACGGGAAGGATGTGCGTATTGCGCAAGGTTCTGCGCGTTTGCTGCCGACCGGGGATGCCAATCACGATAACAAGCTGATTGCGGATGGCCCTGACAATGATAAAAACGCAGTGTTGGGTACGGTGCTGACCGCCCCTGACAATTCGGGGGCGTATACCAATTTCCAGTTGGAGGGCTATGACGCTTCCGACCTGAATCTGGATGGTAAAACCCTCTACGTTGGCCCCGATAACGATGTGAATGCCTTGTTGGGGAATATTCTGTTGGCTCCTGACAATACCACGACCAGCACCAATTACATCCTGCCCGGCAGCCTGCCAGAATCCGGTAACACCCCATGAAAAAAACACTGTTTGCTTGTTTATTGCTGCTGTCCAACGCGGTGCTGGCTAACTCGAATGACGCAGTGCAAGCCGAGCCGGAAACATTTCAGGAAAATGCTGCTGCTCCGGCAACGGCAGCCGTCACCCTACGCTTGCCCTTGGAGACAACCAAGCGCGGCATGGTTGTAAGCGCCACCAATACACTGACTTTGCCTGAGCTGGATGACAGTGAAATCCAGTTCCTGCAACAGACTACGGGGGCAAAGGCTTTCCGTGTCGGGGTGGGGCGTACTTTACCTGCGAATCTCAGCCAGCCGATTGATTTGGCGGCGTGGGAATGGACGGCAGTGAGTGGCGGTAAAGTGGCACATTTTACGCTGCGTTCCACCGGGGCGTTGCGGGTGCGGGCGCAGGTGCAACTGGGTAAGGTTCCGGCGGGTGTGGAGCTGCGCTTTTATTCGCCGACGGATACTGCCCATGTGTTTGGCCCTTACACGGAGGCTAACAGCCTGTTCTGGTCGCCGACGCTGGAAGGTGACACGTTGGGGCTGGAGCTGTTCTTACCTGATGGGGTGACGGCAGCACAAGTGGAGCTGGCAATTCCCCAGTTGTCGCATCTGGTGGTTGACCCAGCCAGCAACACCCTGAAAAGCAGTATTTTCAAGGAAGAATACACCAGTTGCCAACAGGATCTGGCTTGTGCCAGCCCGGCGTGGCAGGAAACGGGCAAGTCGGTGGCGCGTTATGTGTTCACTGATACGGATGGTTTGAGTTACATGTGTTCCGGCACAGTCTTGGCGGACAAGGATGTGTACACGCAAATCCCGTATTTTTTTACCGCTGCGCATTGCGTCAGCAATCAGCAGGCCGCCAGCAGCATGGATATGTTCTGGTTGTATGCCAATGCGACTTGCGGCGGAACGGATAGCAGCTTTACCCAGACCAGCGGCGGGGCGCAATTGCTAGTGTCCAAGCCTGCGCTGGACACGACTTTACTGCGTTTGAACAATAATCCGCCTACGGGTGTCACGATGTCAGGGTGGACGACCACGCCTTTGGTAGCGAATCAGGCGGTTGCGGGTATCCACCATGCCTTGGGGCAACCTAAAAAATACGCCCTCGGTAATTTCGAGAGCTATGCGCGGGTTGATACAGCAAGTGGCGGTTATACGGTGACAGCCGACGCTAACGGTGATTTTTCCCAAGTGGTGTGGCATACCGGAATTACCGCTCCCGGCAGTAGTGGTTCGGGCATATGGATTGAGCAAGGCGGGGTGCATTACCTAAATGGCTCGCTGTTGGGTGGCTCTTCCGAGTGTTCAAACATGGGGGCAGCGGATGAATACAGTCGCTTTGAGCGTATTTGGCCGTTTATCAGCACTTGGCTGGATACGTCTGGCACAGCGCCTTCGCTGCGCTTGCGTGGTGCTAGCAAACCAGCCACGGCTTTGGTGGAAGGTGTGATCATTGCCCGTTACCTGCAAGGGGTACGCGGGGCAGCGTTGCTGGAGGGGGTTACGACGCAGGCGCTGGATACGGCGGCACTGGAAACCCAGCTTGCAGCGGTGCAAACCGTGATGGATGTGGATAATGATGGCAATGAGGATGCAGGCAAGGATGCCTTGTTGCTGATGCGTTACTTGTTGGGATTGCGCAGTGCGCCGTTGGTACAGGGGGTGACGTTAAGCACGTCCAAGCGGAATACGAGCAGCGCCATTAGCACTTACCTTGAATCCATCCTGAACCCCGCCCTCTAAAAAAAAGCCCGGTTGATGTAACCGGGCATCCCGCTCAGGCCATGTACAACCTAGCAATACTGTACATGGCAACTACCCTCACTAGCGGTTCATAAACATTAAAGGGGTAAATGCATTTGATATTTATCAATGTGCAGAAAAACGCAAAGGATGTCAATAAGCAGTTGATTATGCAAATATTCTTAAACACTAACGTTGCAATGCAGCAACGCCCACGGATTTTGTATAGAAATGGATTAATTCCCAGTTTACCGTACAATCATGGGTGTCCTTGTTAAGTGCACCACGATTATTATGTTTGATTATATTGATAACACCGAAAAGCTCACCGCTTTGCTTGCCCGTCTGGATAAGGCTGAGTGGATTACCCTCGATACAGAATTCATTCGCGAAAAAACCTATTACCCGCGTTTGTGCCTGATCCAGATTGCCAGCGAAGACACGCTGGCTTGCATCGACCCGCTGGCAATTTCTGACCTGAAACCGTTTCTGGATTGGCTCAAGCAGCCGCACCGCCTGAAAGTGCTGCATGCTGCTTGGCAGGATATGGAGATCTTCCATCATCTCGGTAACGGCACTGTACCCACCCCGTTGTTTGACACCCAAGTGGCAGCAGCCGTCTTGGGGATGGGCGACCAAATGGGTTACGCACGTTTGGTGGAAGCCTTACTGGGTTTGTCGCTGGATAAATCCCAATCACGCACCGACTGGTCACGCCGCCCGCTGACTCGCGCCCAGCTTGAATACGCCATTGACGATGTGCGCCACTTACGCGATGCCTATAAGCTGTTACGCGAACAACTGGAAACTTTAGGGCGCACCAAATGGCTGGAAAAGCCTTTCCAGAAACTCGCCGATCCGGCAACGTATACGGTTGACCCACAAACCGTGTGGGAGCGGGTGAAAGGCTTGCAAGTCCTCAAGCCGCAGCAACTGGCTATCCTGCGTGAACTGGCGGCGTGGCGCGAACAGCGTGCGTTGCTGAAAGACATTCCGCGCCGCTGGATTTTGTCGGATGAAATCCTGCTGGACATGGCGCGGATGCAGCCAGATAGCCCAGCCGGTTTGCGCCAAATCCGGGGTTTGAGCGACGAGCAAATTGAACGTGGCGCAAGCGAATGGCTGGCCTGTATTGCACGTGGTTTAGCCGTACCGAAAAGCGAATGTCCGCAATTGCCACGCCGACGCAAGCTGGATGCGAATATGAGCGTGATTGCCGATGTGTTGACCGCCTTGTTGAATCAGGTCGCCAACGAACATGGCATTTCCGCGCAGATGATTGCCACCCGCCAGCAGCTTGAAAAGATGCTGGAAGAAGGCCGCACCACGTTGTCAGACGACTGGCGTGGCGCTTTGGTGAATGATGTGTTCACCGCCGTGTTAACGGGTAAAGCCGCTATCCGGGTACGGGATCAACAGGTGGTCGTCGAGGGGTGAAGTTCACCCCGCCGCGCTAATACTATTGCGCAGCACCCCAACGCTTTCCACCTCGCATTCCACCACATCGCCCGGTAACAGGAATTCGGGCGGTTCGCGCACAAAGCCCACCCCGCTGGGCGTGCCGGTGGCGATCACATCGCCTGCTTCCAGCGTCATGCCGCGTGACAGCCATTCAATAATGCTGGCGACGTTGAAAATCATATTGCGGGTGTTGGAAGCCTGTTTGGTGACACCGTTCACCCGGCAGGCAATGGCGAGGTTTTGCGGGTCAGCAATGTCATCAGCCGTCACAATCCAGGGTCCCATTGGGCAGCCACCGTCCAGACTTTTGCCGAGAAAATACTGCTTGTGGCTCAACTGGATGTCACGGGCACTCAAATCGTTGATGACCGTATAGCCGAACACGTGATCCAGCGCGTTGGCGGCGGCAATCTTTTTACCGCCTTTGCCCAGCACTACGCCGAGTTCTGCTTCCCAGTCGAGTTGGGAACAGGTATCCGGGTCAAACGGCACGGTCGCATCTTGCCCAATCACGCTGGTCGGGCATTTGGTGAACACGATGGGGTATTGGGGGGCTTTGCCGGTACGCCCGATTTGGTTGGCGGTTTCTTCGGCGTGTTCCAGATAATTCAGCCCTAAACACATCACGTTTTTGCGCGGGCGCGGGATCGGCGCTAGCAGGGTAATGTCTGCGAACTTTACCCGCATGGCGTCAGTGGCGTTGGCAAGCATGGCTGACAGGTCGGTTCCGCTCTCAATTAGCGAAATCATGTCGCGCCATGCTGCTTGGTCAAAGGCTGGGTCAAGGGCGGGGAGCAGCACGCCTTCTGTTTGGGCAATGCAGACGAACGTTTGGTTGTTATACAGGCAGGTTCCAAGTTTCATTTAAAAGCATCCTTGTGTGCTTGGTCGTCAGCGGTGAGGGACAGGGTTTCAGTGTATGTTGGCATTCGCACCGGGGCGGACAGGGTGTTACGCAAATGTTCTGCCAAGGTGGTTTTAGCCTCCTGTTCCCCATGCACCAGCACCACCGGCGGGCGGTTTTCAAACTGGCTGTACCAGTGGCTTAGCCCGGCCTGATCTGCGTGGGCAGACAGCCCGCCAATGGTGTGGACTTGCGCCGCCACCCGAATGGTTTCACCCCATAAGCGGATGTGCTTTGCCCCATCCACCAGCGTCCGGCCTAAGGTGCCGCGAGCCTGAAAGCCGGAGATGAGAATGTGGCAATCGCGCCGCCAAGCATTGTGTTTGAGGTGATGACGGATGCGCCCGCCGTTACACATGCCGCTGCCTGCAATGATGATCGCGCCGCTGTGTATCTGGTTGATACTCATCGACTCCTCTGGGGTGCGGGTAAAGCGTAAGTTGGGCAACATCGGCGTGACGCGGTTTTCGCGCCACAATTGCGAGGATTCGTCATCAAACAGTTCGCAGTTGCGGGCATACACATCGGTGGCCTCAATCGCCATGGGGCTGTCGAGAAAAATGTGCCAGCGCGACAGACCCCATTCGTCATAGTATTTGGCAAACAGGTAGAGAATTTCCTGCGTGCGCCCCACCGCAAAGGCGGGAATCAGGATATTGCCCTGCCGTCGGGTCATTTCCTGAAACAGATCAGCCAGTTCCTGACGGGTGGCTTCCCAGTCACGGTGCAGGCGGTCGCCGTAGGTGCTTTCCAACAAGACCATATCCGCTTGTTTGATGATGGCGGGGTCTTCCAGCACCGGCATTCCTGAACGCCCCAGATCGCCGCTGAAGACCAGTTTGCGGTCTTGCTTGCCACTGTGCAGCCACAATTCGACGATGGCAGAACCGAGGATATGCCCGGCATCTTGCAGCCTAAGCGCTACCAGCGGCAGGATCTCAATCCGCTCATTGTAGGAGAGTGGTTGGAATAGTTCAAAAACGGCTTCCACATCCTCAAGGGTGTAGAGCGGTTCGACCAGTTTCAAGCCCTTGCGCTCACGCTTGCGGTTTTCCCAACGGGCATCCTTTTCTTGCAGGAAAGCGGAATCCCGCAGCATGATTTTGCACAGGTCGGTGGTTGCTTTGTGGGTATAAATCGGGCCATTGAAACCCTGCTTTACCAATAAGGGCAAGCGCCCGGAATGGTCAATGTGGGCGTGGCTGAGAATAACCGCATCAATCGCCGCCGGGTCGAACGGGAACGGGGCGCTATTACGGGCTTCATCCTTGCGTGAACCTTGTATCAGGCCGCAATCCAGCAAGACCTTGTACTCCCCAACCGTTAGCAGGTGGCAAGAGCCGGTCACTTCGTCAGCCGCGCCAAGAATTTGTAGTTCGATACTCATGCTTCCTCCATCAGGCCGATAATCGGGGTTAACGTGGTGGTGTGTATTCAGTGTAGGGGGGGGCATGGTGGCTGGCAAGCGTTGTGACCGTACAAGTTGACCTCACGTAGTACAATAGCGGCATGTTCTTCAATAACAGGATTTTTCAAACATGGACATTGCCATTTTGTTTGGCCTGATTTTATTGAACGGCTTTTTTGCCATGTCGGAAATAGCCTTGGTGGCTGCCCGTAAAGCACGGCTGCAAAACCTTGCCCAAGAGGGGGATCGTGCCGCTGTCATGGCTTTGAAGCTGGGGGAAGACCCGACCTTTTTCATGTCAGCGGTACAGATTGGCATTACGTCTATCAGCATCCTCAATGGCATCGTGGGGGCGGCGGCATTTAGCACACCCTTCAGTGTCTGCTTACAAGGGTGGGGAGTGGCGGATCAACTGGCTGATTATCTGGCAACTGGTTTGGTGGTGGTGAGCATCACTTATTTTTCCATCGTGCTGGGGGAACTCGTTCCCAAGCGCATGGGGCAAATGTACCCGGAAACCATTGCCCGCCTGACGGCTCGCCCGATGTTGTGGCTGGCGATTGTCGCCAAACCGTTTGTGTTGCTGCTTTCCGGTTCCACTCGCCTATTGCTGCGGCTGGTGGGGATGGACAATGACGGCAATGCTGGTGTGACGGAAGAAGACATTCACCTGCTCTTGAGTGAAGGTTCCAGCACAGGTGTGATTGAAGCGCAGGAACATCAGATGGTGCGCAATGTATTCCGCCTTGATGACCGCCAGATTACATCCCTGATGGTACCGCGTAACGACGTGGTGTATCTGGATGTGGAAAAGTCGCTGCAAGACAACCTCAGCCGGATTGAACACCACCGCCATGCGCGTTTCCCGGTGGTGCGCGGTAACTGGAAGGAAGTTCTCGGCATTGTCAGCACCAGTCACCTGCTCAACCAAGTGTTGCGTGGCGAAGAACCTAGCCTGACCCAGCATCTCAAGCCTGCGGTATTCGTGCCCGAATCACTGACTGGCATGGCGTTGCTGGAAAACTTCAAGGACTCTGGTGGGCAAATGGTCTTCATTATCGACGAATACGGCGAGGTGCAAGGCATCGTTACCCTGCATCAAATGCTGGAGGCGATTACCGGCGAGTTCAAACCCCAACATCAGGACGACGCTTGGGCCGTGCCCCGTGCTGATGGTAGTTGGTTGCTGGATGGTTTTATCCCTGTCCCGGAATTGAAGGATCGGCTGGGCTTACGCACAGTTCCCGAGGAAGATAAAGGCCGTTACCAGACCTTGAGCGGCCTGTTCATGCTGCTGTTGGGGCGTTTGCCCCAAACCGCTGACACCTGTGAATGGGAAGGTTGGCGGCTGGAAGTGATGGATATGGATGGCACGCGCCTTGAAAAAGTCTTGGCTACCCCGCTGGCCTCTGTGAAAAGCGAGCCAGTTTCAGACCCATAAACCTGCCACACCGTCGTACAGCAGCTTACTGCCGGTAATAAACAACAGCACATAAGCCACCTGAAAAAACTGCTTTTCCGGCACGCGGTGATGCAGCTTGTAGCCCAGCCAAATCCCGAATGCAGCCACGGGCAACAACAAGACTGACGTACCCAAATTGGTGCTATTGAATTGCCCCAGTGCCGCATAAGGGATCAGTTTCACGTAATTGACGGTGGTGAAAAACAGCACTGTGGTCGCCTGATACACGGTCTTATCCAGCTTTTGCGGCAACAGGTAAATATTCACCGGTGGCCCCCCGGCATGGGCGACGAAACTGGTAAAGCCCGCGATACTTCCCCAAAACAGCCCCGATTTCACGCCCGGCTTGCGTCCGGCTAAATGCTGGAAGGGCTTGAACCAATAATTCAGCGCAAACCCCACCGCAATCAACCCGACCAGCAAGCGCACATCACTGGCACGAAAATAGTTGAAGGTGAACGCGCCAATCACGATGCCGATAATGGCTGCCGGAATCAGTTGCTTGAGGTGTTGCAGCGACCAACGTTGCCAGAAGGCTTTCAGCGCCATCAAATCCATCACGCACAGGATAGGCAACAAAATAGCAGCCGCTTGCGCAGGTGGCATGGTCAAGGCCATCAAGGGCACGCCCAACACGCCCAAGCCGCCGCCCATGCCACCTTTCGAGATGCCGACGATCAGCAGCGCCAGCACCGTCATTAGCAAGGCCAGCCCGTCAAACGGGAACGCATTCCAAACAGTTAACGGCAAGGGTGGAACGCTCCATTAGGCCAGCACGGTGACGACAACGATTCGCCCAGATTGGCGGCTTGCAAGCGTTCGCGCACTTCCAGCAAACGGCTCACCAACCCTTCTTCGACGGCGGCGTAAGCTTCAGAATCGACCTTGCGTTTGACCACAATCCCCAGCAATTCGGTGATGGCATTGCCGACAGAATTCTGCGAAATCGTTACCACCAGCCGCCCTTTGTCGTCGCGGAACAGGATTTGCTTGTAAGCCGGACGCCAGCGGATGTCATTGGCAAACTGTGGGTCTTGAATGACTTTTTCGCGCAAATCCCGCGCTACCCGCACAAAGCGCTGGTTGCCCAGCAGCACGTCATCAATCTGGTTGGCGAAATTGGTATTGTCCGGCACGCGGACTTCCCCGGTGGCGACCATCGAGAAAAAGGTGCGGTAGAAATCCAGAAAGCCGCGTAATACCTGCTCGTATTCGTACCAGAAATACTGGTCTTTCAGGCGTTCTGCCCCGCCGACCACTTCCCAGCACGGTAAGCCCTGCGGGTAGCCGGTCAGTTTCAGGGAGGCGTCTTCGGTAGGCAGCAGCTTGAGGATTTGCAAATCCAGCACTTCCAGAAACTTGCCGTAAGCATCGCTTAACTGACGTAAAAACAGGGTGTTATGCCCGCTGTCGGTCAGGTTGGGGTTATTGGCATCCGCTTCCCCGGCCTCACGCAATTGCGCCATCGGGAATACCATGAAATGGTTGTGAATCATGCGGATACTGGGCACGCCAGGTTTGTTCAGCGGCCAAGTGGAATCGAGGCTGGCTTCCCCGCAGAGGATCAGGTGTTCCGCCGGATCGGGGTATTTTTCAAACATGTAATCGCAGATGATTTGCGTCATCTTCGACCAGACCTTTTTTTCCTGACGCTTCATCTGGTCACGGCGTACCGGGCGACCCAGCGGGTCAAGGATACGGCGGGAAGAATCCAGAATGATCGAGGTGTCAAATTCGACGCTGTGCCCGACCAGTTTGCGGTACAGCAGCAAATCTTCGGGGGTACGGAACAGGCCATTTTCTTCCGCCAGATTTTTCAGGTTGGCGGGGCTGTTGAAGAATTCGACCTGCGTCATGCCTTCCGGCACTTTCAGGGACATTTGCGGGCAAGGGGTGGCTATTTCACGGGGTGCTGTTTTCATGGGTGCGGCATCACTTTGTTATAGGGAGGGAAAGTTCAGTGCTTTTTTTACCCTGATTGAAACAGGTATACAAGCAGCAAAATAAACAGGCCGATCAGTAGCCAGCCGCCGAACTCCTCCCACAGCATGTTGAGCACACTGTGCTTAGGAGGGTGCGTTTTTTTTTGTTCGGGTTTGGCGGTAATGGCTTTGAGCAATTCATCCTTGACCTGCTGATGCAAGTCTTCATGCATACCGGGGATGGGTTTGGCGTCCACCAGCGTGGTTAGCATGTGTTCTTTGATGCCTGCTTTCAGGCCAACTTTCATCCCTTCTTCCTTGCCCTGCTTGATGCCATCGCCGATGCCAGCGCGATACCCTTCCACCTGTCCACGTTTGCGCCCTCCGGTATAGGCTAGCCCGGCGACCACGACGATCAATACGGCAAACACAATAACACTCATGACAACACGGATTCCTCTGTATGCTACGGATAACGGGGTTTATTCCCCCAGAATTTTAGCAAAATCCTTTGGTATTCCAGACCTTTTTGCTTACCAGCGTAGCATTGCTCAAGATAACGTATCATCAGTCAAAAAAGGTAACTAACAAATGAAAACGTGGATGTGTGTGGTGTGCGGTTGGATTTACGATGAAGCGTCTGGCGTGCCTGATGAAGGTATCCCGCCCGGTACGCGCTGGGAAGACATCTCCGATGATTGGCGTTGCCCCGATTGTGGTGTTGGCAAAGCGGATTTTGAGATGATCGAAGTCTGAAACTTTTGATGACTGTGTTAAACTTCAACGCACTTTTTTGAGACTGAAAACGAGAGTTCGACATGGCCGGTCATAGTAAATGGGCAAACATCAAACATCAGAAAGCTTCCGTTGATAAGAAACGTGGCAAAATCTGGACAAAAATCATCCGTGAAATTACCGTCGCAGCGCGTGAAGGCAAAACGTCCGACCCTAGCGCCAATCCGCGCTTGCGTCTCGCTGTGGATAAGGGCTTGAGTGCTAATATGACACGCGACACCATCGAAAAAGCCTGCAAACGCGGTGCAGGTGAAACCAATACCGACAATTACGTGGAAGTGCGTTACGAAGGTTACGGCCCCGGCGGCATTGCGGTGATCGTCGAAACCATGACCGATAACGTCAACCGCACGGTTGGTGAAGTGCGCCACGCACTTACCAAGCACGGCGGCAATTTGGGCACGAACGGTTCGGTCGCGTTCCAGTTCAAGAAAATTGGTGTGATGAACTTTGCCCCCGGCCTTGACGAGGAAAAGCTGATGGAAGCAGCCCTCGAAGCAGGCGCTGATGATATCCAGATGGACGACGATGGTTCTGCTGAAATCGTGACTACCCCGGAAGATTTCGCTGCGGTGAAAGTTGCGCTGATCGCCGCCGGTTTTACCCCGGATCACGATGAAGTTACCATGCGTGCCGACAATCTCACGTTGGTGGAAGGCGATACTGCCGCCAAATTGTTGAAAATGATCGACATGCTGGAAGATCTGGATGATGTGCAGGAAGTCTTCACCAATGCCGATTTCAACGATGACGACCTTGCGGCGCATGGTTAAGTGACACTACGTCGCATCCTTGGCATTGACCCCGGTTCCCGCCAGACGGGAATCGGCATTATCGACACTGACGGGCGGCATACCCAGCATGTTTTCAGCACTTGCCTGCGTTTGGGCGATGCTGCTTTCCCCGAACGGCTTGGCACGATTTTCACCGAACTCACCCGCATTATCCGCGAATACCAGCCGATTGAAATGGCGATTGAAAACGTTTTCGTCTCCAATAATGCCGCATCTGCACTAAAATTAGGGCAGGCGCGGGGTGCGGCGATTTGTGCGGGTGTCACCTCCGGCCTGCCGGTAGCGGAATACAGCCCCAAGGAAATCAAGCAAGCCACGGTCGGCAAAGGCGGGGCGGACAAGGCGCAAGTGCAGCATATGGTTAAATTGTTGCTGGGTCTGCAAGGGCGTTTGCAGGCGGATACTGCGGATGCACTGGCGGTGGCTTTGTGCCATGCTCATGCCAGCCACTTGAAAAGTCGGATTGAACGGGCAGGATTAGCGAGGTGACAGCATGATTGGCTTATTACGCGGTAAATTACTGATCAAACAACCCCCGGATTTGATGCTGGATGTCAACGGCGTCGGTTACGAAGTGCAGGCGTCGATGACAACGTTTTACGATTTGCCAGAATTGCACGCGGAAGTCACCCTCTATACCCATTTCGTGGTGCGTGAAGATGCGCAATTGTTGTATGGCTTCAGTTCCCAAACCGAGCGCGAACTGTTTCGCCACTTGCTGAAAGTGAATGGCGTTGGCCCCAAAATGGCACTGGCGATTGTGTCGGGGATGAATCCCATCGAGTTCAATCAAGTCATTCACGCGGCGGACATTGCCCGTTTAAGCCGCATTCCCGGTGTCGGCAAAAAAACGGCGGAGCGCTTGATCATCGAATTACGTGACCGTTTGCCGAAGTCGGATGCCAGTGGCAGCAATGTTGATACTTCTATCGCTGTGCAAGCCCCCCGTGTTTCTGCCAGCGATGAGGCCGTGAATGCACTGCTGGCACTGGGTTATAAACCTGCGCAAGCCAGCCAGATGATTGCCGCTTACGAAGATCAGGGCTTGAGTGTGGAAGACATGATCCGCCAAGCGCTCCGCGCCAGCCTGAAATAACCCGCTCCTTACATCATATTGTCACCTGACACCCGGTGTGTCATGCCTAACAGTGTCAATCCTGTCACATTCTGACAGGATTGCAGCTTGCCAAGCCCTGCCGTCACTTCTGATAACTCTATTAAAATATCAATAAAATTAATAATATGGGTGCTTTTTGCCTGCATTGGCACGGGGGTTGCAGTAATTCTTGCACAGACTGAGACGGCGAAGACTAGAAGGTCTAGAAGGGACGACAACAATAATAAGAAAGGGTTAAGGAAAGCATTTACCAGCAAGCCCCAAGAGATAGCGAGTAGGCATAAACATGAATAACAATAAAACGCCTGACCATATCTCGACTCCTCTAACCCCTGCCGATAAGGCGGGGGCTTTTAACCGGGAGACTCGGTGTGTGAGAACAACAATAATAATAAGCTAATAATAATAATATTTGCCCGTGTTGACTGCCCCCGTTCGTCGGGGGCTTCGTTTTTTATCCGGTTTTAACTACCGTTCATCGCTTTCTCTTCTTGCTTGGCAATAGACCAAGCATTTTCCATCTGTTCCAGACTGGCTTGTTCCAGTGAAATACCCTCAGCCGCCAACAAAGCTTCTATTCGCAAGAAGCGCCGTTCAAACTTCTGGTTGGACAAACGCAGGGCATTTTCGGCATTCACCCCCAGCAAGCGTGCCATATTGGTAGCGCCCATCAGCACATCACCCACTTCTTCTTCAATACGCGCGGCAGATTCCTGCTGGGCAACGGCGTCGATGACTTCATTCAGCTCTTCGTGGATTTTGGGGATGACGTGTTGCCAATGATCCCAATCAAACCCGACTCTTGCTGCCCGTTGTTGTATTTTTTGGCTACGCCGTAAGGCTGGCATGGCTGCCGGAATGCCTGCGAAAAAACTTGCCGGGGCAGCGGGCGTGGCTTGGGTGTCGCGTTCAGCCTGTTTGAGGGTTTCCCATGCCTGTTTTTGCGCCTGTTCATCGGCATACACGGTATCGCCGAACACATGCGGATGCCGTCGGATCATCTTAGCAGCAATACCGGCCGCCACATCTTGAAAATCAAACAAGCCTTGTTCACTGGCAATTTGTGCCATAAACACAATCTGGAACAGCAAGTCGCCCAATTCATCGCACAGTGCGGGAGCATCTTGCCGATCGACGGCATCGGCTACCTCGTACACTTCCTCCAGTGTATGCGGCAAAATAGTTTGCCAGGTTTGCTTGATGTCCCATGGGCAACCCTGCTTGGGGTCACGCAAGCGCATCATAATATTGAGTAATTCTTGAATAGGTGGGTGACTTAATCCGTTTTTGCCTTGCATAGCATTTCCCTGTGGCGTATTGTGCGTTTGTCGTGCAATATACACAATTGTGGTATGAATGCTACGCTCAAACATAAAGCAAAATCCAATTTTACGAACTCAAAATCCAGACTTGAAGGAGATCACCATGACTCTGAAACAAATCGCAGGCATTAGCTTTGCCGCACTGATGATCACCGCTGCCGGTGTTCACGCTGAAGACATGAAAGTCGTCAAAAATGGCGATGGTGTCGTTGTTAAAAACAGCTTCGGCGAGTGTGTACAAGCGCAGTACGGTTTCGAGCCAGAAGGCTGTGGAGCAGCGCCCGTGCCAGTAGTTGCACCGGCTCCAGCGCCCGTGCCACGCGCTGCGCCACGCTATGTTGCGCCACGTGTTGTTGTACCGAAAGTAAAAGCCAAAGGCAATTACAAAGGCCCAGTCCAGATGGATCCGGCTGCCCGCTCCAGCATGAAGCGTTACCAGAAATAAACCCGTTCACGAGTCAAAGGGATTGATTCATGAGGGTTTGATAGGCCTCCTTGCCGCAGGGTAAGGGGGCTTTTCTTTTAAATATCCACAAAGATAATTCGCCTTAACTATAGGAACTTAACCTCAAAGTAACCTATAATCCTAGCCGTTGTTGTATATTTAAGACACTATAGTCGTAACTGCGCCTCTTGCCGACAGAATCAGTATTTCAGGAATGCGGTGGCGGGGTTCAACAATCCAAACTCAAAACCAGGCTTAAGGAGATCACAATGACTCTGAAGAAAATGACCAGTATCAGCATCGCTGCCATGATGGCAGCTACGATGGCTACCTCAGCGTATGCAGAAGACGGCAAATACGTCCAGAACGGCTCAGGCGAACCTGTCAAAAACAGCGTTGAAGGCACTTGCGTCCGCGCCCAGTATGGCAGTATGCCAGAAGGCTGTGAAGCGCCACCACCACCACCACCGCCACCACCACCGCCAGCACCGGCTCCAGCGCCTAGACCTGCACCGGCTCCAGCGCCTATTCAGCGAATGACGCTGAGTTCTGATGCCAACTTCGACTTCGACAAGGCAATTCTGAAACCGGCTGGCAAAGCTAATCTGAATCAGTTCTTGTCAAGTCTGGCAGGTGCAAAAGTTTCAGGTATCAGCGTTGTGGGTCACACCGACAGCATCGGTTCTGACGCTTATAACCAAACACTGTCTGAGAAGCGTGCAGTTGCAGTTGCTGACTATCTGGTGGGTAAAGGCGTTCCGGCTGCGGCTATCAAGGCTTCCGGCAAAGGCGAATCCCAGCCAGTTGCAGACAACGGCACCAAAGCAGGCCGTGCAGCTAACCGCCGCACTGAAGTAACCGCTAGCGGTACTCGCTAAGTTGGCCTGATCATCGGGTATCCTTTATGGGTAGTTTGATGGAATTAAGAGGAAAGCCGGGTTCGCCCGGCTTTTCTTTTGGAAGTATCCGCCTTGGAATATTTCATTCATTGTTAATATTCGGCTAGTATGACTCCCCTTGTATGATTCGGATCGCGCTAACCTCCGGCTGATACACCTTCATTTTTTACCATAATCCTTCTGGAGACAGAGAATATGTCAATCAAAGTGGCTGTGCCCAAGGAAATGGCCGAAGGCGAACGCCGGGTTGCCATGGAATCCAGCGTTATTGCCAAACTCGGCAAACTGGGCGCTGAAGTCCTGCTGGAAACCGGGGCAGGCAGTGCCGCACACCTTCCTGATAGTGCGTTTAATGGCGCAAGTATTGTGGCCTCTGCCGCCGAACTTTACCAACAAGCCGACATTGTACTGAAGGTACAAGCCCCTTCACTGGCTGAAATTGAGCAGTTGAAAGAGGGGAGTGTGTTGATCGGCAGCTTGCAGCCTTACCAGCACCCAGAACGCATTGCAGCGCTCAAAGCCAAAAACATCACCAGCTTTGCAATGGAACTGATCCCGCGTATTTCCCGCGCCCAGTCGATGGATGTGCTGTCTTCACAGGCGGCGATTGCCGGTTACAAAGCGGCTATTATGGGCGCTGACCTTGCGCCGCGCTTTTTCCCGATGCTGACCACGGCGGCAGGCACGATTCGCCCCTCCAAAGTCATTATCATTGGCGTTGGGGTCGCAGGCTTGCAGGCCATTGCGACTGCCCGGCGTTTGGGTGCGGTGGTGGAAGCCTATGATGTGCGTTCCGCGACCAAAGAACAGGTGCAATCCCTCGGTGCCAAATTCATTGAACTCGGTATTACGGCAGAAGGTGCAGGTGGTTACGCCCGTGAACTGACGGATGCAGAAAAGCAGCAGCAGCAAGCCGAGCTGGCGAAACACATTGCCACGGCGGATGTGCTGATTACCACCGCTGCGGTTCCCGGTCGGCCTTCACCCAAAATCATTCCTGAAACCACCGTGGATGGGATGAAATCCGGCGCGGTCATTATCGACCTCGCCGCAGAAGGCGGCGGCAACTGCACCCTGACACAACCGGGTAAAACCATTGTGCACAACGGTGTAATCATTCACGCGCCATTGAATGTACCTAGCCAAGTGGCGGTACATGCGTCCGAAATGTACGCCAAGAACCTGCTCAACTTCCTGACCCCCATGCTCAAAGACGGCGCGTATGCCCCGGATTTTAGTGATGAAGTGATTGCAGGTGCGTTACTCACACACGAAGGCAAGATCATGAACGAATCCATTCGCCAACTGGTTGAAGGAGCTGAATAATGGACGGTTTTATTGCAATCTACATCTTCATTCTCGCCGGTTTTGTCGGCTATGAAGTGATTTCCAAAGTGCCGGTTATCCTGCACACCCCACTGATGTCAGGCTCCAACTTCGTTCACGGTATCGTGCTGGTCGGTGCGATGGTCGTGCTGGGTCAGGCGGAAGGTGTCATGGAACAACTGGTCGGTTTCATCGCCGTCGTGTTGGCCGCCGGTAACGCCGTCGGCGGCTATGTCGTGACCGAGCGGATGCTGGAAATGTTCAAAAGCAGCAAGGGGGGCAAGTAAGCCATGAACCTTTTTGTTGAGATTTTCTATCTGGCAGCCGCAGTGCTGTTCATCCTTGGCCTCAAGCAAATGGCCTCGCCGGTCACGGCGCGGCGCGGTATTGTCTGGGCAGGTATCGGTATGGTGCTGGCAACAGCGATTACCTTTGTACACCCGCACGTCAACAGCAATTACTTGTTGATTGTCATCGGGATTGCGCTCGGTGGTGGCATTGCTTGGAAAACGGGCAAAGAAGTGGCGATGACCGACATGCCGCAAATGATTGCGCTCTACAACGGTATGGGCGGCGGCGCGGCAGCAGCGATTGCGGCGGTGGAACTGATTAAGCAACACGAGATGGATCCTACCGTGCAATTGCTGGCGGTGTTTGGTGCGCTGATTGGCACGATAGCCTTCTCTGGCTCACTGATTGCCTTTGGCAAACTGCAAGGCATCAAGCAATTGCGTGGCGCTTTCCGCTTTAAGAATCAGCAGCGTATCAATGCGGGTCTGTTTATCGTGGTTGCGTGGATGGGTTTAGGCATTGCCACTAGTGGTACGGATTACGGCATGGTTGTGCTGTTCCTGTTCTTTGCACTGGCACTGGTATTCGGGGTGATGATGACCCTGCCGATTGGTGGCGCGGATATGCCGGTGGTGATTTCCCTCTACAACGCCTTCACGGGTCTCGCGGTAGGTCTGGAAGGTTATGTGCTGGATAACCCGGCGATGATGATTGCCGGTATCGTGGTCGGCTCGGCGGGTACGCTGTTGACGCAGTTGATGGCCAAGGCAATGAATCGCCCAATCACCAACGTACTGTTCAGTAACTTCGGCGAAACCAGCGGTGAAGCGCAGGAAGTTACCGGTTCAATGAAAGCGATCGAAGCGCCTGACGCTGCCATCATGATGGCGTTTGCAGAAAAGGTCATTATCATCCCCGGTTACGGCATGGCCGTTGCGCAAGCCCAGCACAAGATCTGGGAAATGACCAAGCAGTTGCAGGAACGCGGCGTGACCGTCAAATTCGCGATTCATCCGGTTGCCGGGCGGATGCCGGGGCACATGAACGTGTTGCTGGCGGAAGCAGGCGTGCCGTATGACATTATCTACGACCTTGACGAGATCAATGAAGAGTTCCGCACGGCGGATGTAGCACTGGTGATTGGTGCTAACGACGTGGTGAACCCAGTGGCGCGTATTGACCCCAGCAGCCCCATTTACGGGATGCCCATCTTGAACGCGGATTACGCCAAGAACGTGATTGTGGTCAAGCGTGGTCAGGGTGCAGGTTTCTCCGGGATCGAGAACCACTTGTTCTTCGCTGACAACTGCCGGATGCTGTACGGTGATGGTCAAGCAGTTGCTAACGAATTGATCACAAATATGAAGGAACTCTGATCGTCAAGTCTTGACAATCGTAAAAAAAGCCCGGTTTGTCCGGGCTTTTTTACGAGTTGTCCACATCGTCACCTTACTTTCATATTACGCTTGTGGCTGTCAAGAAAAACTATTAGAAATTATTCAAGTCATTGATTTTAAAAAAATAAAATGATATGATTATTTTTTACGCAATGTGTATAAGTGCTTAAAAGGCAAGGCTTAGGGAGTGTAGTTAACCGTTCATCCACAGAGTTATCCACAGGTTCTGTGTATAACCGCAATTTCTGCTTACATAGCAAGGAGTTGTTAAGGGAAGAGCAAGTTTCAGCCAACTTCCATCCTTAAAACGCACACATCCTGCGACGCTAATTCCGCTAAACTGGCAGGCATGACTCAAGACCACTCCCGTTACATCCTCCACGTTGCTGTGCCGCGCCCGCTGCGCACCTTGCTCAGTTATACCTGTGCTGATGAGTCAGCACCTAAACCGGGAAGCCGCGTGCTTATACCACTGGGAAAGCAACACGCGGTTGGCCTGGTGATCCGCGTCGAAACTGCTCCGCCGGAAGATGCCGACAGTCGCTTCACCCTGAAGCCGGTGGAAGCCATCCTCGACACCACGCCCTTGCCGGATGCGCACCTGTTGGAACTACTGCAATGGGGGGCACGCTATTATCACCACCCGGTCGGTGAAGTGATTTTTTCCGCTCTGCCGGTCGCCTTGCGCAAACCCAAACCATTGTCCAGCCGCCTGCAAAAACTGTTGGGTCGTTATGAAGCACCCAGCCTCGCGCCTGTTGAGCGTAATCACCTGCAACTCACGGATGAACAGCAGCAGTGCCTGCACAGCATCGAACAATGGAACCTGCAAGCGCCACTCCGCCCCATTTTGTTGCATGGTATTACCGGCAGTGGCAAAACCGAAATCTACTTGCGCCTGATTGCCCCGCTGTTCGCTGCTGGTAAGCAAGTGCTGGTGATTGTGCCCGAAATCGGCCTGACCCCGCAGTTGCTGCTACGCTTTGCGCATTTTTTCGGTGATACGCCGATGGCTTGCCTGCATTCTGCCCTGAGTGATGGGGAACGCATGAAAGCATGGTTGCAAGCCCGCAGCGGTGAAGCCCGTATTATTATTGGAACCCGTTCCGCGATTTTCACGCCCGCACCCAACCTTGCGCTGATCGTGATTGATGAGGAGCACGATGCTTCCCTCAAACAGCAGGAAGGCTTCCGCTACCATGCCCGCGATCTCGCCATCAAACGGGCGCAGATGCTCAATATTCCCATTATCATGGGTACGGCTACCCCGTCGCTGGAATCGCTCTACAATGCGGATACGGCACGTTTTCACTACGTGCGTCTCAACCAGCGCCCGGGTACGACCCGTAAACCCGATTTGCAAATTCAGGATACCCGCCCGTTTGAATTACAGGCAGGTTTGACGCCGCATAGCCTGCAAGCCATCCGCACCACCTTGGCGCGTGGTGAACAAGTCATGGTCTTTCTCAACCGGCGCGGCTTTGCCCCGGCCTTGTATTGCCCCTCCTGCGGTTGGCAGGCCAGTTGTCAGCATTGCAGCGTCAAGATGACTTGGCACGCCCGCCGTAACAAACTGGTTTGCCACCATTGCGGGGCAGAACAGGCCACGCCCTTACGTTGCCCGCAGTGCCAGAACCCTCAGCTCACCACGCAAGGGCAAGGTACGGAACGGCTGGAGCTCGCGCTGCAAACCCACTTTCCCGCAGCGGTGGTGGTGCGGATCGACCGCGACAGCACCAGCCGCAAGGGTGAACTCGAAGCCAAGCTCGCCACGGTACGCAGCAACGACCCGCTGATTCTGGTCGGTACGCAAATGCTCGCCAAAGGCCACGACTTCCCCAACCTGACGTTAGTCATTATTCTCGACATCGACCAGTCGCTACTTAGTACCGATTACCGGGCGCTGGAACGGCTGGGGCAATTGCTGATACAAGTGGCGGGGCGTGCCGGGCGTGCTGACAAGGCGGGCAAGGTTATCCTGCAAACCAGCCAGCCCGACCACCCGATGCTGCATCAACTGGTGGGGCATGGTTACACCCCTTTCGCTCGGCAATTGCTGGAAGACCGTAAACGCTGGCATTTTCCACCGTTCGGCTATCAGGCGCTGATCCGTGCCAGCAGCACTGCGAGCATGGAAAAAGCCCTGCAATTTCTGGAACAGATCAGCCAACTACTGATCGTTACTGACGGTGCAGATATTCAGCGGCTAGGGCCTATTCCTGCGTTACTGGAAAAACGCGCCAACCGCTACCGCGCCCAATTATTGCTCGGAAGCCAACACCGCGCCGCGCTCCATGCTGCCTTGCTGCAACTGCTGAATCCCTCAGTAAAGCTGCCGGGGCGCTCGGGAATACGTTGGTCTGTTGATGTAGACCCAATTGACTTCAGCTAGATGTCACGGAACATCAAAAGGGCAGGCCGTACCTACGCCTGCAAATGCTTGCCGAAAAACGCTACCGTCCGCGACCAGGCCAGTTCCGCTGCTTCCTTGTTATAGCGTGCGGTTGAATCATTGTGGAAGCCGTGATTCACGCCGGGGTACACAAACGCCTGATAATCTACCTTGCTGGCTTTCAGCGCCGCTTCGTATTCTGGCCAAGTCGCGTTAACCCGTTCATCCAGCTCACCAAACTGTAGCATCAGTGGAGCCTTGATGTTCTCGATACCGCTTTTGGGCGGCGTGCCGTAAAACGGGACACCCGCATTCACCACTTCCGGCAAACTGGCTGCCAGCATATTGGTGATATAACCACCGAAGCAGAAACCCACTACGCCCAGCTTGCCGTTGCTCGACTCATGCGTTTTCAGGAATCCGGCGGCGGCGATGAAATCCGCTTCGATTTTGGCCGGGTCGAGCGACTTTTGCATCTCGCGTCCGGCATCGTCATTGCCGGGGTAGCCGCCGAGGGAATACAGCGCATCCGGCGCAAAGGCTACGTAACCCAGCTTGGCTAGCCGCCGCGCCACGTCTTCGATATAAGGGTTGAGGCCACGGTTTTCATGCACCACCAAAACTACTGGCGCTTTACCCTCCAGCAGTTTGGGTGTCACCAGATAGCCACGTCCCTTGCCATAGCCTTTGGGGGAGGCGAATTCCACGTAACTGGCCTTGATGGTTTCATCGTTAAAGGAAACCTGTTCCGCCAGCGCATAATTCGGCAACAGGGCACTGCTGATGGTGCCGATAGTCAGCCCGGTAATCGCCAAGCTACCCAAGCGTGCCAAAAAGGTGCGCCGGTCGATGCCACCGTGGGCGTATTCGTCATACCAGTCGAATGCTTCTTGGGGGATCTGTATTTGGGTTTGTTTATCCATAACTCATCTCCTGATGTGTGGGGTTTCTGTTTGATAGCCCAGTTTCGCCCGTTTGTATAGTATCCCCGTGCGATGAATTGTTTTCCAGGGCAAGCTCTACAATTAATCCCATTGACGTTGAACCGATTGACTTCAGTTAGATTTCACTTTAAAACATGACGCATAAGTGATTCATTCCTTGAGTTTTCGCTATAATGATTGTTACACCCTAAATATCGAGGCTACCACTATGACCAAAGATTTCAAAAAACAATCAACCGCCGATAGTGCCTTTGGGCAATACGGTTTGGGTTGGATGGTGGGTGGTGTTGCCATCGGGTTGCTGATTGGCGCGGGTATGTATGCACTTGCCAATAAAGGCAATGCCCCTGATGCGAGCGCGACCACCCAAGCCAGTCTCAGTACGTCCGAAGCTGCCACTGCCGATATGGATACCGTCTTGGTGGGCAACAATGCAGCGATTTCTTTGCAGGATAGTCCCCCAGCTGGCAACGAACCTTTGGAAGAATCGCCCGGTTTCAGTTACCACGCGGTATTGCCACAACTGGAAGTCGATGTGCCGCTGGCTCCGCAGGTTGAACAAGCACCTGCTACCAAAACGAGCAAAGCTACTGATAAAAAGCTGGAAGTCACTGCCGCTCAGGATAAGGTGTCTGACAAAAAAGCCGCTGCATCCGTCATGCCTACCGGCTTTAATGGTTACCAGATTGGCTCTTATAAAACCCCGGATCAGGCTGCCAATATGCAAGGTCGTCTGAAGAAAAAAGGCCTCAGCAGCCGGGTAGAACAGGCCAGCGTGCAAGGCGCAACGTGGTATCGGGTCAGGATCGGACCAGCCACCTCCTTGGAAATGTTGCAAAAGTGGCAACAAACCTTGTCTGGAATGGGAATTAGCCCGATGGCTGTGCGTATGTAATGATTATTACCATTTCGTACATTCCAACCAAACAAGGGAGGCACACACATGGCCTATTTAGATAGTCATTCCGGGGTGCTGGCTGTTAATGCTAGCGAAACTGAACGCGCAGGTTTTATCCGCCGCACTTATTTGCATCTGGGCGGGGCTATCCTCGCTTTCATCGGGGTTGAAACAGCCCTGATTCAGTCCGGCATTGCCGAGTCTTTCGTCCACCTGCTGCAAGGTGGTATGTGGATGTGGCTGGTGGTGATGGGACTGTTCATGGTTACGTCATACGTCGCCAATAACTGGGCGCATTCTGCGATTTCCAAGGAAATGCAATACGCGGGTCTGGGGTTGTTTGTGGTGGCAGAAGCCATTGTGTTCATGCCGCTGATTTATATCGCGCTCAGCAAAGCGCCGGATATCCTGAGCCATGCGGCATTGCTGACCTTGGTATTGGTCGCAGGTATTACCTTTACCGCGTTCACCACTCGTAAGAACTTTTCGTTCTTGGGGCCAGTGCTTAATATCGGTGGCCTGATTGCACTGGGCGTGATTGCTGCCAGCATCCTGTTTGGCTTTACGCTGGGTCTGGTGTTTTCCGGCATCATGATTGTGTTTGCGGCAGCTTCCGTGCTGTATAGCACCTCCAATATTATCCATGAATACAATACTGACCAGCATGTTGCCGCGTCGCTGTCGCTGTTCTCCAGCGTTGGCCTGATGTTCTGGTATATTGTGCAATTTCTGATGAGCCTGACGGGTCAAGACTGATACTCACCCGCCGCTTTCTGTGCTTTGATTAAGGCGTCCTTCGGGACGCCTTATTACGTTGGGAGATTGGTTTGCATGGCTATTTACGCAATTGGCGATGTACAAGGCTGCTATGACCCTTTGATGCGCCTGCTGGATAAAATCCGTTTCGACCCGCGCCAGGACACCCTGTGGTTTGCGGGTGACCTGATTAACCGAGGGAAGCAGTCCCTTGAAACCTTGCGGTTCGTGCGTTCCCTGCGGGATGCAGCAGTCTGTGTGCTCGGTAATCACGACATCAGCTTGCTGGCAGCTTTCCACGGTTTGCGCAAGTCGCATAAAAGCCTGAAAACCCTCACCGAAGCCCACGATTACCCGGAATTAATCGCGTGGCTGACACTGCGCCCATTGCTACACGTCGATACCAGCCTAGGGTATGCCATGAGTCATGCTGGGATTCCCCCGCAGTGGAATTTGGCCACTGCGCAAGCCTGTGCCCATGAAGTTGAACAGCAATTGGGCAGTCCGACCCTGCCGCTGTGGCTGGCACACGTTTATGGCGACCAACCCGATCGCTGGAACCCCACCGCTGGTCTTTACGATCGCCACCGTTACATCCTCAACGCCTTCACACGGATGCGCTATTGCCGCGCTGACGGCAGTCTCGATTTCGACGAAAAAGGCAAGCCCAAGGAAAAAATTGCACAAATTTCTGACATATCCTCGGAACTTATTCCTTGGTTTGAATATCCAACAAAGCAATCTCTGGGGGTGACTGTATTGTTTGGTCATTGGTCTACCTTGGGATACTATAATGAGAATAATGTCATTGCGCTGGACACAGGCTGTGTATGGGGTGGTCAGCTCAGCGCTTTTAGAATAGACAAGAATCAACAATTAATCTGCATTCAATGTGATGACTATGGCTGACGAAAAGAAAGACACCGAACCCAGTAATTACACCGGAACCGTAAAAGTTAATATACGGGGGCGGGATTATTATGTGCATATTTCGGCACCAATGCCGATGATGTCCCTGGAAGATCTGCAAAAAGGGCTGGAGCGTAACCGCGCCATTATCAAGGCGAGTCAGGAAAAAATGCGCGACACGTTCATCATGGAAGCCTTTGAATACGCCGCCCCATGGCTGCTGAATTACGATAGCCCGACCCAAGACGCGCTTCAGGCACACCTCAATATTAACATGCTGATTCCCTTGATCAATCTCAAGGGCGGTAGTGCCAGCTTTGAAAAGCCTGAAACCTTTCCGGTCAAACAACGCCTCGAAATGATGCGTAACGTTGCCGAAAAAAGTGTGTTCATGGACCGTCTCATGACCCACAACACCATGAATGCGGCTGTCACCATGACCTTCGTGCTGGTGGTATTGCTGTCATTGGTACTAATCTGAGACTTCTGGCTCTTGTTGTTCTGCTGTTAATTGCAGCACTTCCGCCACCGCCGCTTCAATCGCAGGCAAGTCTGGAATAAAGCACAGCAAGTGGGAAGCACGCACCTGCCGGGCCACATAAGGGCAACGTTGTATATTGCCGCTGTGATCATCCCGCAAGGTATCCGGCAAAATTTCCAGCGTATTCAAGCCACCCTGTACCCGCAGGGCAATGAAGGGCAGACCGGGTAAAGCCGATACTGTATGCAAAATCAGGCATTTACCCTCGTCAGATTCCCCGGCATCTTCTTCCATGCACAGCGATTCCAGTGATACCACGGGGATTTGGCGGTTACGCCAATGCAACCAGCCTTCCACCCCCGGATGTTCAGAAGGCAATAATTCACCCCCTGTCACCAGCTCCGCCATCAGGTTTACGGGTAAAATCAGGCTGCCTTTATTGAGCCGCACAATCAGGCTTTTAATCGGTGGTTGTTGGCCTAGGTTCATGCTGGAAGATCCTCCCACTCGTGGGTATTGTTGGTTTCATGACCGCTGGCGAGTACTTCCTGCAAGGCATCCAGCAGCACTTCATTCTGGTAAGGCTTGCCAAGGAAGCCGGTGGCTCCCAATGCGCCTGCGTGTTCGCGGTGCTTCTGGGCAGTGCGTGAACTGATCATGATGATCGGCAGCTTGGCCCATTGCGGGTCACGGCGCAGGTGTCCCAGTAATTCAAAGCCATCCATGCGCGGCATTTCAATATCCAGCAGCACCACATCGGGCTGGAATTCGCTCATACGTTCCAGCGCTTCCATGCCATCTTTGGCGGTGAACACGGTGTAGTCGCGGGTACTAAGGAATTTTTCCGTCACCCGTCGTACCGTGATGGAATCATCCACCACCAATACCCGAGGCGGGCCAGCAGGCTCTTCTGGCTGTGCCGTGCTGGCTTCCGGGGCGGGCGGCAGCTTGTGGCGGGCAGCGGCCTGCCGTGCCAGCTCGGCCATATCCGGTACCAGGAACACGCTGCCATCGGGGGATACCGTCGCCGCCGAATACAGCCGACAGTTTTTGAACAGCGTGCCCAAGGGTTGCAAGACCACTTCGCGCCGCCCGCGAATGCTGTCGATGATCCACGCCACCGTTTGCCCCTGTAACTCGATGAAGACTACCGGGAAACGTTCTTCCGCCTCGAAGAGCATTTCGCCACGCGGCATCCCCAGCACTTCCGCCAGATGGTGCAGCGCGTAAGGCTGCCCGGCAAATTCCAGCAGGGCAGCATCCTCAGCCAGGGCTTCCTGAAGTTGCCGCCCAGCAATCCGTGCCAGACCTTGTACCCCGGTAATCGGCAAGGCGTAGGTTTGCCCTTGCACATCCACCAGCAACACCGGATTCACCACCAGCGTAAACGGCAAGTGCATGGCAAATTCCATCCCCTCATTTGGTTGGGAAGTGATTTGCAAACTGCCCCCCAAGGCTTTGAGTTCGGAATACACCACATCCATGCCGATACCGCGCCCGGCAATCTGGCTGATGCTGCTGGCGGTGGAAAAGCCGGGGCGTAGGATCAGGCGATCCAGCTCCGCTTCCGGCAATGCCTGTCCCTTGGTGATGATCCCCATTTCAAGGGCGCGTTCGTGCAAGCGGTCACGGTTCAAGCCGCGCCCGTCATCGCTGAAACGGATGACAATTTCCGCATCATCACGGCTGATGCTCAGGGTGATTTTGCCGGTCGGGGGCTTGTCTTGCTGGGCGCGTTCTTCCGGGGTTTCCAAACCATGCGAAATGGCATTGCGGATCAGGTGTTCCAACGGGGCAGTCATGTTCTGGAGCAGGTTGCGGTCAATCTCACATTCCTCGCCCTGAATGTCCAGCACCACTTGTTTGCCGAGTTCACTCGCGACCTGACGGGTCAAACGCCGCAGGCGCGGCACTAGCATGGTGACGGCCACCAGTCGGGTATCCAGCAAGTCTCGCTGAAGTTTGCGGGTGGAACGCATATCGGCCTGCAATAATTGTTCGCCTTTGCGCACCTGTGCCGCCAGATCAACTTCCAGGTTTACCAGGTCATTGAGGCTTTCCGCCAGTGAACGGGAAATGCGCTGGATTTCAGCGTACTGATCCATTTCCAGCGGGTCGAAACCATCGTTGCTGCTGACGGTTTGGAGTTTTTTGCTGCGTCCGTCATGGATGCGGGCTTCGCTCTCCACTTCCAGCGTGCGGATTTGTTGGCGTAAACGTGCCACGGTGCGCACCAGTTCATCCACATCCATGCCCATGCTGCTGAGGTGTTCGGACATGTGTACTTGTTGTACATTGAGTTCGACTACCCGGTCAATCAGGCCATCCATAAATTGGGCAGGCAGGCGGATGGTTTCGTGCGGGTTCGTATTGTTAGCTGCGACGGCTTCGCTGGCGTCAGCAACAGGGTTGGCGGTACGGGCCGCGCTGTCGAGCAGGGCAATGTCGGGCAAGCTGTCGGCCTGTTCCAGCAACATCCGTTCCAGCAAACTGCCGGATTCGCGGGGTAAGCTACGTGGCTGTCGTGCCCAGGTATCGGTTGGTGCTGGCGGTACGGCAACAGCTTCTGCCGCAGGTGCTGGTTCTGCCAGTGCTGCTGTTTGGGTTACCGGGTCTGGAGACTGGCTGAGTGCATCGGCCAGATCGTGCAAACGGTCAACCGCCCGTTGCAGGCGCTCAATGTCGGTATCGCTGACCCGCGCAACACCGTGCAAACCACATAGCAGGCTTTCGGCCTCGTGGCTGACATCGGCGAGTGCGGTCAGTTGCGCCATGCGTGCGCCGCCTTTCAGGGTGTGGAATTCGCGTTCTAGTTCGTGAATGGTTTCCTGTTCTTCCGGGGCATCCCGCAGATTTTGCAGGTTGCGGTCGAGTGCCTGAAGTTGTTCGGGTGCTTCTTCCCAGAACAATTGCCAGATTAGGCGTGAATCCGCTGCTTCTTCGGCGGCCTCTGCGGCGGGATCAACGGGTTCTGGCTCTGGTGCTGGTTCCGGTTCTGGCGTAGAGAAGTCCAGCATTTCCATCGGAGTCGGTTCTGGTTCCGGGGTTGGCTCTGGTTCTGGTTCCGGTTCTGGCGCAGAGAAGTCCAGCATTTCCAGCGGAGTCGATTCTGGTTCCGGGATTGGCTCTGGTTTCTGTTCCGGTTCTGGCGTAGAGACGTTCGGCCTTTCCTGTGGAGTAGGTGCTGGTGAAGAAAAGTCGAACATTTCCAGCGGAGCAGCTTCCGGCGGCAACAACACGGCTTCTGCCTCGGCAATCATGGCGGTAACACGGGTGTCTTTCTGCTGTGCATTTAGGAAAAAGGGTAAACGTTCCTGCAATTCCCCGATGGCTTTGCCTAATTGTGAGACTACCCGGTCATCGGCTTTGATCTGCCCACTGAGTAAATGGTTGGCGATGTCTTCGTGAATCCAGCCAAAATCCCCCAGTGCAAATGCACCCGCCATACGCCCGCTACCCTTCAGGGTATGGAATGCCCGGCGGATTTCCGCCAGCAGCGCACGGTCGGAACGCGCTTGTTGCCATTGTGGGTAAAGCGTTAGCAGATTTTGGGAAATTTCGGTAACTTCTTCGCTGAAAATCTCGAAGATTTCTTCCCCCAGCGCATCGCGCAAGCCAGAGGGTTGGGTAACGGCAGGGGCGGCAACCTCGGGTTCAGGTTCGGCTGCCGCGCTGGTTTCTAGACTGGGGTCAATGTTGGCTGGATCGGCATCCGCAAGCGTTGTAGTAACGTCGCTGGCGTGCTCTGGCGTGCTTTTTTTTTTGCTTCGACATTGGCTTCCAGCGCGTTCAGATCCATGTTTTCCAACAGGTTCAGGTCGCTGGAATGGTCGAGTTCGCGTAGCTTGGCAAAGCCGGTAGGCAACAACGTCAGGTAGTCTTCGTTATGCAACTGTGCAGATACAGACGCCTCAAACAAGGTCAGGACATCTGCAAATGTGGATAATTCTTCCGGTGAAGGTTCGCGCTTGTGTACCAGTAAATCATCGCGTACATAACGCAAAGCGGTATCCACCAACGGCAGCAGGTCGGTGGAATCAGCGACCGTCAAGGCTCCACTGATATTTTCTAGCGAGCTGACAACCTCTTCCAGACACACGAATGCCCAGCCTTCCTTGTAAAACGCCACCATGCGTGATTGCGCTTTGCTCAATTCGGTCAGGGTGGTGCGCAACAGGCTGCGTTCGCTGGAGGGGTCCTGATTGTCGCCATCAGCATCCTGGCTGAACAGGCTGTCGGTCAGGTCTTGCCCGGTTTCGGCATATTCTGCCAGCACTCTTTCCAGACGCACGTAGTGGGTGCTGATGTGTAACATCGCTTCCCGATCCTGCACCTCCCCCGTTGCCAGAAGGGCTTTGAGTTCTTCACCCAAGTTTGTCGTCAGTCCGGCAGCACGCCCGAGACCCAGCATCGCCAGTGTGCTGGCGAGACCGTTGGTGCGGTCAACCAGTTTGCCCAGTAATTCCGGTTGGCGTTCCTGATCTTGCATCGCATCGAGAATACCTTGCAGGCTGCGTAATTCTTCTGTGACTGAAGTCGCGACTGCCCGCCACATATCACGTCCCGGTGTGGTGTAGTAGTGGCGTAAGTCGTCAAGGGTCTCGCCTTGTGGCAAGTACAAATCAAGGTGATACGCAGCCTTGACCTGATCAGTAATCGGTGCACCGTTTTCGGCCAGACCCACGTAGTACAGCAGGTTTTTGATCAATTCATCCGGCAAGCCCTGATCGTAAGCGGTTTCACCCAGCTCTCCAAAGTGGCGGATTTCACGTTCCAGCCGCCCCATCAGCATCTTGACGGCGACACCGTGTTCCAGCCGCGCGTGTGCCAACGCATCTGCCAGCGCGGAGGCAATCCACCACAGGGAACGCAGCCGTCGCGACTGGTTGAGCTTGATCATATTATCGGTGACTTTGCCCGCCGCCTGTAACATGCGCTGCGGTTGCTCGTTGCGAAACCAGCCCAGCAAGGCTTTTTGCAGGAAAAAGCGCAGTTTGGTGCTCACCTGTTGCAAGCGCTCCAGCGGCAGTGCCACGTATTCATCTGTGCCGATCAGCTCATTACTGGCATGGGCGTCTTCGGGTAAAAAGACCAGATGTTCGGAGAGCAATTCCGCGTCACGGGCAGCCCGCAGGTTGTTCAGGGTCGGCAGCACGATCATGGGTAAATCGGCGTAACCATCCTGCAAATGTTTGAGGTATTCGGATAATTGCAGCAAACCTTCTGCCACCGCCTCTTGGGCGGCACGCAAGTTTTCCACCTTCCCTTGAATCAGGGCATCCAGCAAGCTGACAATTTCCCGGCTGAGCATACTGACACCACTGGCATCCAGCATCTCCAGTGTCCCGTTCAGTTGACGGCACGTCTCGCGGCTGACACTCAATTCACCCTTGTCAGCGGTTTCAATGTGGCGTCCAAAGGCTTGCCGTGCCTGCTCAATGGCCTGCTCGGTATCCTTGGCGATCCACCCGATCCGGCTAGCCAGACTTGATTTATCCGAAATCATATTGCACCTGTCGTTATTGTTTTTCTTCGGCTACATTGAAGTCCGCGATAGCACCGCGCAAATCAGCAGCCGTAGCATTCAGATCTGTTACCAGTTCTCTGGTTTCTTCACTGTAGCGGGCTGTTTGCTGGGTAATCTCCTGAATCGCGCTCATGGTGTTCACCACTTGCCCGGCCATATTGGCCTGCTTACCCGCCGCCTCGGAGATATTACCAATCAAACGTGCCAGACCTACGGTCACGTCTTCCACTTCATCCAGCGCGGCACCTGCCGATTCGGCATTCCGCGCCCCGTCTACCACCTTGGCGGTGGTTTCTTCCATCGAGGCCATCACTTCGCTGGTGTCCGCCTGCATGGTGCGGATCAGCACGTCAATCTTGCGTGAGGCTTCCGCTGCCTGTTGAGCCAATTGTTGCATTTCATCCGCCAAGCGCCGGAAGCCCTTGTTGGTATTGCCGTTGCCACTGCTGGCTTGGGTAGCACTGGTCTGAATCGAGGCATTCAGCGCCAGGATATTGGTTTGCTCGGCAATGTCATTCATCAAGCGCACAATGTCACCGACTTCCTGTGAACTTTCACCCAAACGCTTGAGACGCTTGGAGGTGGCTTGAATCTTTTCGCGGATAGCACCCATGTCGGCAATCGTCGCCCGCACGGTTTGTGCGCCCGCTTGGGAAATATCCAGTGATTTGCGGGCAACTTCCGCCGAACTGGAGGCATTGCGCGACACTTTCTGGATGGATTTGGTCATGGTGGCAATCGCAGAAGTCACCACCGCAATTTCCTTTGCCTGCTTCGAGGTGGAACCTGCTAGGCTGTTCACCCGCGTTTCGGCATCCTGCGCAAAACCTGTCAGGCGCTGTGATGTCATCCCCATGCGTACTACCAGGGCTTGCAAGGCATCCACTGCGTAGTTGACGGCATCAGCAATCGCGCCAGTCACGTCTTCCGTGACGGTGGCTCGCATGGTCAGGTCGCCATCTGCTAGCGAACTCATTTCATCCAGCAAGCGCAACACGGCCTGCTGTTGCTGGCGGGCATCCCCGGCGGTCTGGGTGTTGGTCTGACGTTTCATGTACAGTAGCAGCACGCCCATTCCCACCACGATCAGCAGCAATACACCGATGATAATTTGGTAAACCAGCACGCTCATCACCGTATCTCCCCGCTTTCCAGCGCAGTGATCAAGCGTGTGGCATCCAGTACCGCCACAGGTTGGTCATCCAGTAACAACCACTGGCGGGTATAGCGTAACCAGTCGCCCGTCAGTCGGGGTGGAGCCTCGCAGCTTGGCGTATCTGACCAGATATGCCGTACACCTTCAAAATTGCCCGCCTGTAAGCCAAACCATTCCCGCGTGCCGCGCACCACAAAAGCCCGCCCGGAGGTGGCTATCCGCCCATGACCCAATAACAATGCGGTCAGATCCACCAGCGTCACCAGTTGCGCCCGGCAATAAACCACACCATTGACCCAAGCAGGTACGCCGCGTGCGCTAGCGATACTGGTTGGTGTGACCACTTCTTCCACCTGATCACAGGGAATCAGGCAAGCTATGTCACCCACGTTTATCTGGAAGCCTGACCATTCTTGTAAGTCTTGGGCATGGTGTTGCTGGGAACGGCGCTTTTTTTCACGCAGTAAAGCCAACCCTGCCAATAGCTCATAAGGGCTAGCCATTATCCACCGCCTTAGGCAAGAACTGGGCAAGGGTTGTCAGCAATACCTTGGGGTCTACCGGCTTCACCAGATAGGCTTTTGCCCCTTGGCGAGTAGCCCAAAGCTGATCGGTTTCAGCCGATTTGGAACTACACACAATAATGGGGATGTGGGCGGTTTCCGGGGTGCGGGTGAGTTCGCGGGTTGCCTGAAAACCATTCAGTAACGGCATGACCACATCCATTAGGATAACGTCAGGCTGACGTGCCTTGGCGACCTGAATACCTTCCTGACCATTGCAGGCGACACTCACCTGATAGCCCTTTTTTTCCAGCAGCGCGGTAAAAATACGGGTTTCAGCCAAGGAGTCGTCAATGATCAGTACATGTGGCGCAGCCATGCTACATCCCCTTTAATCGTCAATCAGGTCAATGAAGGGGGTAGATTCAGCAGGAGTAGGCGCATCGAGCACATTGGCATCCACTGTTCCAGCTCTCTTTGGCAATTTCACGTGGGTGTAGATCGCAGTCAGCAGGTCTTCTTTGGTGAACGGCTTGGTGAGGTATTTGTCGGAACCTGCTAGCCGTCCGCGTGCCATGTCGAAAATGCTATCCTTGCTCGACAACAGGATGACGGGGGTGTCGCGGTATTGACGGTTGGCCTTGATCAGCGCACAGGTTTGATAACCATCCAAGCGCGGCATCATAATGTCCACGAAAATGACATCCGGCTTAAAGGAGGAAATTTTAGCGAGCGACTCAAAACCATCACCTGCCGTCACCACCCAGCAGCCTTGCTCACTCAGCAAAACCTCAGCGGTTCGCAGGATGGTCTTGCTGTCGTCCACTACCACGACTTTCAGGCCGGTCAGATCGCGTTCAAGCGTATTGTTCAGGTTATCAGGCATATTCACACTTTGACCTAGTTCGTTGTTTTTTTAATTATTACAGACTAACTGACTCACCTGACAAGCCTGGGCTTACAGAAGGTCTTTATGTTGTGACGGGCAACCCCGACACCTTTTATATACAACACAGTTTACCCAACAGGCCGTGCGATTACCCAAGGCTTTCAGATAAAGCGTTATGCCGCTTGTGCATAGTAATCCCCTGATACCAAGGTAACATGGGTAATTTCTGGCGAGCAATTGCGGCGGATCGGTAGCCCCGTCGAGCCAATGCCCCGGCTGGTATACACCCAGGATTCATTCACCCGGTACAGCCCTTGCACGTATTTGCGCCCTAAATACGGTCGGATAAACGGCTTGCCCGGTTTTAGCTGCACTTGCCCACCGTGAGTATGCCCGGACAATTGCAGGGAAATCCGTTCATCATTCGCATACCAGTCGATCATGTCCGGTTCGTGTGCTAGCAAGACCACCGGCTTGTCACCGCGTAATTTGTCCAGTGTTGCCTTGATGTCCGGTTTGCCGAGCCAGCCATCGTCAATGCCTGCCAGATGGAAAACACCACCGTTATGCTGGAGGTCGAGTCCATCGTTACGCAAGACTGGAATGCCGTGCTTGGCGAAGGTTTCCTCAATCAACACCGGATCGGTCTTAATGTCATGGTTGCCCATCACCGCGAAAACCCCGTAGCGGGCATTCAAGCCGGCCAGCACTGGCACGAGGTCGAGGATGTCTTCGCCATCGTGCCACACGTAATCACCGGTCAGCACCACCAGATCGGGCTTGAGGGCATTGGTTTTTTCCACTGCCCGCTGGATGTGTTCCACCTGAGTGTAAGGCCGCAAATGCATGTCAGTAAGCTGCACAATGGTGAAACCTTCCAGTGCCAATGGCAGGTTTTTCACCGGGATTTCGACGAACTCTTCCACCAGCCAACGGATTTCGTTGGTACGCTCCGCGTGGCGATCGTCGTGGAAATAGTTCATGCGCCCGATGCGGTTCAGTACCCGCTGGGGTGTCATCGCCGCTGATTTCAACATGGTTGCTGCCTCGTCAATAAAGTATTACATACCATTACGGAAAGTATCCGTCGCGGTAATGCCAGACTCGCGCACACCTTTGAGAGCCGTTGCGTAAGCACTGAGGATTTCCCCGGCATACACGATACGCTCACGGAAATAACGGTCTGCGTCCGAGTTGTTTTTACTATTATCCGCATTGAGGACAGATTCCACATTGCGAACAATTAATTGTTCAGGGATGTAACAGATACGGTTATTTTTGTAACTGCTCATACGCAATTCGGCTACCGGGTAAGCACCACCATCCGAGGATGACACACCCACGATTAATGCAGGCTTATGTGCCAGTTCCCCCGCTCCCCACAGCAGGAAGAAATTTTTCAAACCCGACGGTACTTGCCCATGCCATTCCGGTGCAATGATGACAAAACCATCACTGGATGCCAATTTTTCCGATAAAGGGTTAAGTATGGTCTGCCATTTGGCCTCACCATTCCAGATACCTTCATCCCATAGGGGCAAAGGATTGCCTGCCAAGGAAAAGACTTCGGTTTCGGTTGCTTGTTGGTTATCCAACAGTGACTGGGCGATACATCGCGTGACTTTCTCGCTTTGGGAGTGTTCGCGGTGGCTGCCACTGATAAGCATGATTTTCATGGTGCAGTTCCTTAAAGTAAAAAGCCGGGGTATACCCGGCTTCTTGGTGACTGTCTAATAACCTTTGCGGATTAGATGAACAGGCAGATGTCAGATTCGCCCGCGAATTCGAAGAACATCGCAGCACCTGCGTATTCCACACCGTCGATAAACTCTTTGGGATCCATCTCGAACAGGTCAACAGTCATTTGGCAAGCGATGAATTTAACATCAGCTTCCTGACACAGTTCACGCAGTTCGCCCAGATCAGCAACGCCCTTGTCCGCCATTTTCTTTTTCATCATGGAGGTCATCATGCCTTGCATACCCGGCAGTGTCTGCAACAGGACTGGCATAGGCATAGGCATGGGCATACCGGGGTTGCCCAATGAGGTAACTTGCAGGTCAAGTTTCTTCTTCAACAACTGTAAGCCGTAGAAGGTAAAGAAAACCTGCACGTCATAACCAAGCGCAGCCGCTGTGGATGCCAGAATGAACGGAGGGTAGCCCCAATCCAACGTACCTTTAGTTGCGATGATCGCTAGCTTTTTGCTCATGTTCGATGTCTCATGATAAATTGTAACTCACAGGTCAGTAATGACCCACCTCTCTCGCCTACCAGTATAACAGAGTTCTCTTATTTAGGCAGCGTTCGGTAATACGACCTTCATACCTGCTTGATACCACGAGATAATCCCGCCACGTAGGTTGACCGCTTCGATGCCGGTGTTTTGTGACAGAAACATACATGCCTGAGCGGAACGCGCCCCGCTGCGGCAATAAAAAACGATGGTTTCATCTTTCGGTAGGTCATTCATGCGTAATGGCAGGGTATGCAAGGGCATGAACTCGGAATTTTCAATAATTCCCTGAGCCACTTCCGAAGCGGAACGCACATCAATCAGGCGGACTTTTTCGCCAGAATCCAACATTTTTTGCAAACCAGCGGCGTCAACTTCACGAATTCCAAACATAAACGACCTTGCATCCCAATAAATATTAAAGCTTACTTATATTCTAATGGAGAGGGGGGCAGTGTCAAGTTTTGCACAAAAATTAATACTACCAATCCTCACTCATCAGCTTTTCACCCAGTGTTTCAATAACACAGTTGCTTCACCCGCAAGAGGGCTGGAAACAGGTTTTAAGGCATCCTCTCCGGGAGGGCGGATGTCAATTGGGCAACTTTTCTAGTATTCTGCACAGCTTGAAACCATGCCATTCACGCCAGCAGGAATACCATGTACACCGATAAGACCTGGAATCTTGAAACCGCCCGCCATCTGTACAGCATCCAGCATTGGGGTGATGGCTATTTTGACGTGAATGCGGCGGGGAGTGTTGCCATGTGCGTCCCCGGCAATCCGGCGCAACAGGTCGATTTGCACGCGCTGGCAATGCGCGTCCATCAGGAAGACGGAATGCGTTTTCCGTTACTGGTGCGTTTCGTCAATGTGTTGCATGACCGGGTACAGCGTTTGCAAGGTGCATTCAACCAGGCGATTGCCGATTGCGGGCAAAGTAGCCATTACACCGCGATTTACCCCATCAAGGTTAACCAGCAGCGCAGTGTGGTGCAGGAAATCCTCAAAGGCGGCGGCGAACAGGTCGGCCTCGAAGCAGGCAGCAAGCCCGAACTCATGGCGGTGCTGGGTTCTGCCCCGGCGGGCAGTACCATCATTTGCAACGGCTACAAAGACCGCGAATACCTGCGCCTCGCCTTGATCGGGCGGCAAATGGGGCATCGCATTTTCATCGTCATTGAAAAGCCTTCTGAATTGCCGGAAACGCTGGAAGAGGCCGCTAAACTCGGCATCGAACCGCTGCTCGGCATCCGCGTGCGCTTGTATTCCCTTGGCAAAGGCAAGTGGCAAAATACCGGCGGTGAAAAGTCCAAATTCGGCCTGTCTGCCGCGCAATCCCTGCACATGATTGAGCAATTGCAAGCGTCGGGGAAACTCGATTGCCTGCAATTGCTGCATTTCCACATGGGGTCGCAGATCGCCAATATTCAGGACATCCAGCGCGGAATGCGTGAAGCCAGCCGCTATTTCGCCGAACTGCACCGCTTGGGCGCAAATATCCGCGTGGTCGACGTGGGTGGTGGTTTAGGGGTCGATTATGACGGTTCGCGTTCGCGCAATGATTGTTCCATCAATTACAGCTTGCAGGAATACGCCAATACCATCGTGCGTAGCGTGCAGGATGTGTGTGAGGAATATGCGTTGCCGTTCCCCGATTTCATTTCAGAATCCGGGCGTGGCCTGACGGCGCATCACGCGGTGCTAATCACCAATGTCATCGACACCGACCCGGAACAGCCGGAAACCTTGCCGGAACTGCGCGAACCGGAGGATGCTGATCCGATGATCCTGCACAACCTGTTCCGCCTGTACCATAACCGCAAGCAGTTGCCGCCCTCGGAAATCTACCACGATGCCGCGTATTGGTTGGACGATGCCCACGGCATGTACGCCCACGGCTCCATCGACCTGAATCAGCGGGCGCGGGCGGAAGAGTTTCACCGTGCGATTTGCCGCAAACTCCTCAGCCAGCCGGAGCTGTTTGAGGCGCTGGAAGCTGAAATCCAGAGCGGCTTGCAGGAAAAACTGGCGGACAAGTATTTCTGCAATTTCTCGCTGTTCCAGTCGATGCCGGATGCGTGGGCGATTGAGCAGATTTTCCCGATCATGCCCTTGCACCGCTTACAGGAATGCCCAGATCGGCGCGTGACCTTGCAGGATTTGACTTGTGATTCGGATGGCACCGTCTCGCATTATGTGGAAAGCGGGCGGCTGGAAAGCACTTTGCCGCTGCATTCGCTGCAAAAAGGTCAGCCGTATTTGCTGGGTATTTTCATGGTGGGGGCATATCAGGAAATCCTCGGCGACTTGCACAACCTGTTCGGTGACACCGATTCGATCAACGTGGAATTGTTGCCGGATGGCAATTACCGCTTGTCAGAACCGGAACGTGGCGACACTATTGATGAGTTGTTACGCTATGTGCATTTTGAGCCGAAAGACTTGCTGGCGCAGTGCCGCCGTAAATTGGCTGCGGCTGTTACTAATCCCGAACGTCAAAAAATGTTATTGCGTGAAATAGAAGCGGGCTTGATCGGTTATACTTACTTAGAAGATTAATTCGAATTAAAATGGGGACTACATGGAATACTTATTATTGGGCGTTTTGTTATTAGGCGTGGTGCTGTTTGTGCTGGGCTGGTTGGTTATGGCAGGCATTTGTTTTCAGCGCCACCCAGTGACGGGCTTTATTGCGTTAATACCGGGGGTTAATATGCTGACATTGCCTGCGATGTGGCATCGGGTTTCCGCTTGGGTGATCACCAGTGTGATGGGTTTGTTACTGGCGAGTGTGGCGTGGTTTGCGGGTGCGAATACGCAAGTGTATAGCCGGGCGCACGCGATAGGCTTAAATGTTGCCGCACCCCCCGCCTCTTTGGCAGATGCCGCCACCCAACAGCCACCCGTGGCGACGCATACCATTGATATTCCCTCAGAGGCACGTACTGCTGCACCGCCACCGACTCCGGTCGATGTGTTGGCAGGTGCTAAAACACTGCCTACTGCTGCCCTGTATCATGTGGTGTTCAAACCCATTGAAGTGAGTGAGCTGACTGACAAGACAGGCCAATACGTGCGCATTACCCAGAAAGACGGGCGCGAACATGAGGGTAAACTCATGAGTGTATCGGGCAGTGACATAGGCTTGGAGGAACGTCAGGGTGGCGGTTCCACCATCCGTACCATCAGGCTGTCTGAGATTCACGCTGCTGCGCTCATGACTCACGAGCAAGCTAAGGAGTAGCCTATGCAATGCTATGTTTACCGCAGTCGGCGCAAGCCCGGTTCGTTTCTGTTCCTGCCGGAAAAGGACCATTTCGAGCGTGTGCCTGAGGTGTTGATGACGATTTTTGGCGTACCAGAGTTCTCGTTCGATTTCGAGCTGACAGAGCAACGCAAACTGGTGTTGAAGCTGGAAGCACACGAAATCCGCCGGGTGATACAGGAAAATGGCTTTTTCTTGCAACTTCCCCCCAACGAAGAGCAACACTGCTGATTGAGGGTCACGGGAGGTCACGGGAGGTGACGGATGGGTCAGGAGATAACAAGCGACCATTTCAGTCCTGAAGACTGGCACGAATACGCCCAGCGGCTGGAGGCAGAAACCCGCTTGCTGCGCGAGAGCCTGGAGGCCGGGAAATTTTCCAGCCAAGCTGCCGTCGGCGGTTTTGAGCTGGAAGGTTGGCTGGTTGACCCGACGTTTCGCCCCATGCCCTGCAATGCTGCCTTCCTGCACGCCTTGAATAATCCGCTGGCCACTACCGAGCTGGCGCAATTTAATATTGAGCTGAATACCCCGCCGCGCCCACTGAACACCACTGCCCTTGGCGATTTTGACAGCGCCTTGCAGCGTTTGCTGGAACAGGCTTACGCCGCCGCTGGCAGGGTCGGGGCGCAACTGGTGCTGATCGGCACATTGCCGAGCACGCTGCAAAGCGATTTCTGTCTGGAAACCATGACCGCTTCCAACCGCTACCGTGTGTTGAATGCTGAAGTTCTCAAGGCGCGTCAGGGGCGTCCGCTGCGTCTGGAAATTGACGGCGAAGAGTCGCTGCATATCCAGCATGACAGCGTCATGCTGGAAGCGGCGGCGACTTCGTTTCAGGTGCACCTGCAAGTGCCAGCCAGTACTGCGCACCATTTCTACAATGCCGCCATCATTGCCTCTGCACCCATTATGGCAGTGACGGGCAATTCACCGTTTCTGTTCGGGAAAACCTTGTGGCAGGAAACCCGCATCCCGGTGTTTGAGCAGGCGGTGAATACAGGGCGTGATTCTCCGGCGCGAGTCAGCTTTGGTTCCGGGTTTGTCGATAAGAGCATCGCCGAATGTTTCGAGGAAAACCGCGACATTTACCCGCTGCTGTTGCCCGCCTTGCAAACCTCGCCGCCGGAACGCTTTGCCCACTTGCGGCTGCATAATGGCGTGACTTGGCGCTGGAATCGCCCGCTGGTTGGGTTTGATGCCGATGGTACGCCGCATATCCGCATCGAACACCGCATCTTACCCGCAGGCCCTAGCGTGCCCGATATGCTGGCGAATGCTGCGCTGTTTTACGGCCTGACCCAGTATCTGGGGGCGCTGTTGTGTGCGGGCGAACCCCTGCCGATGGCGTTTGCCACTGCCCGCGAAAACTTCTACACCGCCGCCCGGCTGGGTTTGGCAGCACCCTTGCGTTGGCAACGCCAGGAATGGGAGGTGCCAGCGCTGCTGCTGGATGGATTATTACCGCAAGCCGCCGCCGGGTTGGAACAACTGGGGATAGCCGAGGCTGACATCCGCCATTACCTCGGCATTATTGCGGCGCGTATTGAAGGCGGTCAAACCGGCGCAGTGTGGCAGCAACGTTATCAGCAACGTTGCCAAGGCGGCTTTTACGAATTGTTGCAGGCTTACACTGGCTGGCAACGCACCCATACCCCTGTGCATACCTGGACACTGGACTGTTGAGAACCCTAAACCATGTTGAAACTGACTGAACTGACGACCCTTCCGGCAGGATTTTTCGCGCTGCAAAGCCCGCGTGAACTGCACACCCTGATGCCGAACCCGACCCTGTTACATCTGGAAGGCAGGCGGGAACCGCGCCTGTTCGTGTCCGTGCTGTTGCATGGCAATGAGGACACCGGCTTTTTCGCCATCCAGCAATTACTGCGCAAGTATCAGGAGCAGCCCTTGCCGCGTGGGCTGTCGGTGTTTTTCGGCAATATTGACGCCGCCAAGGCAGGGATGCGACGGCTGGACGGTCAGCCCGATTACAACCGGGTATGGCCGGGTGAAGAGGTGGCAGATTGCGCGGAAAGCCGTCTGATGGCGCAAGTCACCGACATTATGGCTAGCCGGAGCCTGTTTGCCAGCATCGACGTACACAATAATACCGGCAAAAACCCGCATTACGGCTGCATCAATGTGCTGGATAACCGTGCCCTGCAACTGGCGCGGCTGTTTTCCAATATTGTGGTATTTTTTGAAACCCCGCGTGGGGTGCAGTCGATGGCAATGGCAAAGTATTGCCCGGCAGTGACGGTGGAATGCGGCAAGCCGGGCGTGGCGCACGGGGTCGAGCATGTGCTGGAGTTTCTGGATGCCGCGCTGCATTTACAGGAAATTCCCGACCATCCCTTACCCGCGCACGATGTGAATATTTACCAGACCGTGGCGCAAGTGACAGTGCCTGCGGAATACCGTTTCAGTTTCAGCGATATTAGCGCAGATATTCTGCTGCTGCCTGCGCTTGACCGTTACAACTTCTCGGAATTGCCCGCCGGAACGGCATTCGCCACCAGTGACCACCCTGATGCCAACCTGCAAGCGTGGGATGATGAGGGCATGGCGGTGAGTGAACATTTCTTCTTCCGCTATGAGGATGAAATCCGCCTGAAACAGCCGCTCATGCCCGCCATGCTGACGCTGGATGAAACTGTGATCCGTCAGGATTGCTTGTGTTATTTGATGAAACGTCTGCTTCTGGAGGGACAACAACCATAACGGTTAAGCCGCATCTCCCCTCAGCCGTTGATCAGGTTGCGCGGCAAACCCCGTCCTTCAGGTCGGGGAGGATAGCGCGGGTGGCGAAGCCGCCCTATGTTCGGTAGTTTTGTCGGATAATCCGCGCAGTTTAACGCAGAATACCCACTCAAGCCGCTCTTGTTTAGCTACACTCCGAAGATGCAACGACTACAAGCCTTCAAATACGAACTTATGCCCAATGGTGAGACGCAGCGTCATCTGCGCCGTTACGCGGGATCGTGTCGCTTCGTGTACAACAGGGCGTTAGCGTTGCAGCAAGCCAATCATGAAGCGGGTGAACAATTCATCGGTTACGTCGCAATGGCCAAGCACCTGACCGCATGGCGCAACGGTGTGGAAACCCCGTGGCTGAAAGATTCCCCTGTCCATCCCCTGCAACACGCGCTCAAAGATCTCGACAAGGCTTACCAAAACTTTTTCGCCAAACGTGCCGACTTCCCCCGTTTCAAGCGCAAAGGCAGCGGTGACAGTTTCCGTTACCCCGACCCCAAACAAATCAAGCTCGACCCAGGCAATAGCCGAATTTTTCTGCCAAAACTCGGCTGGATACGCTACCGCAATAGCCGCGATGTGTTGGGAGAACTACGCAATGTCACGGTTTCCAGCAAAGGCGGCAAATGGTTTGTCAGCATCCAAACTCAGCGGGAAGTGGAATTGCCAGCCACACCCGCGACCACTGCTATCGGTATCGACCTTGGCATAGCCCGTTTTGCGACGCTCTCCGATGGCACATGGATGGAATCGCGTAACAGCTTCAAGAGCAAACAAGCCACACTCGCCAAATACCAACGGCGCATGGCGCACAAACAAAAGTTCAGCAACAACTGGAAAAAAGCCCAAGTTAAAGTTCAAAAAATTCACACGCAAATCGCCAACGCCCGCCGCGATTTCCTGCACAAGGCGACGACCACGCTCAGCCAAAACCACGCGCTCGTGTTCATCGAAGATTTGCAGGTACGGAATATGTCCAAGTCAGCGGCAGGCACAGCGGAAAACCCCGGTAACAACGTTGCCCAGAAATCTGGCTTAAACAAAGCCATTCTCGACCAAGGCTGGGGTGAATTTCGACGGCAACTCGACTACAAGATGGCATGGAAAGGCGGCATGTTGTTCACTGTGCCACCGCATTACACCAGTCAGGAATGCCCCGAATGTCACCATGTAGCGGCGGACAATCGTCAGACGCAAGCGCGGTTTGTGTGCGTGAAATGCCACTATGAAAATCATGCCGATCATCAGTCGTGCGCGAGATACCCCTGCCTTTAGGCATGGGGAGGGATAGCGCGTCGGCGACAGCCGACCCTCTTCTCGCTCCTCCGTTTGGTTTGCTATCTTCGGTTGTTGACTCTTCACGAAATATACGATATTTTGTGAATAATGAAAACTAAACGCGCCTACCAATTCCGATTCTACCCAGACCCACAACAAGAAACGTTGCTGGCTCAGACGTTCGGTTGTGTGCGCTACGTTTACAACAGCATCTTGCGTTACCGCACGGATGCCTACTATCAGGCTCAGGAAAAAGTTGGGTACACGAAAGCGAGTTCCCAACTGACTGCCATCAAAAAACTGCCTGAAGCTACTTTCCTGAACGACGTTTCCAGTGTTCCGCTGCAACAATGCTTGAGGAATCAGCAAACGGCGTTCAAAAACTTCTTTGAAGGTCGGGCAAAATACCCTGTCTTCAAATCTAAAAAGCACCGCCAATCGGCTGAATTCACGTACCGCGCGTTCAGCTACCGTGACGGTGAATTGAAACTGGCGAAGTGCGATAAACCGCTGAATATCAAGTGGAGTCAGGCACTTCCGGCTGACCCCACCACGGTTACTGTTTCCAAAGATCAGGCCGGACGCTATTTTGTGTCTTGCTTGTGTGAATTTGAACCCACGCTGTTGCCCGTCACCGATAAAAAGGCAGGCATTGACGTGGGCATCAAGGATTTGTTCGTTACCTCTGACGGTTTTAAATCCGGTAATCCCCGCCACACCGCACAACACGCGGCTAAACTCGCGAAGTACCAACGCCGTCTTGCCAAGAAGACACTCGGCAGCAAGAACCGGTTGAAAGCTAAACGCAAGGTCGCCCGTGTTCACGCGAAAATTTCCGATGACCGTTCGGACAACTTGCACAAGTTGTCCCGCAAACTGATTAACGAGAACCAAGTGGTTTGTGCTGAAAACCTCGCCGTGAAGAACATGATTAAGAACCCAACGTTAGCCAAGCACATTGCGGATGCAAGTTGGGGTGAGTTCACTCGCCAGCTTGCGTACAAAGCTGGCTGGTACGGGAGGACATACGTTGAGATAGGGAGATTCTTCCCGTCCACTAAACGCTGTTCCTGCTGTGGGTTCGTGAAAGAAAACATGCCGCTGGACGTGCGATCGTGGGAGTGCCCCGAATGCGGCACAACCCACGACCGTGACGTGAATGCAGCACGTAACATTTTAGCCGCCGGGCTGGCGGTGTTAGCCTTTGGAGAGAATGTTAGTGGCGATGGCATTTCGGTGTCGTCGTCCTGTTCTCGGTGAATTAGGAATCCCCCGGCTTTAGCCGTGGGGAGTAGTCAACCAGTATGTTCTCAGTCAGTCCGCTTTGCTCTGCTTCGCTGCGTAGAGCCTCTAGTGAAGCCAATAATTGATGGCGTTCTTGCTGCATAGCCTCTGCCCGTTTGCGTAGAAGAAATGCCTCCCCCCCCAGCATCTCAAAATCTCGAATGGATAACAGCACGGCTGTTTCACGGTTGTTACGGGTGATTTTAACTGCTTCACCCTGCCAAACTCGGTCAAGTACAGAACCCAACTGATTGCTGGCTTGGCGTGCGCCAATGGATTGCATGGCAAATCTCCTGTTACATAGTCGCTGACCGAAAAAGCCTTCCTGCCGCCACGAGTGCCCAATTTTAGAAAAAATTTTCCGTATTTCTACAAGGGTTTGTTGTAGTTGAGAATGTTCTGCACTAAATTAAGCTCAATCCCTAGTAAAATACTAGGGTATTATAAAGTCAAGCGTTCTCAAAGGAGGTTTATCATGACACAGATCGCCAGTAAATCGGCTAGCGTTTCTACCGCTCCTCATGCCGAACAATTATTCACAAGTTACCCCGTCCAACACGTTGAACCTGCTGCGATTATGCGTTGGTTGCGGCAAGGCTGGGCAGATATTAAAGCGAACCCCTCCGCCAGTTTAACTTACGGGATTATCTTTGCCTTAGTCGGCATCCTCATGAGCATGGTTTCAGCCGCTAATCCAGCGTTTTTTGTGGCGGCCAGCACCGGCTTTTTGCTGGTAGGCCCTTTCCTTGCCTTAGGCTTGTATGGCTTGAGTCGTCAACTGGAGCAAGGGCAAACCCCGCGTTTCTGGTCATCCCTCAGCAGTATCCAGGAAAACGCTATCAGCCTTGGGCTATATGCCGTGATACTGGGGATGATAATGGTCTTTTGGGTACGCTTATCCGCCGTCATCACGGGTATTTTCTTTAATCAAATGTCCGTCGATATAGAAGGTTACGCCGGTTTATGGAATGCCTTAGTCACCATGGAACAGGGCTGGATGTTTATTCTGGCTTTCTTCAGCATCGGGCTATTGTTTGCGTTATTTGCGTTCATGACAGGTGTGGTGACAGCCCCCATGTTACTGGAACGTAAAGTTGATATTGTGACAGCGGCGGCTACCAGTATCCGTGCCGTACAGAAAAACCCCTTAACCATGCTGTTGTGGGCGCTCACCATTACGGTTGTGATTGGCTTGGGGATTGCGACCTTTGATCTCGGCTTGATCATTGCGATGCCTTTGATTGCCCATGCGAGTTGGCACGCTTACCGCGATATGGTGAAGGATGCATAAACGACCGCACTGACTCCCCCCTTGTATCACACACGCCCCCTACCATGAAATACGACTTAATGCGGTATTTTCGGTAGGGGGTTCTTCTCTGGATTGGCAGGAAACATAACATGCTAAACGTCTTGGATAGCCATATATTGACTATTTTCAACGGTTTGCGCACCCCCTACCTTGATCATTTTTTCGCATCGGTTACTTGGCTGGGGTCGCTGTGGTTGTTAGTGCCGCTGAGTGTGTTGAGTGTTATCGTGATCTGGCGTTTAGGATACGCCCCGGCGCTCATGTATTTGCCTGCGGCCTTACTGCTGGCAAGTGCGTTGGCTTTTGCGCTCAAAGCGTGGTTTCAGCGTCCACGCCCGGCGTTGTTTGATCCCTTGACCGCTCTACCAATGGATTCGGCATTTCCCAGTGCACATTCAGCGCAGGCCGCTGCCTTTTTTGTGGCACTGTGGCTGTTGTTACCGCCGACGCTGCGAATCGGTGGCGGCATTATCTTAGCGGGTGTTGTGATCACAGTGATGATGTCCAGGCTGTATTTACAAGTGCATTGGCCGAGTGATGTGCTGGTCGGCGCACTGCTGGGGATTGCTTCTGCGTTGTTATTACGTGTTATGTTTTTGCCAAAGGTTTAGCCATGAAAAATAAGTTCCTCGGTACTGGAGATGCGGGTTATCACCCCTTGCGAAAATTCCGCACCGTGCTATCCGGTTTGAGTTACGCGGTCAAATACGATTTCAGTGTCACCTACAAACTCGTGCTGTCGATCATTGTACTCATCGTGGCATTTGCCTTCAGGGGTTGGGTGGATTTCCTCATGGTATTGGTAGCCACCACCTTGGTGCTCATGGCGGAACTGTTCAACAGTGCAATTGAAGCAATCTGCGACTTTGTCGAAGATAAGCACAATGAAAAAATCAAAGTCATTAAAGACATCGCTGCGGCGGCGGTCGGCGTATCTATATTGTTATGGGTAATCGTGATCGGGATGGAACTCTGGAGCATGATTAATTGATGAATGCACCTGAGTTCGAGATACCTGACACGCTCACCCAGAATATCCGCCACTTTCTATTCGGACGCTCCAGATTAGTATAAGGCTTATCAGGAAAAGCCATCAGCAGCTCCAGTCTTCGACAGTAAGACCGGGGACACGCTCGAATTCCCGTAGGTTATTTGTTAGTCGCACCGAAACGCATTTCTGCATAGGTAATCGCGGAAATGACCACCTGATCATGCTGATCACGGGCTTGTTGTAAACGCTGTAATACCTGCAAAGGCTGTTCGCGCTGGATAAAACTGCAAATACAGGTATCCAGCATGTAAGTTTTCAGAGCCATTCAAAGCGCCCTTCATCGCTCATCACATCGGGGCGTTCCACGAGAAAATCATCATCCGCCTTATCCAGTTCGGCGAATGAAAGCCAATCCGGGCGGGTCGGGCGCAAAATCAGCGAATCCCCTTCACGAAAAATTTCCAGCTCTTTGAGGTTGGAAAATTCCATATCTTTAGGGATACGCACGGCTTGATTGTTGCCGTTGGCAAAGATGGATACAGTTCGCATGGGCAGTACTCCTAAACGAATAACATATGCTTAGCATAGGTTCACTCCGCAAGGATTTCAAGGGGATTCTTTAAGAGGTGTCCTGCTCCCAAACGCTGCTTTCAAATCACCCCTTGCGCCAACATGGCATCGGCTACTTTCAGAAAACCCGCAATATTCGCGCCCGCCTCGTAATTGCCTTGCTGACCATACGCGGCGGCGGTGTTGTAACAATCCTGATGGATCTTGATCATAATACCATGCAATCTAGCATCCACTTCTTCCCGCGACCAGTTCATGCGCAGCGCATTCTGGCTCATTTCTAGACCAGAGGTTGCCACGCCCCCGGCATTGGCGGCCTTGCCCGGCGCGAACAGGATATTGGCCGCCTGAAACTGTTGAATCGCCGTCGGGGTACTCGGCATATTGGCACCTTCAGCGACTAAGATGCAGCCGTTTGCCAACAAGGTGGCAGCATCCTCTGCATTGATTTCGTTCTGGGTGGCACAGGGAAACGCACAATCACACGGAATCATCCACGGGCGTTGCCCCGCGTAATACTCAACCTTGAACGCAGCCGCGTATTCACTGATGCGCCCACGTCGTACATTCTTAAGCGTCATCACCCATGCCAGTTTTTCGGCATCAATCCCCGCAGGGTCATGAATCACCCCAGATGAATCGGACAAGGTGACCACTCTGCCGCCGAGTTCGTTGATTTTTTCCACCGTATGTTGGGCGACATTGCCTGAGCCGGAGACAGCGCAGATTTTACCTTCCAAACTGACATGACGGGTATTGAGCATTTCCTGTGCGAAATAAGCCAAGCCATACCCAGTCGCTTGCGGACGAATCAGTGAGCCACCCCAGCCCACGCCCTTGCCCGTCAATACACCGCCAAATTCGTTGCGAATGCGGCGGTATTGCCCAAACAAAAAGCCAATTTCACGCAAACCCACCCCAATATCACCCGCAGGCACATCCGTATCCGCACCGATATGGCGTTGTAACTCGGTCATGAAGGACTGGCAAAAACGCATCACTTCCGCATCCGATTTGCCCTTGGGGTCGAAATCCGCGCCGCCTTTCCCTCCGCCCAATGGCAAGGTTGTCAGCGCATTCTTGAACACTTGTTCAAAACCCAGGAATTTCAAAATACCGGCATTGACGCTAGGGTGAAAACGCAAGCCGCCTTTGTAAGGGCCAATCGCGCTATTGAACTGGATGCGGAAACCGCGATTCACCTGCACCAGCCCGGCATCATCCACCCACGGCACCCGAAACAGAATTTGCCGCTCCGGCTCCACCAAGCGATGCAAAATACGTGCATCCCGCAAATCTTTACGCTGTTCCAGCACTGACTCCAATGATGCCAGCACTTCGCTAACCGCTTGATGAAACTCCGGTTCGCCAGCATTACGGCGCACCACCCCCTCGATCACATCCTGAATACTACTCATACTTCCCCCTAAGCCTATGACAATTTTTCCATCACGCTGACAGCAAAATCCACCGTCAACTCCAGCGTTTGCAAGCGTTGACAATGTGCCTGTTTTTCTGCACTCGCCGACCAATAATACGGCGTCATTTTGAGTAATGCCGCCACACTCGCCTGATCCGGCAAGCTCACAGCGTAACGCACAGGGATGAGCGTACCTTCGCGCATTCCGACAATCGGCGGCAAATCTTCCACCGTGTGCGGCTTGGGGTCATCGTAAATCAGGCGGCGTAATTCAAACAAATGCTGTGCCGCCGGGTAAGCCCATAAATACAGCCCGCCCGGTTTCAACACCCGCACAATCTCAGCCTCTGACGCTGGCGCAAACACGCGCACCAACACATCCACCGAGGCATCCGCCAAGGGCAAGTCAAAGCTGGACGCCACCGCAAACTGCATCGTCGGGTATTGTTTCGCTGCCAAGCGCATGGCCGCGCGTGAAATATCCGTGCCGAGAAACTGCGTCGTGTCACCGAGGTGCTGCGCCAGTTGGCTGAGGTAATAACCCTCCCCACAGCCCGCATCCAGCAGCGTCAGCGGCTGGGTGGTGTCAGGGAAATACCCGCGTATTGCTTGTGCCAAGCCTTGCGCCAACGGTGCATAAAAACCCTGTTGCAAGAAATGGCGGCGGCTTTCCAGCATTGCCTTGTTATCACCGGGATCGGCGGAGTGCTTGCGGTTGACCGGCAGCAGATTGACATAACCTTCCTTGGCCTGATCGAAACTGTGGCGATTGCTACAGGCAAAGCTGCGCCGCACCAAACTGAGGGGTGCGTGACACAGCGGGCAACGCCAAAAACCAGGATTCATGAGCTAGATCACCTCGTAATAGAACGGTCGGCCTATAATATGGTCATAGACAAGGTAAAAAGCAAACGAGGGAGTCATCATGAAAATAACAGCACTCACTACATTTTTGCCCATGCTACTGATGCCATGGCTGGTTTCTTGCGCTTCGCTGGAAGCACCTCCTGTGGATGTGGGAGAGGGTGGCCTGAAAAAAACCAACGCTACTGAGCTGCGCGAATACTTGCTGAAAGCCGCCAACCATCAGCCGATTTATCCGGTAGCAGCCGCTGCTGCCCCGACGGCAGCGCCAGCCCCTGTCAGAGCGCCCACCTTTTCCAGCACCAACCTGCAAGAGCGCGGCGTGGATGAAGCTGACCTGATCAAAACCGACGGCAACTATGTCTACGCCATCGGCGCACCCAACAACCAGAACTATCAGGACAACACCTTGCGCATCATGCAAGTCAAGGAAAGCGGCAAGCGTTTGCAGGAAGTCAAACGCCTTACCCTGCCCCAAGACAGCAGCCTGCAAAACCTTTACCTCGCAGGCAAGCGGCTGGTGACGCTGGGCAGCAATTACCAAACCATGCCAGTGCCCATGCCTGCACCGGGTGTTGCCGGAGGCGTGCCGATGATGATGCCGCCGATGCCACGTTCACTGCCCACCGAATTGCGTTACATCGACGTGCGCCAGCCGGAGCAAGCCGCTTCCACCCTGCAAGTGCGGTTGGACGGTAATATCAATGCCAGCCGCCGCGTGGGGGATACCCTGTATCTAGTGCTGCAAAGTTACCCGCAAATAAATCTGGGCAGTGGCACAGACAAACTCAGCGCACAGGACTTCTTGCCCACCTACCGCACGGCGGATGGAAAAACCGCGCCGCTGGTCATGGCTGACAATTGCTACATCAATCGCCCGGTCAAAACCGACGAGACCGATGGCAACTATGTCAGCAACAACATTATCAGCATCGTCGCGGTTGACCTGAAGGCTGCCCAGTTCAGCTTCAAAAGCCGCTGTTACGTGGGCAACCCGGAAACGCTGTATGCATCGCCCTCGGCCTTGTACCTCGCCACCACCGAATACCATTACAATCCGGCGCAAGGTTCACGCAGCAGTACCGGCATCCACAAATTTGCATTCACGGGGACAGATATTGCTTACCGGGGCAGCAGCCATGTGCCGGGGCATCTGAGCGGGCAGGAATCCTCCTTCCGTTTCAGCGAACAAGATGGTTACTTGCGCGTCATCACCGAAAACGACCAGTTCAGTGACCCGTCGATGGCGATTACCGCGCCTTACGGTAAGTCACCCGGCATCCTCAGTATCCTCAAGGAAGGCGGCAAGGATGGCTTGCAACTGGTCTCGCAATTGCCCAACCGCAAACGCCCACAACACTTGGGCAAGCCGGAAGAGCGGCTTTACGCCTCGCGCTTCGTCGGTGATCAGGCGTATCTGGTGACGTTCCAAAGCACTGACCCGCTGTACGTGCTGGATCTGAGCAACCCGCGTGACCCGTACATCGCGGGCGAATTGAAACTGCCGGGCTTTTCTGACTACCTGCACCCGGTTGGCAAACATTTGTTGCTCGGCATTGGCAAAGACGCGATCCCCGACCCCAACGGCGATTTCCGGGGCGCATGGTATCAAGGCATGAAACTCTCCCTGATCGACACCAGCCAAGCGGGGCAACTGAAGGAAGTGGACAAGCTGATCCTCGGCAAACGCGGCACCGATTCAGCCGCATTGCACGACCACCATGCTGTCACCGCCCTGCCTGTGGGCAACACCTTGCGTGTGGCTTTGCCAATCAAGCTGAATGACACGCCACAACCGGGAATGCAGGGAAGGCCGTCGGATTATTACGCCCACACCCAAACCGGGCTGTACCGTTTCGAGGTCGATACAACGGCGAAGAAAATCCGCCAGCTAGCGCCGCTGATTACCGAGCGCGGGCGCGAAGAATACTGGTCATACCCGCAAAATGACCGCAGTGTGCTGATCGGCAATTATGTGCATTATTTCCACAACGGGAATTTCTGGTCACAGGGGTGGTAAAGCAGGCTAGGTATTGCCGCATGAAACGGATTAGCCCCTATATTTCCCTTGGTGAAAACCACTCATTGTAGCTGCAATAGCGACTATCTAGTGTCTGACCGGAAACCCTAAAACCCTTTTCCCATCAAGATGCTACGCCCGTTTTCCTTGCCCTAAGATTTCCCGGAAGCAGGCCAGAAAGCTGCAAAAGCGCCCAAAATAGGGCAAAATAGGGCAAAATAGGGCAAAATAGGGCATCCATCCGCCAAACTTCGCAGGAGACACACGATGCGTGAAGTGATCGCCCGCCAACTTCGCCTGGGTCACGCTGACATCGGCAGGCTGACCTTCAACCCACGTTCGCGGGACGCCCACCACACCTACCTGGGCCTGTGCGCCGCGCTGTTGTCGAAAGTGGAGGAAACGGTGGCTGACCTGCCCCTCAGCCTGCTGGACAGCCGGTCGGGCAACGACCTCCAGCGCTGGCTGGGGTACGGGTGGCATCAGGTTGACCTGGTGCGGCGGCGGGTGCTGGACGGGGAAACCATCCCCCACGGCGACAAGATCTTCTCCCTCTTCGAGGATTACAGCGAATGGCTCAGCAAGGGCAAAGCCGGTGTGCCGGTGGAGCTGGGCCTGAACGTGTGCGTGATGGAATCGGCTGACGGCTTCATCCTCCACCACCAAGTGATGCAACACTGCCCCGACAGTGAGATTGCCGTGACCATGGTTAAGCAAGCCAAAGCGCTGTTCCCCTCCCTGAGCGCGTGCAGCTTTGACAAGGGGTTCCACTCACCGGCCAACCAGCGCGAACTGGCCGAACTGCTCGACCGGGTGGTGTTGCCGAAAAAGGGCCGCTGGAGCCAGGCGGACACTGCCCGTGAAACCGACCCGGCGTTTGTCCAGGCCAGACGCCAGCACTCAGCGGTGGAATCCGGCATCAACGCACTGGAAGTCCATGGGCTGGACTATTGCCCCGACCGGGGGCTGGAACGCTTCAAGCGCTATGTGGCACTGGCGGTGGTGGGCAGGAACCTGCAAAAGGTCGGGGCCATTTTACAGGCCAGGGCGTTGGAGGCCTTGCAGAAGGATGAACGCCGACGACAGCGCCAAGCCGCCTGAACCACCCCACAACGCCGACCGATGAGGGAAAATGCCGGGAAGGCAGGGCAGCCCCTGCACCGAAGGCAAGCCTGCGCTGCCAGCCATGCCTTGAAACCCAGCGTTTTACCCTCGTGCTTGCCAGAAGGTGGCGGGGAAAACGGCTGCATGGACTAAAATTGGGCACTCGTGGCGGCAGGAAGGCTTTTTCGGTCAGACACTAGCTAGCTATAGGTAGATTTGGTAGGTTTGATATAACGGTTAGCCATGAATACTAATGGATACCTATCCACTCAGCAATTCCCTGTTTCCAGACTACCTGCCTTGCTCTTAACAGTATATGCATGACATATAGTGCATAGTTTAAATATTGTAAACTCTATCGTCTGATGAACCTTTCTGCTAAATTGATGCTAGTCAGTTGAATTGAGGAAAAATAACTATGTCTGCATTAGATTTGGCAGAATACTTGCGTTTGCGCCTCCGCGCATTGCGCATGACGACGACCGAAGCCGCTAAGCGTTCTGGTATTTCACGCCAGACGTGGCACAAAATGTTGCGTGCTGAAATTGGTGAAGCCCGCCTGTCTACCGTGATTCAGATCGCGGACACGCTGGAAACCCATCCGCTCAGTATGTTACGTATTTTTTTCAATGGGCGGGAAGTGTCGCAAGCGGCACATCGCGACGGGGATACCCGGTTCGTCTCAGGTTTTGTGGGTGATGTAACCTTCCCGGATAACAGTCCGGTGGTGGTGGGTAAAACCTTCGAGAAAACCTGGGAGATAGCGAATCTGGGTACAGAAGCATGGGTAGGTTGGCATTTGCAGTGCCAAAGTGAGCCGCCTTCCACCTTGCAGCCAGTGAGTGACGGCATTCCTATTCCTGCTACTCAGCCGGGGGAGCAGGTGCGCTTGAGTGTGCAGTTGCGGGCGCCAAATGTGCAGGGCGTCGCGATTTCGCACTGGAAATGCGTCAATGCAGCCGGTGAGATCATGTTCCCTCGCCAAGCTGGACTGTACTGCATGGTGAACGTGGTTAAAGCGTGAAAGCGCTGCCCCCAAGTGAGGGATTGGGGAGGCATCATTTGGTCTGATCAGTATTCTATTCATGTGCCTCCTTCAATGTAGTGTTGAGGGAGGCACAACAAGCAAACGTCTAGGGCTTTTCGTCGTGTTTGAGGAAGTGATCCAGTTGTGCGTAGGTATTGTCTAACCATACGCGCATACGTTGCCGCTCAGGTGTGTTCATGAGGTCACGGTTGTTGGCGGCTGCCCAGAAGCTCAAGTCATTGAAGTCGACCTTCTGCACCAATTTAGGGTGTAACTTGCCCAATGTCATGCAGTAAGCATTACGCCGTTGCGCTTTTTGGAAAACAGGCGATTGCTCGAACATCTCGAAGTGTTCCCCGCGCCCCATGTTTTGTACCACAATGAAATGCAGGTCTTGTTGTGGGTAGCTTTCCAGCGTTTTATCCAACAGGCTCATCGCATCTGCACCATCATCCATCACATGCCAGATGAAAATCTGATGCCCCATTTCGGTGAACATGCCAAACACATCACTTTCGTTGATCCACTGTCCTAAACGTGCGGCCGTTTGCGCGGCAAGGTCGATAATCAGGTCGTGATCGGGATACGTTTCCGCTGTGGTGATAATGTTATCCAGACTATCGTAGTCACCGACCTGTAGCGGCGCGGAGAAGTCCTTGTAAAAGCGCGAAAACGTTCCGTGTGACTCATCGGCATCGAAGCCCATGAAGGGCGTGGCATTGTCGATGAAATACTGTGCCAGTAGTCTGGCGGTCAGTGATTTGCCGACGCCGCCTTTTTCGCCGCCGATGAAATGTACTCTACCCATTATTGTCTCCATGATCGCTGGTGGTTGAATGATTTAGTATGCAAGACTTGAGCCACAATGTGTATGTTGAATGGTATCGAAAGTGCTGAGAAAGTGAATAGCTCAAAAACAAAAAAGGCCGCACTCTGATGAATGCGGCCTTTCACTTTGTATGGTGGGACATGAGCGACTCGAACGCTCGACCATCCAATTAAAAGTCGGGTGCTCTACCAACTGAGCTAATGTCCCTTGAGAGAGCGCCATTATACGGAAAGACTTGCGCTGTTCAAGTCTTTTTTCAGCTTAGGTTAAACTTTTTCAAGTTTGCGCAAAGATTCCGGCAACAGCTTCAAATCTACCAAGCCAGTGATTAACGATTTCCCAAAACTAGCCTCTTCCTCGTACATCATTTGGTAGAACTGCACCTTCATGGTCAGGGCGCTACCCAGTACGATGCCTGCAAACGCGATGAAGGAGCCGATGGCAAGCGTGGATACGCCCGTGATGGCTTGCCCAACGGTGCAGCCCATGGCCAATACCCCGCCTATACCCATCAGGGTTGCACCCAATACGTGATTGATCACATCCCCTTTGGAGGAGAACCATTCAATGCGGAAGCTGCGGCTCAGCAGTGCCCATGCCAGTGAACCTGCCATAACGCCAAAGAAGGCCATGATGCCAAACGTTAGCAAACTGCTGTTGAAACCGCCGCCTGCATACCCAACCGCTTGTGCCATTGGGTTGATGAAGGTGAAAGATTGCGCCCCCAAAGCGGCCCCGATGGCGGGTTTGCCTGAGTCGGACTCTGCCAGCATGTCCCATTCGCCGTAGTATTGGGTTAACGGATAGGGCTGCTCATCGGCTATCACGGTAATATTACTGGTGACGTACCAAGCAGCCAGCACGCACAGGCCAACGACAATGCCGCCAATGGCAAAGTCCGGGCTGCTGCGGAAGTCTTTGGATTTGAAGGCCAGCCATACCAGCCACAAGCCGAGGATCAGGCCAATCACCAGCCGTGCCAGCAGTGCATGGCTTTCGCCTGCCAGTACGCTGCCCAGATCCTGCGAACTGCCCATATTCACCGCCAGTGGGTTGAGCCACGGGTAGAACAGGACGGAGTACAAGGTTTTATCCGAGCCGGGGAAAGGGTTGAGCATGAAATAGGCCACCACACCGATAATCAGGAACACGAAAATGGATTTCAGGTTGCCCGCGCCAATCCGCACCAGGCACTTGTTACCGCAGCCGCCCGCGATGGTCATGCCAATACCGAACAGGATGCCACCCAGCAGGTTTTCTGCCCATATCAGTTGTCCGTTACGGTAAGGGGGATAGGAGCTGTTCAGGTTGACCAACCCCAGCATTTCCAGAATCACCACGCCCAACAGGGCGACGCCTATCGCCAAACCCCAGGCGCGGAACCGCCCGGTGTGACCCATATTGATCCAGTCGGACACGGCTCCCATGGTGCAGAAATGTGTTTTGTTGACGACTGCCCCCATAATGAAGGCAATCACAAAACCCGCGATCAGCAGAAACGACTGCGCGGATACAAAATTATCAAACGTCATAACCTCTCCTCTAAAGTAGTGCAGAGGGGATTATAGTTTGAGAAATTGCAAGGAACCAAGTCCCTATACTTTCAGGGTGTTGCTTCTTTGCTGGCAGTTAATCACTTGTACCAATTTGATACCTTCCGGCTTGGTTTGTGCCGTCAGCCAGATTTGGCTGATCACCCCTTTGCTGGTTTCTGCCAGACTGTGCAGAGTGTTGTTGGTGCGCTCCGGGTCAAAAAAGGCGAAAGGCTCATCCAGAAACAGCATTTGCTTATCGGTTTTGGTGGCATCTGCCAAGGCATTCGCCAGCGCAATGCGCATCGCCAAGGCCACTTGCCGTTGAGTGCCGGTGGAGATTTCGTTGAAATCGAGGAAATCGCCTTTTTCTTCCGACAGCAGTTTTAGGTTGAAATCGGGGGAGATTTCCAGCGATTTGTAATGCTCTTGGGTGAAACGTTGCAGCAATTCCGGGCAGCGGGTTTTGACCAACTGGTTGAAACGCCCGATGGAATGGCTGGCATCCCGTTTTAACAGATCGACGGCGGTGGTCGTGACGACTTGCTGACGGCGTTCCTGCTCTAGTGCGTTTTCTTGTTGCGCAACCAATACTTGCAAGTGGGCTTGGTGATCCAGTTGCTGTTGGATGGCGTGGATGTCAGCCTTGAGCACTTCAAGGTACTCCGTCATTTCCTCGTTGCGGTTGCTCAGACCGACGTTCAGGGTGTCGGTGGCGCTGTGTACGTACAGGGCTTTGGCTTTGTATTGGCTGGCTGCTTTAGTCCATTCAGGAACGGCTATCATGTCGGGGTGCGTGGTGCTGGCTTCCGGCAGGTCAAGGTGCTTTTCCAGCAAATAATCCGTGCTGTCCGTGGCTAATTGGCGGCTGACCGGCTGGGTGCAGGCTTGATAGCTTTCTTCTAGGGCGCGGGTGAGGTTTTTGGCCTGAGTTTGCAAGGGGCGCAGGCGGCGCACTTCCACATACCAGCCGTACATCAGCAACACCGCGCCGATCAGCGCAGCGATGGAGGCAAGGCGGATAGTCGTTTTGCTCAGCCCGTCGAGGGTGGCGACGGATATGTCACTCAGTAATTGGTTACCCCAATCCGGCATCAACATCAGGAACAAGCCAACCAGCAGAGCCAGCAAAAAAACGCTCAGGGTGATGAGTGTCCAGCGCCCGATTTTACGGCTGTGGGCGTCGACCCCGTGGAATTTTTCCAGATTATTCGGGTAAGCCACCGATGCCTTGCCGAGCCGTTGCCCCAGCAAGGCTAGGTGTTGCTGGCGGTCTTCCACATCGCTCACAATACGGTTCAGGCGCGGAAGCTGTTCTTCATCAATGTGCAAGGTGTCGATGGATTGGGCGGTATGTCGGCGTCTGGCTTCCAGCTCTTTCAGGGTGTCAAGGCGTTCTTGTTGCTCGCGTTCCAATTGCCCACTGATCGTGGCATGTTCCTTCAACCCCGCCATGGCACGCAGGTTGTCGCTGTCGCTATCCTTGCTGTGTCCCCAGTAAAAGGCTTTGGAAAACGCCGTGTAATAGTAGCCAAACAAGGCTTCGAGCTGGCGCTCCACGGTTTCTGGGGTATCGGCAAGGGTGATTTCCTCTTCGGTGGAAAATAGCGTGGTAGCCACATTGCCGTCGCTGTCGACCGAGCGTACCAGTCGGTATTCGTGCCCCCGGTGTTGCAGGCGCAGCGCTACGCTGGCCTGACTTACACCCCAGTGGATCAGTTTGGCGGCTTCTTCAGGCTTTACTTGATCGGTGCGCCCGAACAGGCCGAACTGGATGGCGTCACCGATGCTGCTTTTGCCCGATTCATTGCCACCTACCAGAGCGATCAAGCCACGCTCAGGCAAGTTATCGAGTTGCAGGTGGGCGTACTTGCGGAAATTATCAGCGATAATGGAGGTAATAATCATGTTGCTTACTCCATGTGTCGGGTGGCTTCAAGACGGCTGATGACCAGTTTGACTGCATCCATATAAACTTTCGGGTCGAAACCGTCTGCCTTGTGATGGGTGGGGAGGTCTTGCTGGCAAAATTCCATGAAGCGGCGGGCTGCTGCTGTTTTCAGCGGTGCCGGTGCGATTTCCTGCATCAAATCAAGGTTTTGGGCTGGCTTGGGGCTTCTTTTGCCGAACATGCGCATCTCCGTTGTTATTTAATCGTCATCCATACCAAATAACTATATGCAAAGAAGCACAATTTTGCTGGAGAAGCTGTAATCCTTGGTAAAAAAGAGGAGCTAGTGCCCCTCAGTGTTCATTCTGTCGAGTCGTTCCCTCGCCAACCTGCTGGTTTCGGCATTATTCGGGAAGAAGCTGATCACATCCTCCAGGGTTTTGCGGGCTTTTTCCCACTCTTTCAGCTCATAGAAACTGTAGCCGAGTTTGAGCGCGGCATCCGGTGCTTTGTCGCTGCCTTTGTGCTCCTTGAGCACGACCAGAAACTCTTCAATCGCGGCCTTGAAATCCTTTTCGGCATACAGCGCTTCGCCTACCCAATATTGCGCACTGGGAGCCAGCGGGCTTCTGGGGTAGTCCTTGAGGAAGGTGCGAAACGCGGGGATGGAGGCTTTCGGGTCTTTCAACAGGGTCTGGAAAGCCTCGTCATAAACCGCCCGCTCTTCTTTTTCCAGCAGGGCTTTGGTGTCGCCTGTGCCAGTGGTAGCAGCAGAGGTGGTTTCTGTGGGCTTGTCTTCAGGTTTATCTTCCGGCTTGCTGACAGGAGTCGCCGTATTTTTGTCGTCTGATTTGCCCGTGCCGTAGCTGTAAAAACCGTCAGGGTCGGCCTTGGCTGGTTTTTCAGCGGTAGTGTCTGTGCTGCTATCCGCTTTGTGCTCAATCACCGGGTTGGCTGGCTCGGCTGATGTGTTGGCTTCAGCCGTTTTATCAGTACTGTTATCCCGCAACTTTTCTAGACGTTCGTCGACTTGCTGGAAGTTGTCGGTTTGGTTTTTACGGACTGTATCCAGTTCGTGTTGCAGCCTTTCATTATTGCCCCTGATATTGCGTAGTTCTTGCTCCAGTTCGTTGACCCGTTGCAGTAACTGGAGCGCAGCTTCATCAGGCATTGGCTCTGCCCAAGCGGGCACAGCCAGAATAGCAGCGACCAAAACGCTCAAAGCGCTACGGTTTAGCTTGTTTTGCATTGCATTATTCTCCGGCGTATTTGATTTCAACGCGTCGGTTCTTTCCCCACGCCGCTTCATTATGCCCGAAAACAGCGGGGACTTCTTCCCCATAACCGATGACTTCCATCTGGTTGCTGCTGGCACCTTTGACTTGCATGTAGTCCAGCACCGAGTAACCACGGCGTTCTGACAGAGCAACGTTGTATTCCCGTGAACCACGTTCATCGGCGTGGCCTTCCAGACGGATCCGCAAGTTGGGGTAAGCACGCAGCAAGGCAGCATGGGCATTGAGGACATTCATGTATTCCGGCTTGATGTCCGCGCGGTCAAGGTCGAAGTAAATGACCCGTTGCGCCAGAATGCTGGTGGGGTTTTGTAATTCAGCCGGGGTGTATTGCCCGCCGCCGCCATTGGCGTAACCACCGTTGTTGTAACCGATGCTGCCGCTGCCAGCGCCACCCGTTCCGTTCGTGCCATAGCCGTTACCACCCACGCCGCCGACGCCGCCGACACCGACACCGCCCACTCCACCTGCGCTAGGTGCGGGAACTTGTTGACAGCCGGTAACGCCAAGGGCAATAACCAGTACGGATAATGCTAATACTTTCATGTTCATGACACTCTTCTCGCTATTCATTAATCAAGGTAGGGGGACCAAGCCGGGTCGCGTACATCGCCCGCCTGTGAGTACAGGCTCTGGTGGGCTTTGCCATTGTCACTGGCAACGGCCAATGAGTTGCGCCCACCCGCATCGGTGGCGTACAGCACCATCATGCCATTCGGGGAAATGGCGGGTGAATCATCCTGCGTGCCGCGTGAAATGGTGTGTTCCTGTTTGCTGGCCGCATCCATAATGGTGATGCTGGAATTGCTGCCATTTTGGCGTACCATCGCCACGGTATTGCCCGCAATACTGGCTCCGGCGTTATAACCACCGCTGAAGGACATACGGCTTTCCGTGCCGCCATTCGGGGTGGTTTTGTAAAGCTGCGGCTGCCCGCTGCGATCAGAAGTAAACACCAACGTGCCGCTGTCTGCCCATTGTGGTTCGGCATTGATACCGCGTGTATTGGTGATCTGGCGTGCGCCACCGCCCGTTGCACCCGCGACGACGATATTATAATTGCCACGGTCGGCGACGCTGTAGGCAATCGAGCGCCCATCCGGCGACCAGGAGGGGGAAATGCTGGAGCGGTTCGGGTCGGAGATGGTGCGTTTGCTACCAGAGGCCAAGTCTTGCGCGTACACCACCGGACGACCCGTTTCATACGAAACGTAAGCGACTTGCCGGGCATCCGGTGACCAGCTTGGTGACATCACTGGCTTGCGGGAAGAAACGATGGTGCGCGGGTTATAGCCATCCGCATCCGACACGATCAATTGGTAGGTCTGGTTTTTTGCAGGGCCACTGGCGGAAACGTAGGCGATACGGGTATCGAATGCGCCTTTTACCCCGGTTAGCTTTTCAAATATCAAGTCGGCTGCTTTATGTGCCATGCGCCGCTGGTTGGGGTGGGACGGAATGCGGAACGAGCCGACGACCTGCCCGCTGTTGACGTTGATCAGTTGGAAGTCCAACCCGCCGGTTTGGCTGCCAATGACGGCGTATTCTGCCCCGGCTGCGCGGAGTGCATCAGGTGTTAGGCCGCCCCCGGCGCGTGTCGGATCAATCAGGGCAAAGCGCCCACTGCGTTGCAAGTCGGCTTCGATCACTTTTGCCAGCGGCCCAAACGGTGCAACCAGCAGGCGTGTGCCGTCAGTGGAGGCGTCGCTGTCAATGTGGATGTGTAATTCTTCGGCCTGTGTCATGACCGGAAACAACACGCTGGCTGATAACAGGAGGGAGGTGAGAATTTTCGTGTTCATGGCTGTTACTCAGTTACTCAATCAGTTATGTAATGACTTGTTCAGAAGGTAATGACAAGGGTATCACCGTACAGTTCACTGTATTCCGGTTTAGGAAATGGGTCGGAACCGTGAATGGCGGCTTTCAGGGAGTCGCAATACGCTGGGCTACCATCACAGTTCAGCGAGAAACGCCCAATACTGCCACCGTTGCGGACGCTGACGCGCGCGGTCGCAGACATGCCGAAGCTTTGGGAGGGTTTGTTCCAGTTGCCTTTGACTTTGCGTTTGATGGCACTCGTCCAGGCGGCACGGGCATTGCCTAGGTCGCGGCTGCTAGGGCCAGCGGCGGCGGCCGCAGCCGCTGCGGCGGCAGCACGGCGGGCGTCATCTTCAGCCGCTTTGCGTTTGGCTTCGGCAGCTTTCCAGCGTTCGCGATCAGCGGCGAGTTGTGCTTCTTCTTCGGCAGCTTTTTTGCGGGCTAGTGCTTCCGATTTGGCTTTGGCGTCGGCTTCGGCCTTGGCGTTAGCAGCAGCCCTAGCTTTGGCTTCTGCTTTTGCGGCGGCGGCGGCTTCTGCTTTGGCCTGTGCCTTTGCTGCTGCGGCAGCTTCTGCCTTGGCTTCTGCTTTTGCGGCGGCAGCGGCTTCTGCTTTAGCATCTGCCGCCGCTTTAGCTTTGGCCTGTGCTTTTGCGGCGGCAGCGGCTTCCGCTGCTCGGTCTGCTTTTTCGCGGGCTTTTTTATCGGCGAGTGCTTTGGCGGCTGCCTCTGCTTTAGCTTTGCTGGCGGCTGCTTGCTTGCGTTCGGTGGCTTTTTCAGCTTCCAGCGCTTGGCGGCGCTCTTCGGCTCTGGCTTCGGCTCGACGGCGGGCTTCGGCTTTGGCGCGTTCTTCAGCCGCTGTTTCTTTGTACTCGGCGGCTTTTTCACGGGCAGCTTGCTGTGCTTTTGCTGCTGCGGCGGCTTCCGCTGCTCGGTCTGCTTTTTCGCGGGCTTTTTTATCAGCGAGTGCTTTGGCTTCCGTATCTGCTTTGCGTTGTGCATCTGCCTTGGCTTGTGCGGCGGCAGCTTCTGCTTTGGTGGCTGCCTCTGCTTTGGCGGCTGCCTCTGCTTTGGCGGTTTCGTTGGCTACGGAGGGGGATGCATCCTCACTGGCTTTGATAGCTGTCCGTGCGGGTTTTTTGTCCGTTGGTTCCTCCGTTGGGGTGGCATCGGGGGGAACCATGACTTCGATGGCGGTGTTTTCAGCGACATCCGGGCGGTCAGTCCATTTGAAACTGAGTAAGAGCACTACCACAATGAGAATGTGCAGTACGACTGCCCAAAACAGTGCTTGTGGTTTGTTGAGTATTTCCTTGAACATGATCTTGTTTAGCCCTTCATCAGATCATTACTGTTGGTCAGGTGGCGCTGGGTCAGCCATCAGGCCGATTTTTTTAGCACCTGCTTTTTGTACGGCAACCATCGCGTTCATGAGGTAGCGGTATTCCACGGTGCTGTCGGCTCTGACATAAACGGGGCGCTCGGCTTTGGCATCCATTTGACTGGTCACATAGGCGGTTACGCCGTCGGCTGGCATTTCAGTGCCGTCGTCCAAAAATAGTTTGCCGCTGGCATCCACCGAAAGGGTAAGCGGTTCCAGTTGGTTGTTGGCGTCCAGCGGTTCGGCTTGTACATCGGGTGCGTCGACCTTTACCCCGGTTTGCATGATGGGCGCTGTGACCATGAAAATGACCAGCAACACCAGCATCACGTCTATATAAGGAACCACGTTCATTTCTGCCATGATTTTACGGCGGCGGCGTGGTGCGCTCATGCGGGTTTCCTTTGGGTGCTGGCATGGCGTTCCAGCAGTGCGGTGAATTCTTCGCGGAAGTTGTCGTAACTCACTACCAAACGGTCAATTTTGTCACTGAAACGGTTGTAGGCAATGACTGCCGGAATCGCGGCAAACAAGCCGATGGCGGTGGCAATCAGGGCTTCGGCAATGCCGGGCGCGACGACGCCGAGGGTGGCTTGTTGCATTTGTCCGAGTGAAATGAATGAGTTCATGATTCCCCACACGGTTCCAAACAGGCCAACATAGGGGCTGGTGGAGCCGACAGTTGCCAAAAACGCCAGATTTTGTTCCAGATCGTCCACCTCTTTGGAGGAGGCAACCCGCATCGAGCGTTGCACAGAGTCGGTGACGGAAAGCCGTGAGTTAGGGTCTACGTTGAGCGCCCGCTTGTATTCGTGGAAGCCGTCGTAAAAAATGCGTTCCAGCCCGTGCCGATTCACTTTCTGAGACAGGTCTTCGTACAGGGAGTTCAATGAAACTCCGCTCCAGAAGCGTTCTTCAAATTTGGTGACGCTGCTTTGGGTGCTGCTGATGGTGCTGGATTTGACGATGATCAGCGTCCAAGAGAGCAAGGATGCGATGATCAGTAAAGCCATGACGATTTTCACGACGAGGCTAGCATCCATAATCAATTTTAGGATGGAAAGATCTGTTGTCACTGAAGGAGTTCCCTTATCTGTTTTGGAATAGTTATTGCCCGAAATGTGCCCATAGAAACACAGACTACTTTGACGCTAGCCGTTGTCAATAGTTCAGGTGAATTATTCGAGCTGTCACGCCAGATACTTTGCTTGAAAACCATGCTCGCTCGCCCTAGGTCGCTAATACTAGCGGTGATGTTCAGGGTATCATTGAAGCGGGCAGGCTTGCGGTACTGAATGTCGAGGCTGCCGACGACAAACACGATGTTCAGCTCTTGTGCTAGCGTGTCTTGCTCAAAACCGAGGGTGCGTAACCATTCGGTGCGGGCTCGCTCCATAAATTTCAGGTAGTTGGCGTGGTACACCACGCCGCCCGCGTCGGTGTCTTCGTAGTACACCCGCACAGGCAGTACAAAGGCATTGCTATCATTCAAACAGGTCAAGGCTTGTGCCCTCCTGATCAGTGTTGTTACCTGCAAGGTTAAGGTGTGCCGGAATATTCAGCCCGAAGTGTTGCCAAGCGCGGCGGGTGGCCACCCTGCCGCGTGGGGTGCGCATCAGGAAACCTTGCTGAATCAGGAAGGGTTCCAGCACATCTTCAATGGTGCCGCGTTCTTCACCGATGGCAGCGGCGAGACTGTCTACCCCCACTGGGCCGCCGTCAAATTTTTCCATGACAGCTAATAGCAGGCGTCTGTCCATGTGGTCGAAGCCTTGGTGGTCGACGTTGAGCATATTGAGGGCTTTGTCAGCCATGTCGCGGTCAATCAGGCCGTTACCTTTTACTTGCACGTAATCACGCACTCGCCGCAGCAAGCGGTTGGCAATGCGTGGTGTGCCGCGTGAGCGCCGGGCGATTTCCTGTGCGCCCTCTGTGTCAATGCTTGCCCCGATAATGGTTGAGGCGCGTTGTACGATGTAGGCAAGGTCGTCGACGTTGTAAAATTCCAGACGCTGCACAATGCCGAAGCGGTCGCGCAGTGGTGAGGTCAGCAAGCCAGCACGAGTAGTTGCCCCGACGAGGGTGAAGGGAGGGAGGTCGAGCTTGATGGAGCGTGCTGCCGGGCCATCACCGATCATGATGTCGAGCTGGAAATCTTCCAGGGCGGGGTAGAGGATTTCTTCTACTACAGGGCTGAGACGGTGGATTTCGTCTATAAAGAGTACATCATGTGGTTCAAGGTTGGTCAGCAGGGCGGCGAGATCCCCAGCTTTTTCCAGTACTGGCCCTGAGGTTTGACGCAGGTTAGCGCCCATTTCATGCGCTATTATATGTGATAGCGTTGTTTTACCTAGGCCGGGTGGTCCAAAGATCAGGACGTGATCGAGTGCATCCCCCCGGTGGCGGGCAGCATGAATAAAAATTTCCATCTGCTCACGCACGACCGGTTGACCGATGTAATCTTGCAGGCGGCGTGGGCGTATGTGCTCATCCGCATAAGCTTCTTCGCGACGCAGGTGCGGTGACAGGAGGTGAGATGCTTGTTTTTCCATAAGATCAGTATTTTATATATCCATTCAGTGAGTGCATTTTAACGGCTTTAACTTAAGCCGCGCCAGCACCTGCTGGAGATTTCCTTTCAGGTTCTTGAGCGTATGGAATCCGCTTCACGAATTTGATGATTTTATACACTAATGAAGGCATTAAGAAATCTCAATAAGCATTCGCAATAGCAACGACTAGTTCTGCTTCTTGTCGGTATCGCTTGGGCATTAGGTCAGCGCTATTTTTGGGGTCATCAATCAGTTGACTGAATTTCTTGGCGGTGGTCTGTAATTGTGGTGAATATGCAACTTGGGCGATTGTTTTCTGGTAGGGGGGTATGTACGGAGTAGCTTGTCAAGGTGGTGTTGATGCCTGTGACCTGATCGTGTTTTGAACTATCTGCATGTTTTATGAGCAAAGCATACCCAAGCAATGAGTGAAGAGATCATTTCTTTAGTTACGATCAAAAAAATGCATTAAAAACAACAAAAATAAGTAAAAATCGCTGGGAAACGAACTATAGTTTGAACCTGATGCATTAAGATTGTTTATTTTTATATTTTTTGCTTATGTGCTGATAAGGTATTTAAATCAATAAATTTGGCAATGATTGGGTTCCTGACTTTTTAATAAGTAAACGTGAATACGATTTTTTGATGAAATAGTGTTCTTTCAGGGATTAGTAGCGTTGCTATATTTCTATAAAGCACTATACTATATTTATATGCCAATTAAATGGTATATTTTATGAAAGGTCAGAAGTGTTATAAATTAACTCTATATGGCGGGATCAGTTCTTGGCGCAAGCAGAGTGAATAATGATAAAATTTAATAATGGCAATTGTTGTATTGCATGAAATAATTATATCATTGATTTACTTTGTGATTCTTGTAAATCGTCAAACACAGCGCATTGGTATTTATTGATGGGTTGTATAGGGTGATTTTCAGTGTCTTTTCGCCGGTTCAGCGAGTCTTTGGGCATTGGCAAGTTGGTAGTAAGCAAGGTTTCTCGCCCGATATTACTCCGCTGAAAGTGACCCAGATGGGCGGTAGCGTGCTGGCGATCAGACTTTTCAAGTGCCATTAGGAATAGTAATGTGGTCGCTTTTGTGAACAGGAGGTTCCGGTGAGTTTTGCGGGCATTTTTTTATTAGTTTCTTTTATATCTGCGTTATCCATTCTGCTCCTGACGCCCTTAGCGGTTAGGCTTAGACTGGTTGATGTGCCTAATGAGGCACGTAAGTGTCACGAGGGAAGTATCCCCTTGATAGGCGGCGTTTCTATTTATGCAGGGTTGGTGATGGGGATTTCGTTATTCATTACCCCTAATATCAACTCACTGACTTACTTGTTGTGCAGCAGCATCATTGTGGCGCTGGGAGTGGCGGACGACATCAGAAATTTGTCGCCGAAGCTGCGTTTGGTTGTTCAGAGCATGGTCGCGGTGCTGATGATGTTTACAGTCAGTGGGATGTATATCCACAGTCTGGGCACAATGTTTGGGTTTGCTAGCATTGATCTCGGGGTGGCGGGCTACTTTGTGACGGTGCTTGCTGTCATCGCTGCCATCAATGCATTTAACATGATAGATGGAATTGATGGGCTTCTGGGTATTTCTTCGCTGGTCACCTTTTCGGGCATGGGAATCCTATTCTCCTTGAATCATGACACGACCAACATGAAGCTGACCTTAATCCTGTCTGTGGCTCTCATCCCTTATCTGATTGCTAATCTTGCCGGTGGTGTCCATGAGAAAGAGAAGAGAATCTCGAAGATTTTCATGGGTGACACAGGTTCCATGCTGATTGGCTTTACTGTGGTCTGGCTGTTGATTCAGGGTACGCAACAACCGTCAGAGGGTAGTGGTGGCAATAGCTTTTCTGCGGCAACGGCGCTGTGGTTGATTGCTTTTCCATTGATGGACATGGTGCGGGTTATCGTTGACAGGGTGCTACGTGGTCAGTCACCACTGAATGCTGACCGTACACATCTTCACCATATTTTGTTGAATTGTGGGGACAGCAAGCAACTGGCACTTTTGAAAATCAGCACTTTGTCGGCATTTTTTGCAGTCGTGGGCATTGCAATGCATGTTAGCGAGGTAAGGGAAGCAATCATCTTCCTGGCTTTCTTGATGGGCTTCGTTTTGTACACTTACAGAGTGAGTCGCTTGAAGAAAAAGTTTGTTCAGTAGTAGCTTATTCAGCATAGGGAAATAATATAAATGACTCAATTACAACAGAATAATGGTTTTTTGCCTGTTTCTAGGCCGACCATTACTAAAAAAGAAATCGAGTATGTGACGGCCGCCATTGCATCGGGATGGGTTTCCTCCCTTGGCGAGTACATCACCGCATTTGAAGAAAAGTTTGCCGAGTTTTGTGGCACAAAGTACGCGCTGACGTGTAGTAATGGCACGACATCCCTGCATTTGGCGCTGGTGACGATGGGGGTTGAGGCGGGTGATGAGATTATCATGCCTGATTTGACCTTCATTGCTACCGCTAACGCGGCTAAATATGTGGGGGCAGTGCCAGTGTTGGTGGATATTGATCCTGAAACACTGTGTATTGACCCGACTGCTATCGAGGCTGCGATCACCGCCAAAACCAAAGCAATCATTCCTGTCCATCTTTATGGGCATCCGGCGAACATGCCTGCGATTATGGCGATTGCGGAGAAGCACAATTTACTGGTCATTGAGGATGCAGCAGAGGCGCATGGTGCTGAGGTCAATGGCAAGAAAGTTGGCGCTTGGGGGCATTGCGGTTCGTTCAGTTTTTACGGGAACAAAGTCATTACCTCGGGCGAGGGCGGTATGATCACCACGGATGACGAGGCACTGTATACCCGTGCCAAGTATTTGCGTGACCATGCGATGAGTCCAACCAAGCGTTATTGGCATACCGAGGTAGGCTATAATTACCGCATGACCAATTTGCAAGCAGCCTTGGGTTTGGCTCAGCTTGAACGTATTCAGGAAATTCTCGATAAAAAGCAAGAAGCCTTCGCTTGGTATCAAGCAGCTTTGGAGGGCGTGCCAGGTATCTCCCTGAACCGTACCGCACCTTGGGCGAAAAATGTGTACTGGATGGTCACGATGGAAATCGCGGGCATTAATGAGACACAGCGTGATGAATTCATGAAAAGATTGCGTGAACTCGACATTGATAGTCGGCCTTATTTTTATCCATTGTCTGAGATGGCTGATTACCCGGGAACCCATACACCCGTGACTTATCAGGTCTATCCGACGGGCATTAATCTGCCATCTTATTTCGACATGGAGAGGCGTGATGTCGAACGGGTATGCGCGGCTGTCAGGAAATGCATGGAAATGTTTCAATAAGCAGTTAGAATGCTGGCATCAGGCTTGTTGCCGAGCCTGATTCGCCAAACCCCAGAGCTATTCAATAATGAAAAACATACATAGAAACATTGCGTTCAGCGGCCTTGGCTATATTTTACCGCTGTTGGCATCATTGGCGACTATCCCGCTGATGATCAAGTACATGGGCGAGGATGTCTATGGCTTGTACATCATCTGCATTTCACTCATTGGTTTTATGACATTTGTTGACCTCGGTGTAGGGCAGGCGATCGTTAAGTATGTTTCTCAATATGAGGTGACGGGGGAGAATACCAAAATCAAGCCGATTTTGGATATTGCCTTGATGATGTATGTCGTCTTGGGTATTTCCATTGCTGCGTTGGTAGCGTTGTTTTCATTGCCACTGGGCAAGTTGATCTATAACGCTGATACTGTAAAAGCGGTGATGGCGGGCAAGGCTTTGTCCATCACGGCTTTGGCATTTCTGCTGAGTTATATCAATCAGTTTTTTCTGAATGTATTCAAGGCGTATCACCGTTTCGATATTCCTGCGGTGATTCAAAATTCAGCGAATATTGCCGGAATTGTATCGGCTACCGTGCTGGTGTTGCTGGGCTATGATTTGCTCGTCATTCTGTGGGGGTACGTCATTATTCAGGTGGTGGCGCTGACAGCAGGGTATATTCTGGGCAAGCGAGTGTTGCCGGTAGGCGTGGTGTTGGGCTTGTCATTTGATCGGCATATTTTTGCTGAAATGCTGAGCTTTAGCATTTACACGTTTGTCAGTAATTTTCTGGGTGGGATTGTCTCCCGGTTGGACAAATTCATTATTGGTGCAATTCTGGGTACAGAGGCCGTGACCTATTACCAGATTCCCCATACGATTGCGCAAATGGCTAATGGTATTATCCAGGTGCTGAGCCAGATTACCTTCCCACGCTTCAGTGAGTTGTCCAGCTTGAACGATACGGTCGGGCGTTTGGCTTTGTATAAACGCTCGATGTTGCTGGTTTTTCTTGCTAGCATGGGCATTGCTGTCGCGTTGATTTCGGCGGGTGGAGCATTCCTTGAATTGTGGATTTCCGCAGAGTTTGCGCTCAAAAGTACGTTGACCTTGCAGATCATCGCGTTGTATTTCTTCTTCCAGTCCAACACGGTGGTGGCTTATTGGGCACTGCAAGGTTCTGGTAATGCCAAGGTGACGGCATTGAGTTCTTTCTTGGGCACGGTTGCTTATTTGGTGGGCATTTATTTCCTGACGCAATACTATGGTTACAATGGTGCGGCAATGTCACTATTCTTGTTGTTGACGCCCATGCCCTATTTCTATTCGTGGGTAGAGCGTAATGTTGGACATAAGTTTAGTGAGTACTTGTTGCTAACTGGTCTGTTTGTGGTGTTCGGCTTGCTGATTGTCCTAGGGTTGTCGCAATTGCATCGTTTTATGCCGAGCAATGCGTTATTCATTCTCGTCGACGGCATTGTTTTGACTGGTGTGATTGGTGCAGCGCTGTCATACCTGTTCAGGGAAGAGCTGCGCCTTAGATTTAGATCATCTGTTAACTATAAATAAAGATCTGGTTGCTTAGTATGAAGAAAAAAATAGGTATACTGACATTCTACCCTATGCATGGCGGCGGAATTTTTCAATATATCCAGTCAATGGTTGATGCGTTGGCTGCTGATAAAAGCAGTACGTACATCATTTTCGCTGACGAAAATGACCGCCGTTTTGATGGTTATGGTTTGGAGGTCAGAAAGCTGACCCCCTCAAACCGTTCTGGCCTCAATCAAGTGATCATCTTTTCCCAGCTTTTCCTGGGGATGCGTCAGCCCTTCTTCCTCAGGGATGATGAGCGGCGGGCGTATGCTGACATTGATCTGTTTATGTCGCCTGCCACATCGGTTTATCCACATTTATTTCTCAAGAAGCCGTTCATTTTTACCTTGCATGACATGCAGGAAAAATATTATCCCCATGCCTTTACGCGGACAGAGCGTTTCAAGCGGGCGTTGCGTAATCAGGCACTCACCAAGGCCGCGAAGGCAGTCATTTGTGAGTCTAATTACGTCAAGGAGGATATTATGAATTTTCTGGGGGGGAATGCTAACAAGATTGCTGTTATTCAGTCGCCTCCGCCAGATTTCTTGCTCAGGTATGAGGCCAAGCCGGAAAATTTTGCGGCAGTAAAACGCAAATATGGTTTGCCAGAACGCTACATTTTTTATCCGGCACAGTGCTGGTTTCACAAGAACCATATCAAACTGGTTGAGGCGTTCAATATCATTGCCAAGGAGACGGATGAGGATGTTTCCCTGATCCTTTCTGGCTCGCAGAAGGATAATTACCCCAAGCTGGTGGCAAAAATACAGGAGCTTGGGCTTGAGGGCCGCATCAAGCACTTGGGCTATATTGATTATGAGGATATTCCTTATCTTTACAAAATGGCGCGGATGTTGGTGATGCCAACGTTATTTGAAAGCGTGAGCATACCCATTTATGAGGCGTTCGCCTTGGGCGTTCCAGTGTGTTGCTCCAATGTGGTGGCATTGCCGGAACAGGTAGGTGATGCTGCGCTGATTTTCAACCCGAATGATCCTGCGGATATGGCGGACAAGATGGTGCAACTGTTACGTGACAAGCCATTGGCGACAGAGCTTGCCGCCAGAGGCAGGCAGCGTGTCAGGAGCTTTGATCATAAAGAGTACGCCACCAAAATTCTGAGTGTCATTGATAGGTAAATGGATTGTTTATGCAATACAACGCTACATTGCTGAAAGCGCCACCGACGATGGGGATAGTCGCTTCGACTTATGACCGGCTGTTGATGGTGGCAGTGCTGGCTTTGGTATCAGGTCTGTTTTTCCTGAGTGATGACCATCGCTTTGGTTTGGCTTTTTTACGTGAAGTAACCATCGGCCTGTCGTTAATGGCGGTTGCTTACGTGCTGATCCTGAAAAAGGATGAAATGGATTCCGTCGACTGGTATCTGTTGGTGATGGTCGGGCTGCTGTTTGTGATGCCCCCGATTTTTGCTTACCTGAATTTTCACCAGCCGTTGCAGTATGGTTTCCTTGAAGAGCGGCGTACCCTGCTTTATCTCTTGTATTTTCTGGTGATGGCGACTATTGGTGGCCGCAAGGGGTATGGGGATGGCGATCTGGAAGTGATCCTGAAATACCTGTTCTTTCTCACGCTGGCATGGTCGGTGGCTAATGCTTTTGAGTGGATACCACGCAATTCCGGTTTCTCATTTTCAGTCCGTGCAGAGCAGTTTGCTGAGGGCTTTGTGGCCACGGATGAGCGCTTCGCTACCCGTTTTATGGAAGCTGGTTTCCTGGTTACGTTGTACCCTTATTTTCTCGTCGCCCGGGGGCAATTCCTCAAAGCAGTATTGCCGATCTTGTTGCTGATCGCTTATATGCTTTACATTAATCAGACGCGTGGTTTTGGCTTGCTCATTGTCCTGATATTTTTCTGGATAACGGTTCTGCGGCGTCGGGTTGATACCTTCAATGTCAGTGCTATGGCGGTTGTTCCGGCCATTTTTGTTTTGGGTTACATGGCTTACTTACTTTATGCCCATGCTTTTGGCAAGCCAGTTATTTTTTATGACTATCATCGCAATCGTGAGCTACATATCTTGTTAGGAGAGACGTTGAGCGATTTCTTTATGCCGCATGGCGCTTTATCACTTCAGTTTAATGAAGGGTTTCTGTCAGTATACGGTATTAATATCTACGTCTCGGATATTGGTTTGGCAGGCTTGCTGTTCAAATTTGGCATCTTGTTTTTTCCTTTGGCGTTCTTGATGATTATGATCGTTTATCTTTTGTTCGCCAAGTACCGGAATGACTTCTCAATAATTTTGATGGCATTGTTGCTTGCCAGTTTTATGGTAGCCCCGTTTGGGGACTTTTTGGGACGCGGCACTGAAGGGTTTGCGTTGTTGATGGTATTGGTCAGATTGCAAGGAGTGGACCATGAACATAAGTATATTGCTTGTGTACGGCGAGGGCGGGCATCATGATCAGGCAATGCGCCTGATGAAACAGATGCAGTCACTTGACCCCAAGATTGAGTTCATTCATGTGACCGACACGGTGACGATGAAGGCTGAATCTATTGAAAAAATCTATACAGTTCCGCCCATTCGCCACAAAAATGAGTCCTTCAATCCCCTCAACTTTGTGAATGCATATTTGAAGGCGGTAACCTTGACGGTAAAGCTGGTACGGCAATATCAACCCCGTGCGGTGATTGGTTTTGGTCCTGGTATTTGTATTCCGGTTTTCATGGTTTGTAAGGTGCTTAACGTTAAAAAGCGGATCTTTTTTGAAGACTGGTGCCGATTTACCAGTAAGAGTCTTTCAGGAAAAGCCTGTTCTCCATTCAGCACCAAGTTTTTTGTGCAGAATGAATCATTGAAGGAGTTGTATCGTGACGCTGAATTTGCAGGACGCCTCTAAAAAAACGCGTGTTCTGGTGATAACCGGGACAACAGGTTTTGATTCCTTGGTGCGGAAAATTGACGAGAGTCGGGAGCTGGAAAAGAGGTATGACATTACCTTGCAAACCGGTGAGGGGGCTTATAAACCCCAGTACAAAGCCTCGTTTGATTTTGACAAAGGTCTGAAAGATCGCCTGGCTGAGTATGACTTTTTTATTACCCATGCAGGTGCAGGCACCATTTTTATGTTGCTGGAGCAAAAAAAGCGTGTCTTGGTTGTGCCTAATACCGAGCGGGCTGACAAGCATCAAACTGAACTGGCTCAGTACGTAAAGTCGCAAAATTTGTGTGCGGTCTGCCCGGATGTACAAGGTGTTGCGGAGGCGATCAGTGTTATCGACAACAGTACGCAAAACTTGCAGCCTTACGAAAAAGTGGAATTTAATGCAGTACGGGAAGTTCTGAGATATATTTATGAGTAATAAATTTTTCTTTATAACGATTTGTTATAATAACCTGTCTGGTTTGATGCGTACTGTGAACTCCATGCTGGAGCAGTCGTACCCGCACTGGGAATGCATCATTATTGATGGCAACTCACAAGATGGCACGAAGGCATACCTTGAGCAACTGTCTCATGAACAAGCCAATATTCGTGTGGTATCAGAGCCAGACCGGGGCATTTACGATGCAATGAACAAGGGCATTACCCAGATTCCGGCGTGCGACTATTTCTGCTTCCTGAACTCCGGGGACTCCCTATTTGCACCGGAAACCTTGGTGCAATTGGATGCTAAAATCAAGGCATTAGCTGAGAATCAGCCAGCGATTGTTTACGGTCATGCCTGTGAAGAGTTTGCTAACGACCAGCAGGTTATCAAACCGGCGAGCAGCACGATAAGCTTGGAAAAAGGGATGTTTTGTAACCATCAGTCCATGTTTTTCCATCATCGTTATGCCCAATTACGCTATGATCTTGAGTACAAACTCTCGGCAGATTATGACTATATCGTCAGGGCAGTTAAAGTACTCCAGCATCCGTCTGATATTCAGATGGTCGATATGGTCATTTCGCGCTTTGACATGACGGGTGTTTCCAATAGTCAGCGTATGTCTGGCATTAAGGAAGACTTTAAGTTAAGGGTGAAAAACGAGCTTTGCTCATCTGTACCTTCGGCATTGTATGCCGTGCGTTCCATTGGTCTGATGAGTTTGAAGCGTGTTTCATACCCGTTGTATTTGCTGATGCGCAGCAAACCGACCTCTAACAATCAAGTTATCTAAATAAGGAATAATCATGAGCAAAACGGCTTTAATTACGGGTATCACGGGTCAAGACGGTGCTTACCTGGCTGAGTTTTTGTTGAAAAAGGGCTATACCGTACACGGGATCAAACGTCGGTCTTCATCGCTGAATACTGACCGTATCGACCATCTGTACCAAGATCCGCATACCTCCGATGGTAAATTTGTGCTGCATTACGGCGACATGACCGACAGTATGAACCTGACCCGGATTATCGGTCAGGTACAACCGGATGAAATTTACAACCTCGCGGCGATGAGCCACGTTCACGTCTCGTTTGATATGCCTGAATACACCGCCAATGCGGATGGTATCGGCACACTGCGTATCCTTGAAGCGGTACGTTTCCTGAACCTGACCAAAAAAACCCGTATTTATCAGGCATCCACGTCCGAGCTGTACGGCTTGGTACAAGAAGTGCCGCAAAAGGAAACCACGCCCTTCTACCCGCGCTCACCTTACGCCGTTGCCAAGTTATACGCTTACTGGATCACCGTTAACTACCGCGAAGCCTATGGCATGTTTGCGTGTAACGGCATCCTGTTCAACCATGAATCACCCTTGCGTGGTGAAACCTTCGTAACCCGTAAAATTACCCGTGCGGCGTCCCGTATTGCGTTGGGTTTACAGCAAGATTTGCATTTGGGCAACCTGTCCGCGAAACGTGACTGGGGTCATGCGCAAGATTACGTGGAAATGATGTGGTTGATTCTGCAAGCTGATGAGCCAGAAGACTTTGCCATTGCAACCGGCGTTACCACTGAAGTACGTGAGTTTGTGCGCATGGCGTTTGCCCGCACCGGTATTTTGGTGGAATTTAACGGTGAAGGTGTCGATGAAAAAGGCGTGATCGCCGGTTTTGACCGTGCTGTTTACGAGACTGCCACCGGTGCGCAACCCGAGCAGCATGGCTTGGCAGTAGGCCGTGAAATTGTATCGGTTGACCCCCGTTATTTCCGTCCAACCGAAGTGGAGTTGCTGATTGGCGACCCAACCAAGGCCAAGGAAAAACTGGGCTGGGTTCCTAAACATGATCTGAATTCACTGGTGAATGACATGATGGAATCTGACCTGAAGCTGATGTTGAAAGAAAAGCATCTGAAAGACCACGGTCACCGCATTATGTCTTATCACGAGTAATTCACATGAAAAAGACCCGTATTTATGTCGCTGGCCATCGTGGCATGGTTGGCTCCGCCCTGATTCGCCAACTGGCGCAACGGCCTAACGTTGAGTTAGTGCTGCGTTCGCGGCAGGAGGTGAACCTGAGCCGTCAACAGGAAGTTGAGCAGTTTTTCCAGGCGGAATCTATTGATCAGGTCTATCTGGCGGCGGCAAAAGTCGGGGGGATTCATGCCAATAACACGTATCCGGCGGATTTCATTTATGAAAACCTGATGATTGAAAGCAATATCATTCATTCAGCTTGGCAAGCAGGTGTTCAGCACCTGCTGTTCCTTGGGTCATCCTGCATTTACCCCAAGTTTGCCCAGCAGCCAATGGCGGAGTCTGAATTGTTGCAAGGTGAGTTAGAAGCCACTAACGAGCCTTATGCTATTGCCAAAATCGCCGGTATCAAATTATGTGAATCCTACAACCGTCAACATGGCACGCAATACCGCAGTGTCATGCCGACCAATTTGTACGGTTTCAACGATAATTTTCACCCGGAAAACTCCCATGTGATTCCTGCGTTGATGCGGCGTTTCCATGAGGCGAAACGGGCAAAAGACCCACAAGTGACGGTGTGGGGTTCGGGGACGCCCCTGCGTGAGTTCCTGCATGTGGATGATATGGCGGCTGCCAGCATTCATGTCATGGAAATGGATGATGCAGCGTACCAAGCACTGGTTCCGCAAACTTTGTCGCATATCAATGTCGGTACCGGGGCAGATTGCAGTATCGCCCAACTGGCGCAATTGATGGCGGAAGTGGTCGGTTTCCAAGGCAAGATTGTCTTTGATGCCAGCAAGCCAGACGGTACGCCCCGCAAGTTGCTGGATGTTTCCCGCCTCAAGGGCTTGGGGTGGCAACCGCAGATTGCCTTACCCGCAGGGCTTAAATCAACGTATGAATGGTTCGTCGATCACCAGCGTGATTTTCGGCAATCCTAATAGAAAGGAAGGTGTAGCGATGGCAACTCCGATAACCCCCGTCATCCTGTCGGGTGGCTCTGGCTCACGTTTGTGGCCTGTTTCCCGTAAATTGCGTCCCAAGCAGTTTTTGCCGCTGATTTCTGAAGACCGTACCTTGTTCCAGTCGACACTGGAGCGTCTTGACGGGCTTGTGGACAAACAGCCAGCCATTGTGGTGTGTAACGAAGAACACCGTTTCATGGTGGCTGAACAATTGCAAGGCATTGATCAGGCCAATCAGGGCATCCTGCTGGAACCTGTCGGGCGCAATACCGCTCCGGCAGTTGCCGTGGCGGCCTTGTGTCTGTTGGACAAAACCGGGCAAGATCCGGTGATGTTGGTGCTGCCTGCTGACCACGTGATTTCTGATGTGACCGCTTTTCAGCAAGCCATTGTTCAAGCGTGCTCGCTGGCAGAAGACGGCTATCTGGTGACGTTTGGCATTACGCCGCTGTCGCCAGAAACCGGGTATGGTTACATTGAACAAGGTGCGCCGATTACCGGTTTTGACAATGCTTGGCAGGTGGCTACCTTTGCCGAAAAGCCCACTGTTGAAACGGCGAGCGCGTATCTGGCGGGTGGCAAGCATTTATGGAACTCCGGCATTTTCATGTTCAAGGCCAGCACCTTCCTGCATGAACTCGAAACCCACAGACCTGAGATTCTGGAAGCCTGCAAAAAGTCCTTCAAGCAAGCCCAGCATGATATGGATTTTATCCGGCTGGATGCAGCGTCTTTCCATGCCTGTCCTTCTGATTCGATTGACTATGCGGTGATGGAACATACCCGCCATGCCGCTACCGTACCGCTCAATGCCGGTTGGAATGACGTGGGCGCATGGTCTGCGGTGTGGGAAGTCAGCGAGCGGGATGCTGCCAACAATGTGTTGCGTGGCAATGTCATGACCCATGATGCGGGCAATAACCTAGTCTTTACCGAAGACCGTCTGGTGACGTTGGTAGGGGTGGATGATTTGATTGTCATCGAAACCAAAGATGCTACCTTGGTCGCGCATAAAAGCAAGGCTCAGGATGTGAAACGTATCGTGACAGCGTTGGAAGCAGAAGGCCGTAGCGAGGCGATTATTCACCGTTTGGTCAATCGCCCATGGGGTTGCTACGACTCGGTGGATGCGGGTGAGCGTTTCCAAGTGAAGCGGATTACAGTTAAGCCCGGTGCAAAATTGTCCCTGCAAAAACACCATCATCGTGCTGAGCACTGGATTGTGGTGAAGGGTACGGCTGAAGTGACCTGTGATGACAAAATCTTTCTGTTGACCGAGAACCAGTCAACTTACATACCGCTGGGTAGCGTCCACCGTCTCGCTAATCCGGGAAAAGTGCCGCTTGAGTTGGTTGAAGTTCAGTCAGGTAGTTATCTTGGGGAAGATGACATCGTTCGTCTGGAAGATCAGTATGGGCGCAATGAAGCCTAGTAGAATCGTAGGGCTGTTTTCGGGTGCATGTTTTTTGCATCATGTACTATTCTTGATTGGATTTTATAAATTTATATCAGCAACAAAAGATAGCCAGTAGCGGCAATGCTCAAGGAGCAGTGATGGAAAATTACTATACAAATCAGTCGAAAAATCTCGAAGTAAGAGCCCAAGGTAATGCTCAGGTCGTCGAGTATATTCCCGTGGAGGAGATTGCCTCAAAAACACAGGTTGAGGAATTCGGCTTTGGTGAGCTGTGGCGGCGGCTCATGCAGCGTAAGTGGTTGTTGTTGGGTATTGCCTTGACTACTTTCCTGGCTGCTATCGTGTTAACCATGACTTCTCCCAATGTTTATCGTGCGACAACGACTTTGCAGGTGACACCGGAAGATGGCCCAGCTCTAAATTTAGGGGAGGGTACAGGGGCTGCCCGTGCTCCTATGAGCGAGCGGGAGTTCTACCAGACTCAGACCGAACTGCTACGCAGTGAGCGTTTGACCAAAAATACTTTGGACAAGCTGGGGATCTCCTCCCGTTTTGAGGCTGATGATTCCTTGAAATCACGGGCTTATGATTGGTTGGCTTCCGTCAAGCGTGACCTGACGGGTGATGTTGTGGTAGACGATAAGACTCATGTGATGGAAGAAAACTTCAAGCGTTCATTGTCGATTTATCCAGTAGAAAACTCGCAAATTTTCAAGATTAGCTATGACCACCGTGACCCCAAATTGGCAGCGGACGTTGTGAATACGCTGGCGGACAGTTACAAGCAGATGAATTTTGATTTGCGTAACGAGAGGGTTGCCCATACCAAAGAAATTCTGAGTGATAAGCTGGCAGCAGCAAAAAGTGAGTTGGAGGCTTCGGAGAACAAGCTGGTTGCCTATGCCAAGAAACAAGGCATTATTACGTTGGACGGGGATCGTTCTTCTGCCTCGGGAGTAATGGATGGGTTCAATGCGGCGTTAACGGAAGCAACCGGGGCAAGAATTGCTGCGGAGGCCGCTTTTAACCGCTCCAAGAATGTTGCAGGTGCTGATCGTACTTTGGAAAATCCAGCGATTCAGGCATTGAAAGAAGAGTTGGCACGCTCACAGGCGGAATACCGTGACAAGTCCCGTTTGTTCAAGCCGGGCTTCCCGGAAATGCAGCAACTTCAAGGCCGCATTAGCGAATTGCGCAGTGAAATTTCTAAAGAGTCGGCAAGCATCGACAGCACGGCTCGCGGCAAGCTGCAAGCTGAGTTTGAAGCTGCCAAGCAGCGCGAAGCCAAGCTGAAAGCTGAAGTCAAAAAGCAGGAAGGCGTATTGATTGGGCAGCGTGATAAGTCTCCTGAATATAATACACTGGAACGCAAAGTAGAAGCTGACCGCCGTAACTACGATAGCCTATTGACTAGCTTGGGCGAAGTGCGTCGTGCGGAAGACAGTGGTGCTAGCAACGTTGCAGTAGTTGACGTAGCCAGTGTGCCCTCCAAGCCTTATTCGCCCAATATCCCGTTGAATCTGGCAATGGGTGCCGCCATCGGTTTGTTGTTGGGGCTGTTGGCTGCGGTGCTGGCAGAAATCATGGATGACCGCATCAGAAGTGTTGAGGATATGAGGCGTGCATTGGGTTCCATTCCTTTGTTGGGCGTGGTTCCCTACATTTCCGGGCGTAAGAACAAGAATGTGCTGGCACTGCGTGGTCAGGTTGGCAGCTCTTTCATGCTGGAAGCTTTCCGCTCCTTACGTGAAAACATTCTCATGATGAAAGCGCCGTCGCATCAGGGGTTGGCTTTACTCATGAATGTCACCAGCCCTGCGCCAAGTGAAGGTAAAACCACTACTGCCGTGAACCTAGCAACGGTATTTGCTTACACGGGTAAACGAGTCCTGTTGATTGATTGCGATATGCGTCACCCGGAAGCCCATAACAAACTGGGTCTGGAAAATCGCGTGGGTGTGAGTGATTTCCTGTTGGGCGAAAAGGACGTGAGCGACCTGATTCAGGAAACCACCGTGCAAAACCTTTCCGCGATTTCAGCAGGTTCCGCTGTGCCTAACCCGACTGAATTGTTGGCAAGTGATCGCTTTACTGAATTGTTGAGCGAAGTGGAAGGTATGTTTGACCACATTATCCTTGATGGGCCACCAGTGATGGGCTTGGCGGATGCCTTGATTATTTCTAACCGTACCGGCAATACTGTGTTTGTGAGTGCTTACGGCCAAACCGGTAAGCGCAATTTGAAAGATGCAATGGGACGTTTGCATCAAGCACAGTGCAATATCATCGGTTCTGTGCTGACCAAGATGAAGTCGCCGGAAGTGTCCAACAAGTATTATGGCTATCCAAACCGCTATCCACGTAGCAGTCAGACGGCGATGGTGGCTACTCAGTAAGCGCTTTCTTCCATAGTTCATCCAGCCGCTTGGCCGATACCGGCCTTGCGGTTCCCAGCTCCTGCGCAAATAGCGATACCCGGAATTCTTCCAGCATCCAGCGATACTCGCTGGCATGTTCGCTACTCTCCCTGTGTTTTTTTGCTTTCCATTGATCCCAGTACGGTTGCACTTGTACCCGTAATGCCCTGTCTTTGGTCGGATTCTCCGCCAATTTTTGCAATCGCCTTTGAATGCCTTTGAGGTAACGCGGAAAGTGCCGTAATTCCTCGGGCGATACTGTGTCCAGAAAACCCACATACACCAGATGATTCAATTGATCACTGATGTCATTCAGGGCTTCCAGCCAGCTTGGTTGCATTTTACCTTTCAGTTGCTTGCGCAGTTCGTGGTACAGGGCAAGGATGGGAGCGAGTAGCCGGGCTGTTTCCTGCGTTTGTGGGAAAATTTGGCGACGGCCTTCACCCAAGGCATGTTCAAAACTAGCTTGTTTACGGATATTCAGGTAATCCGCAAAGACCTGACGGAAGACGTAACGGGTAATGCTTTCCTTCAATTCATCGCATTTGCCAGTGGCGGCGTAGTGCAGGCACAAGGTCTGCATGGACGGAACGTATTTGGGTACATCTTTCACTTCACCCGGCAAAGTGAGCAGGAATAGGCGCAAGACGCCTTGCCAGTGTGCTTGAGTAGCGTCGGCTTCATTGTCAAATAGGCGGATGGTGACGCTGTTGTTGGCATCGACCAAGGCAGGCCAAGTGCGTAATTTTGTTCCGCCTGCTTCTAACCAATAAAGTTCGGGCAAATCGCCGAAATCCCACGCGGTGATGCCAACCCGTTCGATGGACTGCACGGGTTTGGAGGCCAGTTCCTGACGGGTTTGCTGGCGAACCTTACCGCGCAGGGTTTCCAGATCCCGCCCGCTGCGGATGACTTTGCCGGTTTCATCCGCCACTTCAAAGCGCATTTGTAAATGGTTGGGCAATGCCACGTCTACCCAAGCTTCGGGGGGAATCTGGCTGCCGGTCATACGCAACAGGTGTTTCTCAACAGCAGCTTGCAAGGGAACGGTGTCGCTGGGCTGGATAGATTCGAGGCAGGCTCGTGCGTAATCGGGTGCGGGCACAAACTGTTTGCGTATGGGCTTGGGGAGGGCGCGAATTAATGCAGTGATTTTTTCTTCCAGCATTCCCGGCACTAAATAATCGAAGCGTATCACGGCAAGTTGGTTCAAACCGAGCAAGGGTACGCGCACAGTGACGCCATCATCTTCGGCCTTGGGGTCAAAGTGATAACGGAGCGGCAGAATCATGCCTTGTACGGACAGGGTATCGGGGTATTGCCCGCTCTTTTCATGCCCGGCTTCGCGCTGCATCAGGTAATCGCGGCTGAGGTGCAGTAACTGACTGTCTTTTTGCTCGGCTTTTTTGCGCCAGCGCTCGAAGGTAGGCCCGTTGACGACATGGGCGGGAATGCGTTGCTCATAAAATTCGTACAGCCGGTGCTCATCGGCGAGGATGTCGCGGCGGCGGCCTTTGGCTTCCAGCGTTTCGATGTCGGCGATCAGTTCGGCGTTGTACTGGAAGAAGGGGGCAGGGGTGCGGTATTCACCGTAGACCAGTGCGTGGCGGATGAAAATTTCACGGCAAACTTCCGGGTCAATGCGCCCATAGTTGACCTTGCGGCGCGGGGTAATGGTAATGCCGTACAGCGAGGTGCGTTCAAACGCGGCTACTTGTGCCTGTTTTTGTTCCCAGTGTGGCTCGGTGTAATGGTGGCGTAATAGGTGAGCGGCGAGTTTTTCGATCCATTCTGGCTGGATTCTGGCGATGGTGCGCCCGAACAGGCGTGAGGTTTCCACCAACTCGGCAGCCATGACCCATTGCGGGGGCTTTTTACGCAAGCTGGAGGCGGGGAATAAGTGGAATTTACGTCCGCCCGCGCCCATGTACTCGCGGTCTTCATCCTTCATGCCGATATTGCCGAGTAAGCCGGTCAGCAGGCTGAGGTGGATGGCGTCGTAGCTGGCTTCGCTCGCGTTTTCCTTGCAACCCATTTCGGCGAGCATTTGATGGAGTTGTTGGTGAATGTCATGCCATTCACGCAGGCGCATAAACGACAGGAATTCTTTCTTGCACAATTCGCGGAACTTGCGTTGGGTCAAGTGTTTGCGTTGTTCGTGGTAGTAATCCCAGAGTTTTAGGAAACCGAGGAAATCGGAGTGCTCGTCCTTGAAGCGGCTGTGTTTTTCGTCGGAGGCTTGTTGTTTGTCTAAAGGGCGTTCACGCGGGTCTTGCAATGTCAGGGCGCTGACGATGATTAGTGCTTCGCGTAATGCGCCGTTTTCCTGCGCTGCCAGTAACATGCGCCCGTAGCGTGGATCGAGCGGCAGTTTGGCGAGTTGGTGTCCGCTGGGGGTGACGTTGTAATCGGCATCCACTGCGCCGATTTCAAACAGCAGTTTATAACCGTCGCGGATTAGCCGGGTATCGGGTGGTTCGACGAACGGGAAATTTTCCACATCCGCTGTCCACATGGTGGCAAGTTGCAGGATGACGGCAGCGAGGTTGGTGCGCAGGATTTCCGGCTCGGTAAACACCGGACGTTTGTTGAAATCGTCTTCGCTGTAGAGGCGGATGGTGATGCCGTTGCTGACCCGTCCGCAGCGCCCGGAACGCTGGTTGGCAGAGGCTTGCGAGACTTTTTCAATCGGCAAGCGTTGCACACCCGCGCGCCACGAATAGCGTGAGATGCGAGCGTAACCACTGTCCACCACGTATTTGATGCCGGGCACGGTGAGGGAGGTTTCCGCGACGTTGGTGGAAAGCACGATGCGGCGGCGTCCGTGTGGCTCAAAAATACGGTGCTGTTCCTCATTGGAGAGGCGGGCATACAGCGGCAGAATTTCGGTGGCGGGTGGGTGATGCTTACGCAAGGCTTCGGCGGTTTCGCGGATTTCGCGTTCGCCCGGCAGGAATATCAGGATGTCGCCGGGGGCTTCGCGCCCCAGTTCATCCACCGCATCCAGAATGGCTTGGGTTTGGTCACGCTCGAATTCTTCTTCGGCATCCACATCCACCAAGGGGCGGTAGCGGATGTCTACCGGGTAGGTACGCCCGGATACATTAATAATAGGTGCATTATCAAAGTGTTGTGAAAAGCGTTCCGGGTCGATGGTGGCCGAGGTGATGATTACCTTCAGGTCGCGACGTTTGGGAAGCAGCCATTTCAGGTAGCCGAGCAGGAAGTCGATATTGAGGCTGCGTTCGTGCGCTTCATCAATGATCAGGGTGTCGTATTGTTTGAGGTAACGGTCTTGCTGGATTTCTGCCAGCAGGATGCCATCCGTCATCAGTTTCACGTAACTGTCGGGTGAACAGCGGTCGTGGAAACGGACTTTGTAGCCGACCTGTTGCCCTAGTTGCACCTTGAGTTCTTCGGCAATGCGGGCGGCGACGCTACGTGCGGCAATGCGGCGTGGTTGGGTGTGGCCGATGAAGCCGTTGACCCCGCGTTCCAGTTCCAGACACATTTTGGGGATTTGGGTGGTTTTGCCGGAGCCGGTTTCGCCGCAAATGATGACGACTTGATGTGCTGCAATGGCCTTGATGATTTCGGCACGCCGCGCCGCTACCGGAAGTTCTTCCGGGTATTCGGGCTTGGGGAGGTTTTGCAGGCGCAGGGCGCGTTTTTGAATAAGGTTGCTCACGATCAGGTAGGAATCCAGCGTTATACATTAAAAAGCAAGGCGGGCATTGTAACGCGCCGCCTTGCTGGATTCACCTACCGATGTGGGGGCGTGCTTACGGTAATTCCTTGACGGCTGTGATCAGGTCAAAAACATCTTGGGAAATACGGGTTCCGGCATTGGTGTTGGGTAACAATATACTTTCCCCATTGGTATGAATACCGAAAGACCAGGCCGTTCCATTGGCGTTTTGAACCCAGATGGGCGAGCCACTCATGCCGCCCGTGGTGTCATTGTCGTAGTACAGTTTGGCTGCTGTGGCGTGTGAAATTGTGCCTGTGCTGGCCCATTGCTGGTGTCCCTCGGCTTTGTCACCCGGGTAGCCGTTGATAGTGATGGCAACGTTTTCTACGGGATCGGCAACGAAATAACTGAAGTAGCCAGTTGAGTTGCCTACTTCACAGTCCAGCTTGATGATGCCAATGTCTGAGTCAGTGTCTGCTACTGTGATCCAGCCCGAAGAGGAATAGATTTCTTTAGGGGTGCAAGAGCCGTAAGGTGCGTAGTCGTCGGAGAATCCTGGATAGATTTTGAAGGCACTGAGCGTCCCCCAGCGACCGGTACTTCCGCCGCCGTGGACACAGTGACCAGCGGTGACCAAGGTATCTTTGCTGACCAGCCAGCCGGTGCAGTGGGTAGCACCGTTATAGGTAATCAGGGCAACAGCACGTTGTGGGTAAGTGTAAGGGTTTACCTGAAAACGGCTGTCGAAGCCCAGCACTGATTCCTGAATAATACGTGCTGCCGGGGTGGTAGTGGTTTTCATGGCTTCCAGTTCGGCAGTGCTCAGTGGTGTCATGTCTGCACCATCGGCTTCTGGACGACCTGCTGCGCCCGTTGAGCCGAAAGACAGTGAGCTGTTCTGGTTGATGTCACTGGCATCAACCACTTGACCACTGCTGGATACCAGACTGTAGCGTCTGCTGGTGGTGACCGACGTCGTACTGTTGGTACTGGCGGGGGCAGCGGAAGGTGGGGCGTTGTCTGTGGTGCTGCTGATGGCGGCTGCGGTGCTGGGGGTTGCTGCTGCGGTGCTGATGGCGGCTGCGGTGCTGATGGCGGCTGCGGTGCTGATGGCGGCTGCGGTGCTGGTAGTTGCCGCAGCTACGGTGGTCGCCGGACTGTCCTGTAGTGCGCTAGCATCGCTACTATTACAGCCGGTAAGATAAGGCGTTAGCGCTACGATTACTGCCATTGCCCGTACCCACCGCAGATGGGTTTGTGAAATCATGTTCATAAGAAAAAGTCCCTGCCATTCAGCGTTTAGATAAGCTACGTTGATTTATAGGCTGGTTGAGACAATTAATTAAATCAATTTTTTTAAATTAATATAGAAATAACTAATGTGTTTTGCTTCAATAATTATTGATTGTATTTTAAGCTGGCCATTAAATTTTAATATTACTATCGAACGATAAGTTTCTTGATTTCTTGCAAGCTGGATAACACTTTTTTTAATGCCTCATGGGAAAAAATAGACCGATTATCAGGATTTTGGGTGTTTAAGAGCTTTGAATTATAGTGTAATAATTCTTTAAGCTCTTGCAAGCTGCGTTCTTGTTGGCCTAGATGAAAATAACTGACGCAACGTGCCATTTCTCCCCAGAAGCCAAAACGCTGGATGCGTTCCGCCCGTGCGAGGGCTACCTGATAGTCACCTTGGTTGAAGGCGTGCAGGAAAGGTAGCACGTGATACCAGTCCGGTTGTGGGAAAGGAATGGCCATGAGGGAGTAGATGGCTTGTATCCCGGTTTCCTGATCGCCAAGCATGTATAGCCCGAAGCCGTAGAGGTACTCAATGGAGGTATCGAAAGGGTTAGTTTGCCGTGCGATTTCCAGTTCTGCCCGGCACAGTTTGTCATCACCCAGAAAATAGCGGTTATGGGCAAAAATGGAATGCGCTTCTGCATTGCCAGGATCAAGTCTCATGGCGGTGCGGGCTGCGTGTGTCCAGGTTGCTTCCAGGTTTTCAATAAGATGGTATTGCAATACATGATCATAACCACATAAACGCGCCAAGATGACCAAGGCTTTGCTGTCATTCGGGAAGTGTTTCAGGCGTTGCCGACAAGCATTCAGCGCAATGCTGAAACTGTCAGGGGTAATGTTGCGCAGGAAGGCGAGGTAATGTACCAACGCTTCGTGCTGGGGGGGGAGGGGCATCGTCAGGCTTAGCTGGTATTGCGCCCAGTGGTACATGATTTTGCCGGAATGTAGGGCAACGGTATTGGCGGCGACTTGTAAACACAGCGCATCCAGATCGGCTTGACTGGGGTTGGTTGGCAGGCGCAGGGTATTGGCACACACTAACGCATCGCTGAGCGTATGGGTCAGCACGAAAAATAGTTCAATCTCAGCCGCTGTTGATTGGATGTCACAGGTGATAGTGTAATCGCTGCTGTGCTGTTGCGTTACCAGACGGATATTGCGGAAACGGCTCAGTATCAGTAATAGCTCACCCCGTAGCCGGTTACACATCGGGACGGTTGTGGGGCTATGCGGATCAAGTAACTGGCATGATAAAAATAATTTGGGACCTTCGGTGAGAGAGAGCACCAGATCGTCGGCCACTGGTGGTGTTATGGTCAATGGGGGGGTGCCCGGCCGGAAACTGACTTGATACCTACCTTTGGGCATGGTGATTATCACCGCGCTGGTGTTACTGGCATCTGCATAATGTTCTTGCAACAATTTGCGTAATCGCCCAGCCTCGATACGTACCAAGGGGTTGTAAGTGGGGGAAAAATCAGAGGGTTTGCCCAGTGCTTCGATGGCAATGCTCTGCTGGTTCAGACTGCTGCCTCGACCAGCGAGCGTTTCTTGCACAGCATATCGTAAAAAGGTTTTAATGACCTTCCGGGCGCGGAAGCGCGGACTGGCAAGGATGGCATCCAGTTCAGCAATAACCAATTTTTTATCTATATCCATACGAGCTTGTGCTTCCCCCCATTTTTATGTTTCTTTTAAAAAGCAGACTAACACCTTATAGCATGTTATTCGTGGATAGAAATGCTATTTGGATAAACACGGCGTAAATTTTTTGTCACAAACTGTAACAGCAACGGTCACATTCAGCAGACTTGGCCTACTGCTTAGGCTGCATGGGTGCTAATGGCGGGTGGCATTGCCAGTTGGATCATGCCCTCGCCACAGTTTTCCTTGGCGATCTGGTTACGTCCGTTACGCTTGGCGCGGTACAAAGCGCGATCGGCTGCATTGAGTAACATGGCAGGATAAATCACTTCCGCTTCGTGCAATGCCTGCGGGTCGTGCGGTGGATTCGGTGTGCAACTCGATACCCCAATGCTGACGGTGACAATGCGTGGGATAGCCCCGTCGGAGTGCGGCACGCGTTGATCTTCCACACTTTTACGCACCCGTTCTGCCAGTAATGCGGCATCTTCCGGGTGAGTGTCGGGTAGCAGGATAACGAACTCTTCACCGCCGTGGCGAGCGACTACGTCAGAAGCCCGTCGTGCTACCGCTTTGATGCACTGGGCAATAATTTGTAGGCATTGGTCGCCTGCCTGATGCCCATGACGGTCGTTGTAACGTTTGAAATGATCCACATCAATCATCAGTAGTGACAAGGGCTTGCCTTCACGGGCGGCGCGTCGCCATTCGGTTTTGAAGGTGCTGTCGAAATAGCGCCGATTGGAGATTTGTGTTACCGGGTCGGTATGTGCCTGTTCCTGCACCTGTATTTGTACGGCGTGTAAGTCATTCAGCAGACTGGTAATGGAACGTGAAGCCATCGCTAGCAACACACCCAGCAACACAGTTGCCAACGCTAATGATTGTTGCGCCGTTTCCCCCAGCAATAGCAGGTTCAGGGTAATGGGCAACAGGATGGCACCGATTTGCACATATAAAGCGAAACTGGACAGCGCCAATACCGGCATGGCGGCAACAATTGCCCCCGCCAGCAGCAGTACGTGTACGGCTTGGATAGTCGTGTCCTGCGAAAATAAAATAAAGCCGGAGACGCCCCATAATGCGCTGATTAGGGTGGAATAAATCAGGTAACGATGCCCGAATGCCTGCAACTCTTCGGGTGAATAATGCTGTGATGGCAAGAAGCCTTGCCCGAATAACCAGCGGGTGACGTTCATGGTGAGGATCGCACCAAACCAAACCAGCAGTAACGGCATGTTATGATCCTGTTCAGTCCAGCGCAGCAGGATAAACAGGCTGGCAGCAAACAAATTCCCCCAGAACCAAGTAGAGCCGTGGCGAGATAAAAAAGTAATCTGCCCATGCAGGACCATTGGTGAAGTGTATAAGGATGAGTTGGTCTTTTTCTTATTCATTGCGTCTTTATCTTGGTTGCAACCATCAAATTACTGTGCCTTGGCGTGACGCCCCTGTCGAGGCCAAGTCTAAATATAGTGCATCCTGTTGAGGATTGCGCTAGCTAGGTTGATTTTATATCGGGCAATAATAGATTTTATTTATAATAAATAGCAAGCTCAAAAAACAGCCTTATGATTCCAGTACCCGCAAAACCTTGTCCAGATGCGTAAATGGTGTGTAAAAATGCGGTGACAGCCGCACGCCACCGCCACGTGATGCGCAGAATACCCCGTGATCTTGTAAGTGTTTGAATAGTGCTTCATTCGTCAGGGTACGTGAACGGAAGGTCAGCATCCCTGAGCGCCTTTCCGGGCGGGTATCACTGAGGATTTCAATGTCGGGTAGCGTCGCCAGCCCATCCAGCAGGTACTGTATGCGTGCGGAAAGTTGCGCCCACACTTCATCCATTCCTGCTTCCAACAAGACCCCAAGGCTGGCGTGCAGGGCGTGAATCCCTAGCATGTTCGGGCTGCCGCACTCAAAGCGCCGCGCATCAACCGCTGGTTGGAAGGTTTCCATGCTGTAATCACTGAGCCCTTCGGCCATGTGCCAGCCATATTGGGTCAGGTTGAGTTGCGCTTGCACCTCGCGGCGCACGTAGAACAGCGCCAAGCCTTCCGCCCCCAGCATCCATTTATGCCCGTCTGCGACGACGAAATCGGCTTGCACGTGTTGCGCATCAAACGGGATGGCACCGAGTTGCTGGATCGCATCCACGCAAAACAGGATGCCATTGGCGCGGCAAAATTCACCGACTTTCTGCAAATCCATGCGCAAGCCGTTGGTGTATTGCACCGCGCTAATGCTGAGCAAACGGGTGCGTGAGTCGCACAGTGCTAGCAAGGCTTGTTCAGGGTCAGCGGCGTGTTCGGTCAAATCCAGTTGGCGAAATTCCACGCCTTTACTGGCCAGCGATTGCCACACAAAACGGTTGGAGGGGAATTCCTGACGAATGCCGACCACATTATCCCCGGCTTGCCAGTCCAGCCCGTAGGCGACGAACGACAAGCCTTCCGAGGTGTTTTTTACCAAGGCAATGTCGCCTGCTGCGGGGGCGTTGAGCAATTGGCGGGCTTGTTCGCGCAGGGCTTGTTCCACCGTCAGCCAGTGTGGGTAATTGAGCGTACCCTGGCGGGCATTTTCTGCGGCAAAGGCTTGCACTGCATCCGCCGTTACTTGCGGCCAAGGGGCGACTGCCGCGTGGTTGAAGTACAGGCAATCATGTAGGGCTGGGAATTGGCTGAAGAGGCTGTCAGGGCTTGGCATAGGTTCAGGCTCGCACGGTGCAGTAGTAAAGTCCGAACAGATTAGCAGGATCTGTCCAATGTTGCTCGCACGTAAACCCGGCGGCGCTTGCTAGCGCGATGAATTCTGCTGGATGGTATTTGTAGGAGTTTTCGGTGTGGATGCGCTCGCCTTCACGAAAAGAGAAGGTTTTGCCAGCGATTTGCACCCGTTGCGCGGTCAGGCTGGTGAGGTGCATTTCAATCCGACCCATGGCTTCGTTATAGCAGGCGTAATGTGCAAACTGGGCTAGGTCAAAGTTGCCGCCCAGCTCGTTATTGATGCGTACCAACAGGTTGAGGTTGAAGTCAGCGGTGACGCCAGCCGCATCGTTGTAAGCCGTTTCCAGCACGGCCTTGTCCTTTTTGCGGTCAACACCGATCAGCAAGCCGCCGCCTTTGCCAACCAGTTGCGCAATGTGGAACAGGAAATGTTGCGCTTCCGGCAGATCAAAATTGCCCAGACTGGAACCAGGAATGAACACCACCCGGCGGCCTTGCGGCACGTGCTGCGGCAACTTGAGTTCACGGGTAAAGTCGAGGCAAGCGGCATGGATATGTAACCACGGAAACGTTTCACCCAGCGCTGCGCTTGACTGGCGCAAGAAATCGCCGGAAATATCCATCGGTACATAGGCTGCCGGGCGCAGTGCATCCAGCAGCAATTGCACTTTTTCACAACTGCCGCTGCCCGGCTCGATCAACACGGACTCTGCGCCGATCAGGGTGGCAATTTCGGGCGCATAGTCGCGGTATAACTGCTTTTCTACGTGTGGCACGTAATATTCGGGTTGTTCCAGAATGGCTTCAAACAACTGCGAACCGCGTTCGTCGTAGAAGAATTTAGGCGGAATCTGCTTGTGTTCATGAGCCAGCCCGTGCAACACGGCGTGGCGGAAACTTTCCAGTTCCGGCTGATAATCGTGAAAACTCACGTTGGTGGTGTTGGGGCAAGTAGCGTTCATGCGTCCTCCGCAAGACGAATGCCGCTGAACTGCCAGCGGTCATGGGGGTAAAAAAAGTTTCGGTAGGTGGGGCGAATATGGTCGGGCGGGGTAATGCACGCGCCGCCGCGCAGCACCCATTGGTTGCACATGAATTTGCCGTTGTATTCGCCCATGCTGCCTTCCAGCGGCTGGAAACGTGGGTAGGCGGTGTAGGGCGAGGCTGTCCATTCCCACAGTGAGCCGTAGTGTTGCCCGCTGCCTGCTTGGGGGTGGAAGGTGTTGCTGTCGGTGAAATGCCCCTGAGGGGGCAATTCACGCAGTTTGTGTTCGAGTTCCGCTTCCAGTGGCAAACGTTTGCCCGCCCAGCGTGCGAAGGCATCGGCTTCGTAATAGCTGGTGTGCGCGACGGGTGCGTTGGGGTTGAGTGGCGCGAAACCGTGTAGGGTAAATTCGTGCCACACGCCATCGCGTTTTTCCCAATACAGCGGTGCTTGCCAGCCGTGCTGCTTGATGTAATACCAGCCATCTGCGAGCCATAAATCAGCACGTTGGTAGCCACCGTCTTCGATGAAGGCGCGGTATTCGGCATTGGTGCTTAGGCGTGAGGCAAGGCGGTGCGCTTCCAGCCAGACTTTGTGCTGGGGGCGTTCGTTGTCGTAGGCGAAACTGGCGGCGTCGAAGCCGCTGTCGATTAAGCCGCCTTCGCGTGTTTCCCATGTCAGCGGGATAGCGTCTTGTTCGGGTAAGGGTTTGGGCAGGTAAATCGGGCGTAGTGGGTTACGCCAGAAATTGTGCTTAATGTCCATGTACAGCAATTCTTGATGTTGCTGTTCGTGGTGCAAGCCTAGCGTGATCCGTGCGGCAATCTCAGGCCACTGGCTGGCATCGGCGTGGGTGATTAGATCGGCGATGCGTTCATCAATGGCGGTGCGGTAGGCGTAGACTTCTTCCACGGTGGGGCGTGACATCAAGCCACGTTCGCCACGAGGCTGCATCGAGCCAACCGTTTGATAATACGAGTTGAACAGGTAGTTGTAATCCGGGTGGAAGGTTTGGTAATCCTTCACAAAGGCTTGCAACAGGAAGGTTTCAAAAAACCATGTCACATGCCCCAGATGCCATTTCGGTGGGCTGGTTTCGACAATGCTTTGCAGTTGGTAATCGTCACGCGCCAGCGGTGCACAAATGGCGGCACTGGTGTGGCGGATGCGTTGGTATTCTTGCAGTAATGCAGCAGTCATTCGATATTCCTTGATCGTTTGGTGCTTTGTAATACGTTTCGGGCTTGAAGGCAGTTGTACGCCATGATTGTGGGGTATTTATGTGATGGTCTGGTTACGGGTGGCGCAGGATTGCGGCGACGTGTTGCGCGGCTGCGAGGGTATCGGCGTAGAGGATGGCGCGGCGGTCAAAGGTTGCCGTATCCGGCACAACCGTCACGCCTTGCGTTGCTGCCCGTTCGGCGTAGTTGGCTGGCAAGGGGGCCGTGCCAAACAAGGAGTAAACGTAGCCTGTGCGTATCCGTTCCAGCGCTTGCCAGAGGCGTTTATCCGCCAGTGCTACCCATGCGGGGACGAAGTGCTTGCCGTAAAAATCGAAAAAGCCGTTCGAGCCGCGTAAGTGCATTTCGATGACTTTACCGCCGATCATTTCTACATTGCATAGGCCAGTGTAGCCGGGGAGTTGGGTGTGGATAATGTCGCTAATCGTGGGTTCTAGATGCGGCAAGTCTACGCCGATATGCCAATATATCGGGCGTTGCTGGTCTTTTTCGGCAGCACCTTGGGTATGCGCAAACCATAGCGCCTTGCCTGCCAAGACCAAGCAATCGGTGCTGGTGTGGTCGCCTACTAAATATTCACCCCAGAAACAGCCGGGGGCGCACTGAGTCTGTCCCGTTGATAAATCACCTGCGGTGGTGGCTTGCGCCTCCAGCGACATACCCAGCAAGTTGGTCATGGGTTTGACGAGTAGTGGCGTGGCGGCGTTTATTCCCATGCTGAGTGGATCAATGCCACACGGTGCAGCCAGCAAGCCTTGGGTGAGTGCCAGTTGCAATTTGTCGTAAACGTGGCGATGTTGGGGGTTAAGCCGCCACGCATGGGTATCATTAACGCCAATATCATGCAGCGGTTCCGGCTGAAACAGGTGGTGGCGGTGGGGTAAAACGCCGTGGAAGGGCATCGGGTATCCTTGTCATAGTCTGTGTCCCTGCTTTGTAATACGTTTTGCAGCGGATAGCAGATGGTCGTCATGATTGTGGGGTTTTTGTTTTCTGGCTATGCTGGGGCAGTAATGAGGTGTTTTGGACTATCTGGAGTTGAACTCCAGATGGTCGTCGAATATTCTCTAATAATATGATTATACGTGATATTATCAGAAATTTTTTAACCTTCCGCCACCTTGCGCACCTCACACAACAACGATTTAAACGGCGGAAATCCACTAATCGGGTCAAGGTGTTGATCGTCGGTCAGCTCATTCACATTCGCCTCATTCCAGCCGTGGAAGCAATGCGCCACGCCCGGTTTCATAATGTCGGTCACATCGGCGCGAAATTGCACCATCCCCCGCGCGGAACGTACTTCCACTGCATCGCCCGTACTTATGCCGCGTGCAGCCGCATCATCCGGGTGAAGCTGTACCCGTGGATGCGGGTCATACGCCAGCATCGCCGCGACATTGTGCTGCTGCGAATGGGTGAAAAACTTTTGCCGCCCACCAGACGTCAGCACTAACGGATAATCCGCCAGCAATTCTGGGGTCGACAGCGGGCTTTCCATCGGTTCGCGATACGTCGGCAAGCCATCGTAGCCGTGCGCTTTCAACTCTACCGAATCGAATTCGATTTTGCCGGTCGCGGTGCGGAAGCCGTTGATGCGCCATTGGCGGTCAGCATCCAGAAAGCCCATGTCCACCAACTCCTCGATGACCGGGCTGTAAACGGTCACACCCGCCGGGTTTTCCCACGCTTCTTTACGGATGTCGTCGGGTAAACCTTCGCCCATTTCTTCCCACGACGCGGCGAGATTGCCGTGCCAGAACTGTTCCGCCATGCCGAGTTTGACGCCGAGTTCGAGGAAGATTTGTCCATCCGGTTTGGCTTCACCGCGTGGCGGCAGGGCTTGGTGGCGGTATTTGACCTCCCCTTGATACGCACAGCCGGGGTAAGCAATCAGCGCGGTGCGTTCCAGACTGGTGGCGGCAGGCAGCACAATATCGGCTTGCAAGGTGGCCGGGTTGTGGAAAAAATCAGAGACGGCGAAAAAGTCGAGTGCGCCGAGTGCCTGTTCCATGCGTTTGGAGTTTGCCCACATCGCAGTATTAATGCCCATTGCCAGCAAGGTTTTGAGCGGCTGCGGCTTGCCTTCGAGGATGCAATCCGGCATCAACATGCTTTGCGCGGCAGGCCAGTATTTTGTCCAGATCGGGAACACTTCGTCGCCAATGCGTGGTGGCAGTTCGTTTTTGCACACGTCGAACAGCTCAATTGGCTTGGGCAATACTTTGTCGTTGAAGAAGCGGTTGCCGCCTTCCCGGTCGATATTGCCCGTGACTGCCGACAGCAAAATCATCGCGCGGTGGTTCTGGAAACCGTTGCTGTGCTGCACGGTGGAGGTCGGCGACATGGCAATTTGCGCCGGGTGGGTGGTGGCAAACAGTTCAACCGCTGCACATAAATCCGCCTCACTAATCCCACAAATCGCCGCAACCCGTTCCGGCGGGAATGCTTGAATATAATCACGGAAAGCATCCAGCCCATTCGCCCATTCATCCAGAAACGCCTGATCTTGCCAGCCGTTTTTGAATATCAGGTGGTGGAAACCGAGCGCGAGTGCGCCATCCGTGCCGGGGCGGATTTGCAGGTGAATGTCGGCCAGTTCAGCGGTTTCGGTGCGGCGCGGGTCGACCACGATCATCTTGCGGCCTTTTTTGCGGCTGGCAAGGTGGTGGTTTTCAAACGGTGGAATCGAGCCGGAAGCGTTGGTTGACCACACCAACACACAACGGGTTTTGGGCGATTCAACCGTGGAGGTGGTTTTGAGCTTGTAACCGTAAGTGAGTTTTTCCGCCACCATCGTTGCCGAAAAACAGCAGCCGGATTCGGTGAGGTAATTGGGGCTGCCGAAAGCGTGCGCGAGGCGCTGCAATTGCGGGCGGGCTTCCTTGGTGTATCCGGCGAAGAAACCGACAGCGGGTGCGCCGTGTGCGGCTTTGGTTTGCTGCAAGTGGGCGGCGATGGTGTCGAGCGCTTCCTCCCAACTGATGCGCTCGAATTCGCCAGAGCCTTTCGCGCCGACCCGTTTCAACGGGTAGAGCAGGCGATCGGGGTGGTATTGGCGTTCCAGTTGTAGCTGTCCGCGTGGACAGTTGGGTAAGCCTTCCACCTTGATGGCGCGTCCGCTCGCGTCGATGGTGACATCGAACAGGCAATTGGCATCGCATTCGTAGCAAGTGGTGCTTTTAACAAGCGTATCAGTGTGGGCAACAGCAGTCATGGATACTCTCAGGGTAGTCGAATCGCGCGAGTGTAGCTCAGCTTGTGCAATGCCATAATCTCCTGCAAGACTACTGGGGGAAATAGGCGTAATATTCCCCGCATGAAAGAACGCATCCAAAAACTCCTCTCCCGCGCTGGTTATGGCTCACGCCGTGAAATCGAGCGCATGGTCAACGCTGGCGAAATTCTGGTGAACGGTAATCGTGCCGAATCCGGGCAGGCGATTGACGAAAACGATCAAGTCACCTTGCGCGGTCAGCGCCTGCACTTGAGTTCGCGCATCCATGCCACCCATAAAGTGCTGATGTACCACAAGCCTGCGGGCGAAATGTGTACCCTCAGTGACCCGGAAGGCCGCCCCACGGTGTTTGATAACTTGCCGAAAATCCGCGCCGGGCGCTGGATTATGATCGGGCGTCTCGACATCAATACCGACGGTTTGCTGCTGTTCACTACCGACGGCGAACTGGCCAACAAACTGATGCATCCTTCCTCGGAAATTGAGCGCGAATACGCTTGCCGGGTCATGGGTCAGGTTGACAATGAAATGCTGATCCGCTTGCAGGAAGGCGTGGAGTTGGAAGACGGCAAAGCCAACTTCATCCGCATCAAGGATGCTGGCGGCGAAGGCTTGAACCATTGGTATCACGTGGTGCTGGCAGAAGGCCGCAACCGCGAAGTGCGCCGTTTGTGGGAATCCCAAGGCGTGAAAATCAGTCGCCTGATTCGGGTGCGTTACGGCAACCTGATGCTGCCGCGTTACTTACGCAGCGGGCATTACAAAGAGCTGGAAGTGCGCGAATTACGCAAGCTCTACGGTTTGGTCGATATGCAGTTTGAAGATGGTTCTGATTTCAATGCAGAGCGTCCAGAACGTTCCTCGCGTCCATCACGCTCATCCGGCGGGCCAAGACCGGGAGCTGCGGCGAAACCGGCTGAATCTGGTCGTCGTGGCGTGATTGGCGGAAGCCATCCTTCCTCACGGCGAGCGAGTTTGGCGCGTCCAGCCAGCCCTGCGGGTGCGGGTGGTGGTAAACGTCCACCCTCACCCCGTGGTCGCTCACGCTAGTCCTGCACCATTACGCGGCTGAGCCGATTTGCGCCAGATACCCTGCTGGGCGGATGGCGACTACACACACAACCTTGGTGCATAGCCGCCCTTGGTTGTCGTATAAGCCATATTCAAAGCTCGGTGTGCTACGCCCACGCCTTTCCAGTTCTGCCCGAATAGCCACTTCGGTGTCGGGCGGAAAATCAAAGCGCAATTCCATATCGGTAATGCCGGGGCGCACGAAATCCACACTCAAATGCCGTGTCCACACATGGTATTCCGGGAAGACTTTCGAGCACGCCAGCGGTGCAATCGGGTCAGCCAACGATGCCTGAAAGCCACCAAACATGCTGCCGCCCATATTGCGCGAAATCCACGTCAGCGGTAGGCGAATGCGGATGTGTCGCCAGTCATTGTCCAGCTTCAACACCTTGATACGCATCATCCACCAAGGTGGGTAGAGTTCCAGCCGCCGACTATCCGGCAGAAAAGCCAGCCAGCGCCGCGAGAATTTAACAACGTTGAAAGCCATCAGCCGACCAAATCAGTCAGCAATGCCTGATGCTGTTGGATTTGCGAGGTGAGTTTCAGGCGTTCGCTCTGGAAGATGCAGGCCAGTTGCGCCAGTGCCGTTTCAAAATCGTCGTTGATGATCAGGTAATCGTATTCGGGGTAGTGCGACATTTCAGCTTGTGCATCACGCATCCGCCGTTGGATGGTTTCGGCACTGTCTTGCCCGCGCCCGTGCAGGCGTTCGCTCAAGGCCGCAATGCTAGGGGGCAGGATGAAAATGCTGGTGACATCCGCGCGTTCGCGGACTTGCTGTGCTCCTTGCCAGTCAATTTCGAGGATCACATCCTTGCCGGTTTCGCGTAAGGCATCCACCGACAGGCGTGAAGTGCCGTAGTAGTTATCAAACACTTGCGCGTATTCGAGGAAATTGCCGTCTGCCACTTGTTGGCGGAATACGTCTACTGGGGTGAAATGGTAGTGTATGCCATCTTGTTCGCCGGGGCGCGGCTGGCGGGTGGTGTGTGAAACCGATACCGCCAGATGGTCGACGCGCTCGCGCAAAGCGTTGAGCAGACTGGATTTGCCTGCGCCGGAAGGTGCTGAAACAATGTAAAGCTGGCCTGTGCGTGTATTCATCTGAAAATCCGCCCGATGTGCTGGTAAATATGCGATTATAAGGCAGTGAGCATTATAGTCTAACTGCTGAAACCCTGAATAAGGTGTCTTTTTATGATGCAAGTAACCCCAATACCCGCTTTTACTGATAATTACATCTGGCTGATCAGCAATGAGGCCGCCCAGCAAGCCGCGATTGTCGACCCCGGTGATGCTGCTCCGGTGCTTGAGGCACTTCAGCGCTTGAACATGCAGCCGGTCGCTATCCTGATCACACATCATCATCGCGATCATGTGGGTGGCATTGAAAAATTGCTGCAAGCCTACCCCGGCTTACCCGTGTATGGCCCGGTGAATGAACGTATTCCGCTCGTCAGTCATCCATTGGCGGAAGGCGAGCAGCTTAACCTTGAGTCGTTGGGGCTGAGTTTCAGCGTGATGGAATTGCCGGGGCATACCGCCGGACACATTGTGTATTACGGGGAAGGTAGCCTGTTCTGTGGCGATACCCTGTTTGCCAACGGTTGCGGGCGGGTGTTCGATGGCACGCTGGATGACTTGTTCCATTCGCTGCAACGCATTGCCACGCTGCCAGCCGATACGCAGGTGTATTGCACCCACGAATACACCGTGGACAATATCGGTTTCGCCAAATGGGTCGAGCCTGATAATGCCGCGCTGGATGTCCGTATGGAAGAATGTTGGGCGCTATTGGATGCAGGCTACCCAACCGTGCCGTTTGAGCTGGGGCGCGAGTTTGAAACCAACCCGTTTTTGCGTACCCACATTCCCGAAGTCATTGCCCAAGCCGAAGAAATCGCGGGGCGTGAAACCCATACCCCGGAAGACGTATTCGCGGTGTTACGTATTTGGAAAGATACCGAGTACGATTAAAATCTGCTTAGCGTAACGATTCGTGGTCGGTGATTTCCCGGAGCAGCTTGAATAATTCACGGCTGCTTTTCGGTGGCTTTTTCAGCTCGCTTTCCTTCTGTGCGTTGCGGATCAGGCTGCGCATCCGTTGCACGTCGGTGTCTGGATACTCTTGTAGCCAAGTATTCAGCATCTTGTCATCGCTAATCAAGCGATCACGCCAGCGTTCCAAGCGGTGCAAGCGGGCAATTTCGGCTTTGCTACCGCGATCCCATTCCGCCAGTTTGGCTTCGATGGGTTCGAGAATTTCAGTACGCATCAACTTGCCGATGAACTGGCGCTGGCGGCGGATGGCTCCGTTAGCGGTCAGGCGTTGTGCCAGCAAAATCGAATCATAGAGCTTTTCGGATAAATCCAGTTGGTCAAGCTGCTCTTTGCGCAGGGTAATCAGGCGCTCGCCCAAGGCTTGCATCGCTTCGGCTTCGCGCTTGAAGTGGCTGCGGCTGATGTAATCGTCTTCTTCGTCGTCGTTTGCGTAATCAATCATGGTTCTATCCTTTCAACATGCCCAGACCAGCGGTCAGGGACGGGTACTTTAACGGGATACCTAATTCAGTCAACAGTTTATCGTTACGAATACGCCGTGATTCCTGCAAATACGAGAGCATTCCGGCGCTCATGGCAGCTTGCGCTTCTGCCATGCGGATTTGCGGGGGGCGCGACAACCCGGCGTAATCCGCCACTTGGTTGAAATAATCGGTCATGGTGGAAGGGTGGCCGTCGGTGGCGTTGTAAATCGCTCCGGCGGGGGCAGTTTCCATTGCCCATTTACACACCATTGCCAAGTCATCGGCGTGGATGCGGTTGGTCCACGGCGCTTCGGCCTCATGCAGCACGGGTTCGCCGCGTTTAAGGCGCTCCAGCGGTAAGCGGTCGGGGGCGTAAATACCGGGGACGCGCAAAATCACGATGTCACCGCCAAAACGTGCTGCCCATTCCTGCACGGTGTTTTCAGCATCGACACGGCGTTTGGCGCGGTCAGCCACGGGTTTCAGCGGTTCGGTTTCGTCGATCCAGCGGCCTGCGCAATCACCGTAGACGCCGGTAGTGCTGATTAATACCACCCGTTTGGGGGCTGCATCGACCGCTTTGAGGAAACGCCGTATCCGGTCATCGGTTTCCCCACGGGGTTGTGGCGGCATGAACCAGTAGACTGGCGCTTCATCCAACGCGAAAATTGGGAAGAAGCTGCCGCGATCCACATCGCCCTGACGCATGGCTAAACCTTGTTCCAGACCCAGCCGCAAGGATTCCTCACCGCGCACCCAGCCTATAGCCTTGGTTCCCTCGTTTTGGTATAACCGTCCGACACGGCGACCAATGTCACCACACCCCATAATCCACACATTTTGGTTAGATGCACTCATGAACAACTCCCGACTCGATGCTGGCAGTATAAACGAAATCAAACCCGGAAAGATGAAACGGGTCGACGTAGGCAATGGCAAACGCATCCTCGTCTGCCATGTGGATGGTGAATTTTACGCGGTAGACGATATGTGTACCCACGAAGATGCTTCGCTGTACCTCGGTTGCTTGCACGGTGATCGGGTGCAATGTTCCCTGCATGGCGCAGAATTCAGCGTTAAAACCGGCGCACCCATGGCCGAACCTGCCGAAATTCCCCTGAAAACTTACCCGGTCAGTGTCGAAGACGGTCACATTTTCGTGACGGTATAAACAGGTGCGGCGTTTTATGCGGTATTTCGTCTGGTTGTTTTTGCTGCTGTTGATCCTGTATCTGGGCTGGGATGCGTATCGGCGCTTTATGTTGCCGCCCGTCGTGCCGCCGCAGATTATTATACCGCCACCCGTTATCAAGCCGCCGGAACCGCCGCCTGTGCTGGAGCCGAAGCCGCCTGAGCCGGTGAGAAAATTGCTGGAGTCGGTGTACCAACAAGTAGAGGTAACTCGTGGGTATGACCCCGCTTACGTTAATCTCAAATACCCCGGTGGCGATGTGCCGGAATCAACCGGGGTATGCGCGGATGTGATTGTGCGGGCATTCCGTGCTCAAGGCGTTGACTTGCAGCAGGCATTGCACGAAGACATGCGCCGGAATTTTGGTGCGTATCCGAGCAAGTGGGGTTTGAAAAACCCCGATACGAATATCGACCATCGCCGGGTATACAACCTGATGCGGTTTTTCGAGCGCCAAGGCAAGTCGTTGCCGATTACCCAAAATCCGGCAGATTACCAGCCGGGCGATGTGGTGGCGTGGGATTTGGGTAAAGGGCAGGCGCATATTGGTCTGGTCACGCATTACGTCACCTCAGATGGACGTCCGCTAATGGGGCACAATATCGCTTACGGCACGAATGTCGAGGATGCTTTGTTTTTTTGGCCGATCATCGGACACTATCGCTACTTTAGCCAGTAATCCCCGCCGCTAAACGGGCAGCCGTACTACTGTGTGATGTCAGGTAACTCACACAGTTTCAGGATGGCTTGCTTCATGAAAATTCGTATTTTAGTACTTTCCTTATTGGCGGCTCTGGGTGTTTCCGCTTGTGGTGGCGGCGGAAGTGGCTCAACGCTGAGCGGTTCCACTGCCAGCAATAGCTTGACACCCTATGTTGTTAGCACGACCAGTACTACCAACAGCGCTAACACGTCTGGCATCACCAATGCTGGTAGTACCGCTACGGTGCTGACAGGTGCTGGCGCTGGTAGCAGTACGGCCACGGCTAATAGCGTACTGAATGCCGAGGGTTTGTGGCAGGGGAGCACGGATAACGGCAGGTCGGTGACTGTTCTGCTTCTGAGTAGTGGTTTTTACTGGATGTTGTATTCACCCGCAGGTAGTAATGCCAGCGTGGCGGGTGTAGTGGTGGGGAATAGCCTGTCAAGCAACGGGAAAATCACCTCCAGCAATGGCAAGGATTTCAACTTTGAAACAAGCGCATTAATGCCCCTCACCTGGACTGGCAGTTATACCGCCCAGTCCAGCTTGCAGGCTTCGTTGACGTATACCGATATTCCCAGTGGCATCATTGCCCTGAATACGACGCATGACGGCCGTTATAATTTGACGCCCAGCCTTGCCGCCATCCGTGGAACATACAGCGGGACAAGCACCAGTCTGGCAAATGGTAGTCGGGATACAACATTGGTTATTTACGAAGCTGGGCAACTGAGCGGCAGCCGCACTGATGGGTGTACTTTTACCGGCAATGTTTCGCCGACAGTACGGGGCAATGCTTATAACGTTTCCATTGATTATGGCGTTAATTGCAGTGAAAGAAATAGTGGCAGAAGTACCAATAGTAAAGGCTCGGCTTATTTAAACCCAGCTAATAATCGACTGTTCAGTGTTACCTTGAATAGTTCAGTTAATGATGTGTTGTTTTTTATTGGCAACAAGCAATAAGCCATCATGGAAACGACTGTCCGTTATTTAATCGAACAGTCGTTTTCTTTTATAACGTTTTAATGCACAGGTAGGCGGGCACGTAATGCATCCCGGTCGTACCACCATTGACCTTCCGTAATGGCATCAATCACTTGCCCCAGACGCGGCAGGAATACTTTGGGGTTGAGCAGATCCAGCTTGTTCAGCCACAAATTCATGGCTTCCTGTGAATTGACGTTGCTGTGGCGTTCTGCCACTTTGGCCAGCATGGCGCTGGTGAGGAACATGACACTGTCGCGTTGTTCACCTTCCAGCCGTAAATCGGCGATGTAGTGCGCGACGGTAGCGGCTACGGCTGCGCCATCGGCTTGCGGTGGAGTCGCGTCAATCAGGTTATTGAGCATCATAATGGTTACTTGAGGGTCAATCGGGTAAGTGACCGCCAACCACAAACCGTTACCCAAAGCGGGGATAGACGCTGGCAGGTCGCAGCGGAACAGCACATCACAGCAACGCACTGCATCTTCCCATTGTTCATGGTCACGGAATATTTCAAACGATTCGCGGGTCATGCCCCACGCGGCTTCGCGCATTCCCGGCTCTTCCAGTTCCAGCATGACTTCGGCAATGGCGTATTGCACACTGGCGCGTTCCAGCGGGTTGCTGGCGGGGGTCAGTTGCATTAACTGTGCCTGGCGTTGTGCCAATTCATTTTTGAGGAGTTGACGCGAATCGTCGCTCGCGGTGAATTCAACCGGGGTGTTCTCGCTCATGGGTCATGCCTGTCTAGCTAAAATGCCTTAAGCATAATCACCTAATGGGGGGTATACAATAATTCATTGAAACATTAAGGTAAGGTTAAAGCATCGTTGGGTAGTCTGGTTATAGTTTATACTATCATGGATATTTTATTAGCACGGAGATGCTAGAGGGAGTTCAACAATGATTAACGATTTTTATAAAATAATACAGTCAACACGCGAAAACTGGATTGATGCATTAGCGTTTGTAATGGTCGCTTTTTTTTATGGCTTAAGTGTTTTGCAGTTACCTGTGCCTGAAATTGTTCAAATGTTCGGCATTTTGGCGATATTTTCGCTGGGTATGAATACTATTTTGTCTTCCAGCCAGCATTCGCCAGTCCAACCTCAAGCTTTGGTGCAGAAGTTTTAGGGTTGTACCATCAATAGAATGTTTCCATTGGCTGCATCATTGCTGGTTTGCAGCTTTAACTCAAACTTATAAGGCTCTTGTACCGTCACGGTGGTCTTGATTGGGGCAAACAGTTCTGTTTTGCCTGAGCCTTGTTGCAGGATACCGCCTGATACTGGCTCCTGATTTTCCCCCAGTGCATCATATAACCACAACTGATAAAACGTGCCTGCCTTGGGCTTGGGCAAGTCCAGCAGCCGCATGACGCCTTGCTGTTGTGTACTATTCCAGACCAAATCACCTTGCACATTTTTGACAGTGGGGTTGAGCGTGCGCAGCCAGCTACCCCCCACACTGCCAGGGTCGGTCAATAAGCTGGCACGTAATTCCCGCAGACCGTCGGGGGGGGTATCGGCCTGTGCCCCGCGTAACTGATGGGCAAATAGTGCCAAACCTGCGATGAGTAACATTACCAGTAGTATAATAATTAACCAATTTTTGATGGAATAGTCATTCCGTGACATACAAACTCCCTTTCCGCCTATTTTTATATCGGGGCTGCAACAAGTTGCCATAACAATATCCTCTGATTATAACGAATAACAAGACGCCTGTTTGTGCAGTGCGCTAAAATAGTTCACCTAAAGTTTCATGACCCACTACCAACCGAGTTCCCCCATGCAAGCACAAACCTTTATTCCGGGAAAAGACGCCGCTCTGGAAACTTCGACAGCACTGATGCAGGAAAAGTTACAAAAGCTGGGCTTTACTATCGAAGAAGCCTCGTGGCTGAACCCCGTTGCCAATGTCTGGTCGGTGCATATCCGTGACCGTGACTGCCCGATGTTGTTCACCAATGGCAAAGGCTCGTCAGCCAAGGCTGCCTTGGCGAGTGCTTTGGGCGAATACTTCGAGCGCCTCAGCACCAACTATTTCTGGGCTGATTTTTATCTGGGCAAAACCATCGCCGCCAGCAATTTTGTGCACCACCCCCAGGAAAAATGGTTTGCATTGGATGACAGCGGTAACCTGCCGGAAGGCTTGCTGGACGACGATACCTTGAGTTTTTACGACCCCGAAACCGCGCTGGATGCCAGTAAGTTGGTGGATCTAAATTCTGGTAACGAAGAGCGTGGCATTTGCACATTACCTTTCGTGCGTCAACAGGATGGCAAAACCGTGTGGTTCCCGGTCAATGTCATCGGCAACCTGTACGTCAGCAACGGTATGTCGGCGGGCAATACCAAAACGGAAGCGCGTACTCAAGCATTGTCAGAAATTTTCGAGCGCCACATCAAGTTCCGTATTATTGCTGAGGGAATCTGTCTGCCGGATGTACCGGAGGACGTTATTGCCCGTTATTCCTCGATTCAGGCAGGTATTCAGGCATTGCGCGAGGCTGGTTTTGGCATTCTGGTGAAAGATGCATCACTGGGTGGGGCATACCCGGTCATGTGTGTGACTTTGCTGAACCCGGATGATCAAGGTTGTTACGCCAGTTTCGGGGCGCATCCGCGTTTTGAAGTGGCGCTGGAGCGTGCCTTGACCGAGTTATTGCAGGGCAGGGCGCTGGATCGTTTGGCAGGTTTTTCCGAACCCAGTTTCGAGCTGGAAGATGTGGCCAGCCCGCAAAATCTGGAAACCCATTTCATTGATTCCAGCGGGCCGATCCATTGGGATTTTCTGTGGAGTGAGCCTGACCATGAATTCGTCGACTGGGATTTCAGCGGCACGACCGAAGCGGAATGCCAGTACTTGCTGGAGCGTCTCCATGCTGAAGATTTCGACGTTTACATCATGGATTACGAACATCTGGGGGTGTACGCCTGCCGGATTATTGTGCCGGAAATGTCCGAGATTTATCAGATTGAAGATCTGGAGTGGGATAACAACAGCACGGGCAATGCGGTGCGTGAAGCGATTCTGCACTTGCCAGATCTGGACGATGAGGAATGCACCGAGCTGTACGATACCATCGAGGAACTGGGGCTGGATGACCATCAGCCGGTGGCGGCATTGATCGGGCTGGCACCGGATGCGGGTTCCTTGTGGGCTGATTTGCGGGTAGGCGAGTTGAAAACCCTGTTGGCGCTGGCGATGCATGATGAAGATGCTATCCGTGAAGGTTGCCAATGGATTCGCCATTTCGAGCAGATCAGCGACGAGCGCCGCCGGGCTTACCGTTGCATCGAAGCCTTGCTGGATATGGATGATGTGGAAGGATATTCGCCCAATATCGGCTTGCTGTATGGTGCAACCGCGCTGCAACAGGCACAGGGTTTGCTGGATGGCAGCTTGCGCTTCTGGGGTATTGCTGCGCCAACGCTGGAGTTGCAGGGTTGTGAGACGCACCAAAGCCTGCTGGCGGCATACCGCAAGGTACACCCCGGTTTGACCTTGGCAAACGACTGAATTCAGGCGGCTTTCACCCCTGAATGTAGTTTTCCAGTTGGGCGATAATAAACTGTTGCTCGGAAATTACTTCCTTGACCAGATCGCCAATGGAAATCAGCCCGACCAGTTCGCCATCCTGCATCACCGGCAGGTGGCGGATGCGGCGGTCGGTCATGATGGCCATGACTTCCTGAATCGGCTGGTCAGGCTTGGTGACGATGATTTGCGTGGTCATAATGTCCCCGACGCACATTTGATCGGCATCAAGACAGGTCAGGATCACTTTGCGGGTGTAATCCTGCTCTGAAATAATGCCTTTGAGCTTGCCACCTTCCAATACCAGTAACGCGCCGACTTTTTTCTCAGCCATTACCTTGACCGCATCAATGACTGACACACTGGGGTCGGTGCTGTAAATGTCATGGCCTTTCTTGACCAGTACCTGTTTTATGGTTTTCATGGTGTTCCTCCTCAGTTTGCTTGTTCTTATTAATGTTAGTCCCTAGGTGTGTTTTTAACCTGAAATACCTTGCTAATTAGCGTAGTATGGCTCCTCATTTTATGTGCTCTGGGGAGGGACCATGCCAAATACAACCAAATCGTCGAGAACCAAAACGCTTGCAGCCTTACTGTTTCCGCTGGCGGCGGTGTTGCTTGCTTATATTGCACCGTCAGCCGGGGTTGCCTGGGTGGTTACCATCCTGATGCTGACGGTTTACCTGTTTGCGTTTGAAGTCGTCAGTGTGGATGTGGCTGCGATCGTCATCATGGTGCTGCTAGGGTTGACCACACTGCTGGCACCGATTATGGGGTTGAGTAAAGCGTTGGTTCCCTATGATCACCTGTTTGCGGGCTTTTCCAGTAATGCGGTCATGTCGATCATTGCGGTCATGATCATTGGCGCAGGGCTGGATAAAACTGGCCTGATGACCAAGGTTGCTGCTTTCATCCTGCGGATTGGCGGAACCAGAGAAAAAAGCATTATCCCGATTATTTCCGGGACGGTGGCGTTCATTTCATCCTTCATGCAGAACGTGGGGGCGGCAGCGCTGTTTTTGCCGGTGGTGAACCGTATTTCTAACCGTTCCGGCATCCCGATGTCGCGTTTGCTGATGCCGATGGGCTTCTGTGCGATTTTGGGCGGTACTGTTACCATGATTGGCTCCAGCCCGTTGATTTTGCTGAATGATTTGATTCTGACTTCCAACAAGCATTTGCCGGAAGCCTCACAATTACATACTTGGCAAATTTTTGATGTGACACCTATCGGCCTGACGCTGGTGGTGGTGGGTATCCTGTATTTCGTGGTGGCGGGGCGCTTTGTATTGCCCAATGTCGCGGCACGCACCACTGAGAAAGAAAGCACGCTGGACTACCTCAAGCGCAATTACGGTATTTCCCTCACGCTCTCGGAAATGGAATTGAAAAACAACAGCCCACTGCTGGGGCGCAAACTACTGGATGTCGAAAAAGAATTCCATGTCCGGGTTATTGCCCTGAAAGACGGCACGCAAATCCGTACTGGCGTGGATGCGCTGGATCGTGACATTGAGTTTCGTAAAGGCCAGACCCTTGGCTTGCTGACCTTGCCACAACGGGAAGAGACTTTTGTCGAAAAGGCCGGGTTGCAAAAACACTCCCGTACCCGGACTTTTGGTGATCTGCTTTCCGATAAAAGTGGCGGTATTGCCGAAGTCGTGATTCCTGCCAGCTCCAACCTGATTGGCAAATCCGCGATTGATGTGTGGCTGCGTAAGCGCTATGGCATTTCCCTGATGGGTATTTTGCGTAATGGCGAAGTGCTGAATGCAGAAGATGAAAAGGTCGAGGAAATTCGCGCAATTCCTTTTCAGGCGGGCGACATGCTGCTGGTGTATACCACTTGGCCTGCGCTGGAACGTTTGGAAAAAGACCGTGATTTTATCGTTGTGACCAATGATTTTCCGCGTGCCGAAGAAATGCGTCCTTCCAAAGTGGGTTGGGCACTGACCTTTTTTACGATTGCCCTGACGTTGGTGCTGTTTACTGATCTGAAACTGTCGGTTGCCCTGATGACGGGCGCGATTGGCATGGTGCTCGCAGGGGTGTTGAACATTGATGAAGCCTATAAAGCGGTATCGTGGAAAACGGTTTTCCTGTTGGCTAGCCTGATCCCGCTGGGTTATGCGGTGGAATCGACCGGCACAGCCAAATGGATTGCGGAAAGCGTCCTGATGGTGGTCGGGCACATGCCCATCTGGGTGATACAGGCGGCAGTCGCTGTCCTCGCTACCCTGTTTTCGCTGGTAATGTCGAATGTGGGCGCAACCGTATTGCTGGTGCCGCTGGCGGTGAACATTGCGCTTGGGGTAGGGGCGAACCCTTCGGTATTTGCGCTGATTGTGGCGCTGGCGACTTCCAACTCCTTCATTATCCCTACCCATCAGGTGAATGCCTTGATCATGGGGCCTGCGGGGTATCGCGTGCCGGACTTCATCCGGGCGGGCGGGATTATGACCTTGTTGTTCCTAGTGGTGCTGATTGTTGCCATTAACTTGTTTGGTTATGCCTAAGGTTTCAGGTGGTGTGGCAATATGGATATTTTAGAAATCCTCTACCGTGACGAATACCTTGTTGCCATTAACAAACCGTCCGGGCTGCTGGTTCACCGCAGCCTGATTGACCGCCACGAAACCCGGTTTGCCATTCAGCTTACCCGTGACCAGATCGGGCAGAAAGTTTACCCGGTACATCGTCTCGATAAGCCCACCTCCGGGGTGTTGCTGTTTGCACTCGACAGCAACACCGCCCGTTTGTTGAATGCACAATTCATTGCCGGGTTGGTGCAAAAAACTTACCTTGCGGTGGTGCGCGGGCATACTGATGCCAGTGGCATCATTGATTACCCGCTGAAAGAAGAGTTGGATAAGCTTTCTGATGCCCATGCGAATCAGGACAAGCTCGCGCAGGAAGCTATTACCCATTACCGACGGCTAGCAACGACGGAACTGCCTTATCCTGTAGGGCGTTATGCTAGCGCCCGCTATTCATTGCTGGAATTACAACCCAAAACCGGGCGTAAGCACCAGTTGCGCCGCCACATGAAGCATATTTTTCACCCGATTGTTGGTGATACTACCCACGGTGATGGCAAGCACAATAGCTTGTTCCGTGAGCAATTTGCCTGCCAGCGCCTGTTGTTGCACGCGTCCAGCCTGCACTTGACTCACCCTCATACCCATGAAGCTTTGATGCTTGAAGCAATTCCGCCAGAAGATTTTGGTGATGTGGTACGGTTATTGCTACCTCTCCAGTAACCACCAATAATTAGCGGATTACTACGAGAGAGTTCTATGGAAAGGCATTCACCACTCACCTTGGATCAGATCCTGACCCAGTTGGCTAGCGTGCTTGGGCACAAACAAACCGGCACGTTTTATATCGCCACGGATAATAATACGTCCTGCCGCTTTGCGGTTAATGCTGGCAAACTTACCCATTGCACCCATCATCGAGATCAGGGGGAAGCTGCCCTGCGTAGCTTGCTGGAGACGCAGGGCGGTTCTTGTTCGTTTTCAGAAAATCAGTTGATTCGGTTTCGTGCCGAAGCAGCGATTGAGCATCAGGCGAGTCTGGGACGTTTGGGTATTCAGCCAATCATGCCTGTTAGACCAAAAGTGTTACGTTTGCCTGTGAATACGCCCCGCCCCCAAGCGGTCGCCGCCGCACCCGTTGTGACAGGAGTTAATAACCACTTTTACCGGGGGGGGAGCTAGCACCTAGCCAAGCTGCACCACGCACGCCGCTCGAATCCCCAAACTGGGGCGCAACCAGCCGGGTGCTCACCTGATCAGAAAACACGTATTTCCCCCAGCGTTGCGGTACATTGGTATATAGCCGCTGGATATTCGACATGCCCCCGCCCAGCACGATGACATCCGGGTCGAGGATATTGATGACGTGGGCAAGGCTTTTTGCCATGCGTTCCTCGTAAGCCTGCATCAGGGCTTCAGCCTGCGTATCACCCTGTTCCGCAAGCCTCACAATGTCAGCCGATGCGCGTTTACTACCCGTTGCCAAGCGGTATTCCGCCTCAAAACCTACCCCAGAAAGCCAAGTTTCGATACAGCCCTGTTGGCCGCAATAGCACGGTTTGCCGGGTAACTCGCTCGCAGTAGGCCACGGTAATGGGTTATGCCCCCACTCCCCGGCAATGGCGTTCGCGCCCGTCAACACCTTGCCGTGTACCACGATACCCGCGCCTGTGCCTGTTCCCACAATCACCGCGAAGACGACCGCCGCCCCAGCACCCGCGCCGTCGGTAGCTTCGGACAGGGCTAAACAGTTGGCATCATTTTCGGTTTTTATTGGGCGTTGCAGCAGGTTCTCCAGATCCGTCGGCAAGGGTTTGCCATTCAACACCACCGAATTGGCGTTTTTTATCAAACCCGTGGCGGGTGAAATCGCACCGGGTGTGCCGATACCCACGGTGCAGGTTTGTCCGGCGTGCTGTTCCGCTTCATCCACCAGTTGTTTGATGGTCTGCAAAATCGCGGCGTATTGGCCTTGTGGCGTGGGTAAGCGTTTACGGAAAACCTCATGGCCTGTCTCATCCAGCAATAATACTTCGATTTTGGTTCCACCAAGGTCAATGCCAATTAACACGCGTTACCTCCTAATTTCAAAAAACCTGCGCTAAGTCATGATGAACTCTGGCAAAATAATGCTAAATTACCCGAGATTACCTTGAACATAGACGAAAATGGCAGGCGTTACTATGCAATTTGACGACATTCTCACCCGTTCCCCGCTGATGGAGGCCGTGTTGCGTTCCGCACACTTGATTGCCCAGACCGACGCCAGCGTGCTGATTACCGGCGAGTCCGGCACGGGCAAGGAATTGGTTGCCCGCGCCATGCACGCGACCAGCCCGCGCTGCAAACAAGCCTTCATTACCGTCAATTGTGCCGCACTACCAGAAACGTTGGCAGAGTCGCTGCTGTTTGGGCATCGTAAAGGCGCTTTCACCGGCGCGGATAGCCAGCACCTCGGCCTGATTGGTGCGGCAGAGGGCGGTACGCTGTTCCTCGATGAAATCGGCGAATTGCCCTTGACGCTGCAAGCCAAACTGCTGCGTTTCCTCGAATCCGGCGAAATCCTCCCCTTGGGTGAAACCCAACCGAAACGCCTGAATGTACGGGTTTTCGCCGCCACCCACCGCGACCTGTACGCGCTGGCGCAAACGGGCGCATTCCGTCAGGATTTGTTTTACCGCCTCAATATCATTCCGGTCGAATTGCCCGCGTTGCGTGAGCGTAAGGAAGACATTGAGCTGCTGGGTAAGCATTTCCTCACGCAATTCGCAGCACAGCACAAACTGCCTGTCGCGAGTCTGGCCAAAGAAGCCCGCCAACACCTGTTGCGCCATGCGTGGAAAGGCAATGTGCGTGAACTACGCAATCTGTGTGAACGCCTCAGCATCCTGCTGGCAGGTCGCGACATCGGTCTAACCAATCTGCCGTTGGAAATCCGTTCCGCCGCGCCACAATTTAGCGCAGCACCCTTCAGCCTGCCTGAAACAGGCATCAATCTGGAAGATTTGGAACGTGACTTGCTGAATCAGGCGTTGGAACGTACCCAGAACAATAAAACCCACGCTGCCCGCTTACTTGGCATCAGCCGCGATGCGCTCAATTACCGCATGAAGAAGCAAGCAGTCTAGCGTCACTTTTAGACCTCAGGTCGGAAACGCTCGGCACACTCACCCTTTCTCTGCCACACCTTGTAGGTAAGCCACAAGCTGAGGAGGAGTGAGTGATGTCCGTTAGTGATGTGTCAGTGTTGAAATATTCCGTGTTGGGTTCCGCGATGTTGACCTTGACGGGGTGTGGTTTGAACCCGCCTCGTGTGGCAGATATATTGCCTATGCAAACCATCCAGCCAGCCAAAGCTGCACCAGCCCCGATCAAACAAGCCGCTCGCGTCAAGCAAGTGCCTGTCCCTGCCAAGCCACAGCCCACCACCTTGCAGAAAGCCCCCGCTCCCGTCTCCGCCTCAATCACTGCGCCAGTGCCAGCACCATTACCTACCAAAGCCGTAGCCAGTACCACGCTTGATAAAGTGGCGTTTTGTGCGCTCAAGCAATGTGGCAAAGGTTACTGCTGGGGCGGCAATACCCCGATGAAAGGCTTTGATTGCAGCGGCCTGACCCAGTATTCCTTTGGGCAGGGCGCAAGTGTGGAGATTCCACGCACAGCAGCAGCCCAGTACAAGGTTGCCGAGAAAGTCTCTAAAAAAGAGGCCGGGCGCGGCGATCTAGTCTTCTTCAAAACACGCGGTTCACGGGTCAGCCATGTGGGGATTTATCTGGGCGCGGACAAATTCGTCCACGCCCCCCGCACCGGAAAACCCATTATGGTCAGTAAACTGAGCGGTTACTGGCAACACCGTTTGGTCGGCTTCGGACGCATTCCGGGTGCACGCCAACCCTTGCTGCCGCGCAGCGTCGTGTAAGATTTAGTGCATTTGTGGGGTGATTTCCTGAATCGGGGCATCGGTCGTAGTCGTGCTGCCGTCTTCAAAGGTTAGGGTAATCGGTGCGTTTTCACCCACCTTCATATCTTGTTTCAAGCCAATCAGCATGATGTGCAGGCCACCCGGTTTCAATTCCACTCGACCTTTGGCAGGAATGTCGATCTGCTCAACCTGACGCATTTCCATCACGCCGTTGTTGTTGGTGTGAGTGTGTAACTCTACCGTGGCAGCGACCGGGCTGGCAGCCGATTTGACGCTATGATCAACGTCAGAGCTATTCACCAGCGTCATGAACGAGGCGCTGTTAGGCTGACCCGGCGGCACGGCGCGAGCAAACGGGTTTTCAACGGTGATGCCGTCCGCTGCTTTGCTGGCACTGGCTGGCTTGGCTTCCGTGCTGGCGGCGGGGGTTGGGCTGGCTGCTTCTGGGGCTTTGTTCTCGGCAGTTTTTTCGCCGCAAGCGACCAACAGGGAAATCAGGGCGCTTAACACCGCGATACGGTAAACAGGTTTCATGGTTATATCCTTTCTTGAAGCAAATCTTAATCAGAATTCGGTTTCGAGTTTCAGCCAGGCGCTGCGCCCCGCTTCGTTGACACGCTCAATCGTACCACCCAAGTCCAGATTACGGCGACTGACGTGCTCGGAATAGGTTTTATCGAGCAGATTATCCACTCCAAAGCGTGCTTTCGTCGATTTGTTGAGGCTATAACGCCCGTAAGCATCCACCACGCCGTAACCCGCGCTGTCGCCGACTTCGGTGGCGCCGATCATGGCGGTATCAATGCGGTCTTGCCCGGCCGCGAAGCGTACCCGTGTGCCGCCGCTCCATTTGCCGCCGTTGTAATCCAGTTGCAGTTTGCCGTTGACAGGAGGCGTTTGCGCAATCGGGCGGTCATCCGTGGTATTGGTGCGCTTGACGTAGGCGACATCGCCGGAAAGCCGTAGTTTCTGGGTCAACTTGGTTTCTGCCCCCCATTCCGCGCCGAGCAGTTCGGCATCAACGTTACGGTAAATCTGTGCGCCCGTTTGTGCGCCGCTGGTTACTTTGTCACGCAAGATGTAATCGTCTACCTTGTCGGCGAAAACCGTGCCTGTCCAGCGGATATTGCCGCGTTGCTGGCTGAGGCCAAGGTCAAGCTGGTTGTGCTTTTCCGGTTTGATGTCAGGGTTGCCGACCCAGCGATCGGCGGCGGTTGCGCCCCATTTGTTGATGAAGCGTTCGGTTTCATCGGCCGTGCGCATGCTGCGGCTTGCCCCGGCAAACGCGGTGGTGGTGGCATTGAGGGATTTTTCGTAACGCAGCAAGCCACCCACATGGGTTTCTTCCTTGTCCGTCGCGCCGTAGCCGTAAATGGCGGTGTAATTCTGGTTGGCGGTGCGCCCACCTGCGACGGTGCTGGCTTTGGAGGCTGCTGCTTTTACCTGATCAACCCGCACACCGTATTTTAGTTTGTCCGCAGTGCCAAGCGGGGTTTCCGCTTCGGCGAAAACGCCGGTCTGGTCGGTGGTTGCGCCCGGCCACATCAGGCCAGTTACTGTGCCGCCCATCGACATGTTTTTCATCGTGGCATTACGGTCGCGGTTTTGCACGTTCACGCCATAGGTAACGTCGGTTTTGCCGAGGGTTGATTTTAGCGCTAGTTTGCCGCCGGTGGTGTCGGAGGTGGTGGGAACGGCCATTTTTGTGCCGGTTTGGGTGCGCAGGCTGTAATTGTCCATCAGGTGGTCAATTTCGCTGAGGTAAACTTCCGCCTCCACGCTGTTGATCTTGCCGTCGAGCTTGTCCTGATATTTGAGGCGCTGGATGGAGCCGGATTCTTCCGGGCTGTCCATGCTGGCGCCGGGGTAAAGGGCGTCGGAAAAGTCATTGTTTTCGTAGCTGTATTCCAGCAGGCGCTCGGGGGTGGGGGTTGCGCCGAGTACGATGCCTTGTTGCTGGTGTTTGTAGGAGGAGCGTACTTCGTTGCCATCGCCGTCTTCGTAATTGCTTGCTTCGCGATCCTGTGTGAAAACACGCGCATAGCCTTTCGTGAAGGCTTTGGTGACATCGGCGGAAACGTCGTGTTTGACACCATTACTCATGGTGGTGGCGGAGGCTTTGCCACTCCAGCCGCCGTCCGGGTCAAGGATGCTGCGGGTATCGCGCTCGAACAGTACCGTGCCGCCACTGCCGCCAGAACCGTGTTGCAGGGTTTGCACGCCTTTTTCCACAGTGACTTTTTCGTAGGTTTCCAGTGCTGCCCAACTCGCGGGTGGGTCCATGCGATTGGGGCAGCCGCCGTGGACGTAAGCACCGTCCAGCAACACATTCAACTGGGTTTGGGATTGCCCGCGAATAATCGGTTCCAGCCCGCGCCCGCCAAACCGGCTAGCGGATACGCCGTTCAATTGCTTGAGGAAATCGCCACCATCCGCAGGTAACACCGCGCTGCGTTCCGCTGACAATGGCGCGGCTTCGTTGGGGGAGGGGGCTTTTTTGGTGGATTTGATGTCAATGACCAAGGTGTCTTCGGCATTCGCCACCGCGCTTAACATCAGTAGGGAACTCAGGAGTGTCAAACGGGCAAGGGTGTGTTGCATGGCTAAACCTTTCAAAATCTGTTACTTGGTTAACGGATAGCAAGTAAAGTGCCAATGCTTAAATTGCTGATTTACAAGTTTATTAATGGATAATGTACTAATGCAGACGTGTGAAATAACGCGATTGCTGTGTGATTTCACGCTATTATCCTCGCCATCTTGTAACCGGATACAGCAACGCCATGGTTCCTAACCGTACTGAACGCCCTGTGGGCAGCCGCCGTGACTGGCATAATCTGCAATCCATGCTGCCCTTTTTGTGGGAATACCGGGGGCGGGCGCTGTTTGCGCTGGTTTGCCTGATCCTTTCCAAAGTGGCGAACGTGGGTGTGCCGGTCATTCTCAAGGACATCGTGGATGCGTTGCAAGGCAAGCCTGAGCAGGTGTTGGTGTTGCCTGTCATTTTGCTGCTGGGTTACGGCGCATTGCGGTTGGCGAGTGCCTTGTTCAATGAGTTACGCGACACGGTGTTTGCGCGGGTACGCTACCACGCAATGCGCAAGCTGTCGGTGCGGGTGCTGGAACATTTGCACAATTTGTCGTTACGCTTCCATTTGGAACGCAAGACCGGCGCGATCAGCCGCGACCTTGAGCGTGGCACTAGCTCGGTTAGCACCCTGATGAATTTCATGGTGTTCAGCATTATCCCGATTGCGGTGGAATTCACCTTGGTGGCGGTGATCATGTTGAAGAACTACGCGCCCGTGTTTGCGCTGGTGACGTTCGCGACGGTGGCGGTTTATGTGTTTTTCACCGTCAAAATTACCGAGTGGCGCATGGATCATCGCCACGAAATGAACCGGCTGGATTCGCAATCCAGCAATCAGGCGATTGATAGTCTGATCAATTACGAGACGGTCAAATACTTCAATAACGAAAAGCTGGAGTTGGGGCGTTACGACAGCACGTTGGGACAGTGGGAAGAATCGGCGGTCAAGAGCCAGACTTCGATGTCCTTGCTGAATTTTGGGCAGTCGTCGATCATCGGCATCGGTGTCACGATCATTATGTTTTTTGCGGCGAATGGTGTGGCGACGGGCAGCATGAGCATCGGCGATCTGGTGATGGTGAATGCCTTTATGCTGCAATTGTTTTTGCCGCTGGGGGCGCTGGGCATTGTGTATCGGCAAGTAAAATACACGCTGGCGGATATGGACATGGTATTCCGCTTGCTCGAAACCCCGCAGGAAGTGCAAGACAGGCCGGGTGTGGGCGAATTGCAGGTGACACAGGGTGAAATCCGCTTTGAAGACGTGAATTTTGCCTATCAGCCGGAACGCCCGATTTTGCAGGGTGTGTCGTTTAGCGTACCGGCCGGGGCGAAACTTGCCGTGGTTGGGCATAGCGGCGCGGGAAAATCGACGCTTTCACGCTTGCTGTACCGTTTCTATGACGTGACGGGCGGACGCATTCTGATTGATGGGCAAGATATTGCGGGGGTGAGTCAGGCCAGTTTGCGCAAAGCGATTGGTATCGTGCCGCAGGATACGGTGCTGTTCAACGACAGCATTCGCTACAACCTGCAATACGGCAATCCGCAAGCGACGCAGGCCGAGTTGGAAAAAGCCGCCGACATGGCACACATCCGCCGTTTCATCGACAGCCTGCCAGACGGGTGGGATACGATGGTGGGTGAACGTGGCTTGAAACTGTCCGGCGGCGAAAAACAGCGGGTGGCGATTGCCCGTGCCATTTTGAAGAAACCCCCGATCCTGATTTTCGACGAAGCTACCTCGTCACTGGATAGTGCGACCGAACAGGCGATCCAGCAGACCTTGCACGAAGTCGCCGGGCGTTACACCACGCTGATGATTGCACACCGGCTGTCGACGATTGTCGATGCCGACCGGATTCTGGTGATGGATGGCGGTAAGGTGGTGGAGCAGGGGACTCATGCGGAATTGCTGGCACTGCGTGGGCAGTACCAGCGGATGTGGGAATTGCAGCTTAGGGATGATACGCGTTAATTTATGGCATCGTCATGCTGCGCCGCTTGCAGGTCGAGGCAAGGGGTGGGAATCCGCGTGCACGTGCGCAGTTACGAGGAACGTTCCATCGGTGCCAGCGACGAGGCGGGCAATGCCCAAGCCTGTGCTTTCATCGAGTTGCGGCCAGTGAATGGCAGCGCCGAACACTATGGCGTCGGGATCGACGGCAATATTATTACCGCCCCCATCAAAGCTTTGGTGAGCGGGGTTAACCGTAACGCTTCAGCACTTTAGTCGCATACGACAAGTAAAATCTTGGTGCAAGACGTGTATTGCAATGTTTAAAGCCAGCAATATTTAGTACTACAATACAAAAAATCCACCAAAAAACAGGTATCGTAGTAAGATGATTGAGCCACTACAGCACCTTTCCAGTCAAATCAGGACGCAAAAGCTGCCGGACTACCAGCGATTCCTGTTCCGGCAAATCGACTTTTCGCAACGCTTGATCGGTATCATGGGCGCACGCGGGGCGGGTAAAACCACGCTGCTGTTGCAATACCTCAAGTCTGTGACGCGGGAAACCAAGGTGCTGTATGTCATTGCTGACCACCCTTTGGTCGGGCAGCACGGGCTGTTTACCATTGCCGATGAATTCCAGAAAATCGGCGGTGAACTGCTCATCATCGACGAAATCCACAAATGCCAACACTTCGAGCGCGACCTGAAGCTGATTTTCGACAGCTTTTTTAACCTCAAAGTCATTTTTACGGGTTCATCGGCAACCGCCATTGACAATGCCAAGGCGGATTTGAGCCGTCGGGCAATGCTGTACCCGTTGCCCGTGCTGTCATTCCGCGAATTTCTGGAATTGGAAACGGGCGAAACCTTTGAGGCGGTGACGCTGGATGCCCTGCTCCAGCAGCATCCGCAACTCGCGCTGGAAACGGTCAGCCGGATCAAACCGCTGGCGTATTTGCCCGCGTATCTGGAACACGGTGCTTACCCGTTTTACCGCGAGGCAGGTTCAACCTATTTGCTGCGCTTGTTGAATGCTGCGATGCAGGTGATCGAGACGGACATCCCCGCGCTTCACCCGATTGACTACGACAAGGTGAATGCGCTGAAAAAGCTGATGGTGATGTTGTGCCAAAGCGAGCCTTACGACATCAATGTGTCCAAGCTGTGCGGCGCGGTGGAGCTGAACCAGAAAACCCTCTACAAATACCTTGGGTTGTTACAGGCGGGCGGGTTGTTGCGCCTGTTGGGGGCGAAATCCAGCGGGGTCAGCATTATTTCCAAGCCGGAAAAGCTGTATCTGGATAATACCAACCTGTTCGCTGTCTTTTGTAACCAGCCCAAAGCGGGGACGTTGCGTGAGACATTTTTCGCCTCGATGCTGTCTTATCACCATACGTTGAATTATCCCAAAAGCGGGGATTTTCTTGTGGATGGGCAGTATGTGTTTGAGGTCGGCGGTAAGTCCAAATCGAAGAAGCAGATTAAGGATGAAACGGCGGCGTGGGTAGTGGCGGATGGGCTGGAAATTGGTGCAGAGGGGAAGATTCCGTTGTGGTTGTTTGGGTTTTTGTATTGAGTGAAGCCTGCATCAGCGATAAGTTGAGACGGCGACGAGTGCCGAACTATCTGCAATGACAATCATGCGGCGCGAAGCTGTTTGAAACGAATGACTTCGGCTTCGATTTCATCCATATCGGTGCTGATGGTTTCGATGTGGTACTGCTTGCAGGCGGCAAGGAAGGTGTAAATGTCTACACCTGCAAATTCGCAGGCTGCGCCACGCGATAATTGACCGGACTGGAACAGCAACAAAGCGGTATGTAGCTTGAGTAGCTGCGCGAGACTGGTTTTATCCTGTTGTGGCAGCAGGACGTGATCGGGTATTTCAAGCGTTATTTGCATGTTTTGCCCTCTGAGGAGTGATGGATATGTGCTTGATTGTAGGGTTATCGCGGTGGAAAAGCCATATCACGAATTTTTGAGCTATTTGTGATGGCAAACACCTACATTACTACCGTTTATCAGATAAGCTTTACCGAACTTCAGTCTCAGGGGCTTCCGCATGACTCATACAAACCACCGCGCTTCAGCAATTCTCATTTTGCCCCTCACCCAATAAAATGGCGTAAACTAAACCTATCCCATTGAGATCTGTTCCGGGAGGTGAAGTCGATGAGCTACCCAACCGTTACTGCTGCTGCGCTAACCGCACCGCTCACCTTTGCGGGTATCGTGGAGCAATTGCGCGATACATTCCGCGCCTTCCCCGACTGCCGCAAACCCGGCAATAATACCCGCTATACCTTGGAGGATGCGGGTTTGAGTGCCTTTTCGGTGTTTTTCATGCAGTGTGCGTCCTTTCTGGAGTACCAGCGGCGCATGGTGGAGAACCAAGAGCGGAGTAATGCACAGACGTTGTTCGGTGTTCATGCCATTCCCTGCGACAATCAAATTCGCCATTTGCTGGATAGCGTGCCGCCGTCAGCCGTTGCGCCTGCTTACCGTTATCTTTTCAATGGGTTGCAACAGAATGGTTATTTGGATAAGTGGCGGGTGCATGACTACGGTTATTTGTTGGCACTGGATGGGACACAGCATTTTTCGTCATCCCACATCCATTGTGAGCAGTGTTTGACGAAGACGCATCACAACGGGACAGTCACCTACTCACACCAAGTGCTGACCCCGATTTTAACAGCACCCGATAAACCGCAGGTGATCCCGTTACCGCCAGAGTTCATCAGCCGCCAAGATGGGCAAACCAAGCAAGATTGTGAAATCAACGCCGCTAAACGCTGGCTGGCTCAGTGGGGCGCGGATTACATCCCGCTGGGCATCACGTTTCTGGGGGATGATTTGTATTGTCACCAGCCCTTTTGCCAAGCAGTCCTGGACGCTGGCGCACAGTTCATTTTCAACTGCAAACCCACGTCCCACACGACCTTATATGAAGAGTTGGAAGGGCTAGAGAAAATCGGCGCGATACGCACCCATCTTGTACAGCGGCGGATGGGAAAGCATTCTGTCACGGATACCTACCGTTTTGCGACGCAGATGCCCTTACGTGATGGGGACGATGCCCTGCGTGTCAACTGGTTCAGTCTCACGAGTGTGCGTGATGATGGTAAGTGCTTATACCATAACGATTTCGCCACCTCTCACCCTATCACCACCGGCAAGGTCGTCGATCTTGTGAAGGCTGGGAGGTGTCGCTGGAAGATTGAGAACGAAAACAACAACACCCTGAAAACCAAAGGCTACCACTTTGAACACAACTTCGGGCATGGGCAGCAACACCTCGCCAACTTGTTGGCCGCATTAGTGTTATTGGCTTATCTCGTCCATACCGTGATTGACTTGATGGATGAGCGTTTCCGAACGTTACTTCAGAAAATGGGGTCACGCGAACGCTTGTTCGATGACATCAATACGCTCACGACCTTTTTGTGCTTCAAAAGTTGGACGGCTCTGCTGGATTTTATGCTCGTCGGCTTAGAGCGGCGGCATCAAGCGGATGAGATTGAGCAGTGGGTGGTAAAATGAGAATTGCTGACCGCGCTTACGGTAGCTGGATTTTCGGCGCAATCCTGCTGATTTTTGTCTTCGCTGTTTTCTGGCTTGCACCGGATGCTTTGCCGTCTTTCAAACAACAGATTCTGGCATTTTCGATGGCATTGCTGGCGGGTTTGTTTGGCTTTTTCCTGACGGGGGATATGACGCTGGCGATGCAGCATAAGGAGTCCAGTACTTCGTTGAAAGCGGCGGGTGGGATTGCGTTGTTTGTGTTGGTGCTGGCGTGCTGGCGTGGTGGCAGTCGTCGGCTGCGCCGGTCATTGCAGCGGAAGCACCGCAAGCGGCTAAATCGGTTGAAAAAGCGGTAGCACCCAAACCAAGCCAATCCGTTACGCCTACACAAACGCAAGCACCTAAAGCCGCTGAAACCCAGCGTGATAGCAGCATTCATTCCAACAAAGATGCCAAAATTCGTGCTGCAAATGAGGGTGAGGTCAGTGTCATCATGGGCAATGGGCAGGTGGTGCAAGGCAAGCAAACGGCTGGCGAATTCAAGGAACAACCTGCGACACCCAGCAATTCCAGCATTAGCAGTGACGGTAATCTGGTGATCGAAGCCACGGGCAACGGTAAGGTTAATGTCGTGACGGGCAACGGACAAATCCAGCAAGCGGAGTAAGCCATGAAAGCAGCAGCCTTTTTCCTCCCTCTGTTACTCAGCAGTTCGCTGGTTTTGGCGGATCAGGATTCCAGCATCCGTGCCAAAAAAGTCGAAATGACGGCTGAGGAAGAAGCGACTGCCATCATCCAGACAGGTGACGGCAAGATCATTGGCAAAACGGGCGACTTCATCAAGGAACTGCGCCCCTCAAAATCGGGTGGCAACCGTAACAGCAGCATTTCTGCGGGAGAAAACCTGACCATAAAGGCAACGGGCAAAGGCGTGGTCATTGTCCAAACGGGCAACGGCACTATCGTTTACCAAGCCAATAAAGAAGCCGTCAAGAAACTGGGTGTCGCGGAAAAATCGCTGGCTTCGTTCTTCGCCATCCTGCAAGTCGAAGACGTGCCGTTGCAAGACTGGGATAAGAAACTCGAAGAAATCGCCGAAAACTACCAACGTTTGAAAACGCAAATTGCCGACATCCAGACCGACGACCAAGCCATTGCTAATCTGAAGAAACAAGCGGAAACCGCCATTGATAAAGGTCAGCTCAACGAAGCTAAAACCTTGTTGGATAAAGCTGAAACATTAGCAATGGATAGCCATGTCGAAAATAGACTGATTACGGCTGCTGATATTTCCGCTTCTAAAGGTGCATTGGCATATTTTCAGTTGCAATACCAACTTGCGGGCGAAAATTACGAAGATGCTGCCAACAAAATAGGGGCGCTAGGTGATAAGCACTACGTGACGTGGAGTCATTACCTAGATTCGGCTGGTCGAGCTTTCCATGATGCGGGACAATATCAACAAGCACTGCCATTGTATGATAAAGCACTAATACTGCGGGAAAAACATCTACCTGTTAACCACCCGGATGTTGCTACTAGTCTCAATAATTTTGCAGAACTCTACCGAAAGATGGGGCAATACGAAGAAGCAATTCCACTACATGAACGTGCGTTAAACATCAGAGAAAACGCAGTTGATAAAGACCCATCCGCTGTTGCCACTAGCCTCAACAATCTTGCCTTTTTGTACTACACAAAAGGGCAATACGAAAAAGCGTTGCCATTGTTTAAACGATCTCTGGAGCTTTTGGAAAAAAATCTTGGCAACGACCACCCTGATGTGGCTCGGAATCTTAATAATATCGCACTTTTGTACCTATCTACAGAGTAGCCTCATATAAGCCAGCAATATTATTAAGTACAGTGGCAACCTTCTCGTGATCTTTTCCGAGTCCTTTTTCAAAAATCTCTAGGGCACGTTCAAACAATGGTAGAGCTTTCTCGTGCTGTCCTTTAGCCCATCTCTTTATACACAAATCAGTCCTTCCCCCAATTCACTAGCCATCTGAATCCCATAAATACAGTCCAGCACCCTTGAGTAGCCCAACCAGATACTTTTGGCTCCCGGTTCGCCATCGCATTTTCTGCCCAGAAAGCCCCCCAGTTCTGCCAGATTGCGGATCACTTGATTGAGGGTAGGTATGCCATCGGGCAGTGCTTTTTTGCCGAGCCGGAAGGATACTTTCCATTCCAGCGGGTCAAACACCAGCTCAGCCGGAAGTTCTGGGCAGGTACGCCCCAACCGCATCAGAAACATAATCCGCCAGGCCACCATGATGTAGAGCGCGAGGGCTTTTTCGATGCGCTCTTTAGTGTCCAGTTGCAGTTTTTCGACGCGACAGCCAACTTTCAGGACATCAAAAAACATTTCGATTTCCCAACGCGCCCGATACCAGTCGATGAGTTCACCGGCGGCATCGGCGGTCTCTACACAACGGTTGGTGACTAAACGCCAAATGAGGGGCGATTTTCCGGCGGGTGGGTTGATTTCTTTGGCTTGAACCAAGGTCAATAACATCGGGTGCTTGCTCTTGGGACGCAGGGTATAACGTAACACCTTGATTTCCTGTACCACTTTGCGGGCTTTTTCACCCTGCTTGCGCGGTTTGGTAAAGGTGATGCGGGTCAACGCCTGTTGTTGCTCAATGGCATCCCACAGTTTTAGGTCATCTCCTAAGGCACGGTTATGTTGCGCCCGTATCAGCAGGTCAGCCGGGTAATCCAAGACTTGTGCCCGTTTGAGCAAGTCGTAAAAGTCGCTTTCCCGGTCGCCCGTATAGATGAGCCGGTGTCCGGGGCAGCGTGCCGCCAGTTCGGCTACCCGTTCATACCCTTCGATCCAGCGACGGCTTTCTTTGATGCTGGGGTTCGCTTGGTCGGCGGCTTTGCTCAAGCCCCGTGACCACATCCACGTATCGGTGATGCCCAACGGCAGGCGTTCCGGGGTGATACACAAGGTCGGATGCAGGTACATCCCGCGTTGCTTATCGTAGGATAACCGCCCCAAGCCCTCGGTTTCCTGTCCATTGAAGTCCAATTCGGTGGTGTCTTGAATGCACAGGATAATCTTCGAGTCTTGTTGACGGATTCGGCACTCTGTCGCTTCAAAGTGGGATGCCATCAAAGCATCATGGCTCACCGCCTCATTCCAGAAGAAACGGTACGTCGCCAAGGTACTTGACCAACTCTGGCAAGCCTTGGGGAGGCTGGATTGGGGCGCTTTCAGCATGGCATTGAGAATATGGGCGGCGCGTGTTTCGAGGCGCTTGTCTCCCAAATCAAGATCGGTGAGTTCGCTAGATGACCAGTTCATAGGTGAAAATTGCTTATCTTACATCAGCTTGGGACTTGTGTATAAGGAGATGACCTTAAGCGGCAACAAATCCAGTCACCGGATTCAATACTCGCGGAGGGGGAATAGGCAAACGCACCGTCACCGGCTTTTTAGCCAATGCCTGCTGGCACGCTTGGCGGATAATTCGGTAAGCGCTGATACCTAGGCGTTTGCAGGTTTCCACGATAGTCAGTATTAACGGGCGGAATTGATCACCTCGGAAAGATTGGCTAAAAAAGCTGGTCTTACGCCAGATGACATAGGGGCGGATAGCCCGTTCGGCAGCATTGTTGGTCAGAGGAACACCGGAATGACGCAAAAATGTCCATAACATCAGGTCATCATCCCGTAAGCGTTGGCACTGGTTGGCGGTTTTAGTCGGCTTATCAGGATGTTGTGCTTGACGTAAGCCGCTACCTGCTACCAATGTCTGGCGGAAGGCTTCGCGGAGTTTATCCATGCGTTGCCGGTACAACCTGTCCGAGTAAGCACCTGCGAGCTTGCGGTTATGCAAGTGGACAATCAGGCGTGCCAGACGCAGCAAACGCTTCCCTAAGATGCCTGCACGCCCGTAACGTTGTGCTATTTTTTTGAACTTACGGATAATGTGCGCCCAGCACAGTTGCCGTCGTTCATTGGGGTGGTGATTATAGCCGCCGTGCTGGTCGGTCACGAGTACGCCATTGAATTTTCCCAGCAATTCGTCCGCTGCACCTTTGCCGCGTGAGTAATGCGTCATGAAGTACACCACCTGTGGCGAACACATCACCCATAACCATTCACGTTCGCGCCCACGGTAGTGACTGGTTTCATCCGCGTTTACCACCGGGCTGCTACGCACCGCATCACCCGCCTGAGCATATAAGGGTGCTAACCAACGGCTGACGGGGGCAGTAGCCTCACTGATCGCACCGCTACTGAAGGATAACTGCCATTGTTCTTCCAGCAGTAACTGGATTTGCCGCGTGGACAGGCGGCACGCCCCGTTCATCAGGGTGATCCAACTGATCAAGCCAGCACCCATCTGCCCGCTGGGGATGTCTTCGGGTAACTCGGCTACCTGACGTTTCCCGCAGCAACTACACGTACCCGCATACAGGCGGTGTTCCGTTACTTGATAAGCAACTTCCGGTAGGTCAAATACCTGATGACGCTGGCTCGGCGTGTTTTCCAGCACCAGATGACCACCACAACGGCAACAGCCTTCGGGATAGTAATGCTGGATAGCATCCAGGCGTGATTCCTCCACCAAGGCGCGTTCATGTTTGCTGTGTCCTGGCTGACCGCCGCGTTTTAACGGGCTTTTCGGTTTGCGCTCGCGTTGGGCGCGTTGTTCGGGCGTGTCACGTGACGGTGGGTTAGAGGAGTTCGCGGAGGAGTCATTCAGGCGTTCTTTCAGTTCTGTCAGTTCCGCTTCCAGTTGTTTTACCCGTGCCTGCAACGCAACCACCAACGTCAGCAGATCACGGTTAAGCTGCTGAGAAGCTGCCAAATCGGTTGGCAACGCAATATCAGTAAAATCGGTGGTGATCGTTAGCTCGTTCATCTTTCAAGCATAGCTCAGACTCTGGCAGTTGCAAGCCCGTGAACAGTTACCGAGAATGTTCCGAGCTGCATTGACATCTCTGTCGTGCAGCGTGCCACACTCGGCACACATCCATTCTCTTATTCCAAGCCCTGCTTTACCTTTCGGACTGCTGGCAGAAATACTGCCGCAACACGAACAGGCTTGGGTAGTGTACGCTTCGTCGACTTCCTCAAACACCACTGACCGCGCGATCGCTTTGTATTTCAGTTGGGTTTTCAGCATGAACCGGCCTGCATCCAAGCCGCTTTTTGCCATCGTGGTTTTGGCTAAGGCGGAACTGCTGACGTTGCCGACAACGATGAGTTCATTCTCACACACCAGCTTGGTGGTGAACTGTTGTAGCGCATCTTTACGCTTGTTTTTGATCTTGGCATGGATGGCTTTCACGCGCTTTTTCGGTCAGACACTATCTACCTACCCCACTGCAAACGCCGCGTCAACAATCCTCCCAACAGAAGCAATATCGGCCAATCTGTAGCGCCAGCTCCACTGCTAGTGCTAGTGGCAGCAGATTCATCGTACACATCAAATTGTGTACCCGTATCGAGTTCCACTCCCGGCATTAGCGGAATGCTGGGAACGTCGATGGTTTGCCCCCAGAAATCCGTGATCCGAAAATCGTAAGGCCCAATCCCCAAACCACTGGGCGCAACAAAGTAATTGTGTGATTCCCGCGCGATGGTCGTGTAGGCATTGCCAGAACCAGCAGTGCGTGCTTCCAGTTTTGCAATCGGATAGAGATGGTCGCGCACCTGCACCGCCATCCACCATTGACTGGAACTTTCCTCCACATAGAGTTTGAGATTACCCACTTGATCATTGGCGACATAATGCCAACTGATCGGAATAATACCCGTGTCAAGATTAGCAATCTGCGCAAAGGCATCCTGATCAAGATCGACATTGCCGGGCGCACATTCAGGGCACTGATCATCAACCCGCACCGTGACGCTCAGCCCCGTAGCGTTGTTGGTTATCTTGATAAGCCCACCGCAGGCTGCCGAATTGGCGTAGTCGCTTGCATTCATCGCCGCCGTCAGGGTGGTAGTGGGAACCGGCAGGCTGCAATTGCCCCCGCCACTATAATCATAGAAAGTGCCTTGGCCAGTATGCGTACTACTGTCGGCATAAGCACTGCCACCAGAAGCCAGTAGCAGCAGTGCGCAACTGATGCGCATAGAATGGTGAAAAACAGAAATAGTCATGGTCAGTCAACTCCCTTCAACGATGCCATGACTCAGTATAGTTGTGGTTGACACCGTTAGTCCCCTCATCTGCCCAACTTGCCCAACCTTTTTCCAACCTGCTCTTCATTAAGCTGCTTTCCAGTACCTGTAGTGGCATAGGAGGCTGTTACGGGGTCAACCTAGATATTTGCTTTAGCTGGAGAGGAGAATCCCCCCATGAAACAAGAGCGTACCTTCCGTAGACTGTTGCTGGTACTGACCGTCAGTTGTGCCTTTAGTAGCCCGCTAGCCCATGCCACCGTGACCGACCAAGACATTGCTGACGATGCCAAAACCACCAATGATGTCGTGAGTTACGGCATGGGCTTGCAAGGCCAACGTTTCAGCACGCTGGACAAGCTGAATACCGAGACGGTGAAAAACCTCACTCCCGCCTTCGTGCTGTCTTACGGCGATGAAAAGCAACGCGGTCAGGAAGCGCAACCCTTGGTGCATAACGGTAAAATCTTCGTCACCGCCTCTTATTCCCGCGTATTCGCCGCCGATGCCAAAACCGGCGAAGAAATCTGGCAATACGACCACCGCTTACCCGAAGGCATTATGCCGTGCTGCGACGTGGTAAACCGTGGCGGCGCGTTGTACGACAACTTGTTCATTTTCTCCACCCTCGACGCACAACTGGTTGCCCTCGATCAGGACACCGGCAAAGTCGTCTGGAAAGAAAAAATGGAAGACTTCAAAGCCGGTTATTCCAACACAGCCGCGCCTATCGTGGTGAAAGGCATGGTCATTACGGGCGTCTCCGGCGGTGAATTCGGCGTGGTGGGTAAAGTCGAAGCGCGGGATGCCAAAACCGGCAAACTGATCTGGTCACGCCCCACCGTGGAAGGCCACATGGGTACACTCAACGGCCAAGACAACGGCATTACCGGCGAAACCAACAAATCTTGGCCGGGCGACCTGTGGAAAACAGGCGGTGCGGCGACATGGTTAGGTGGCACTTACGACGTTGAAACCGACAGCCTGTTCTTCGGCACGGGCAACCCTTCACCGTGGAACTCGCATTTACGCCCCGGCGACAACCTGTACTCCTCTTCCGTACTTGCCATCAACCCGGCGGACGGCAAGATCAAATGGCATTACCAATGGACACCGCATGATGGTTGGGACTTTGACGGCGTCAACGAATTCGTATCATTTGACCTGAAAAAAGACGATGGCACGATTGTCAAAGCCGGTGGTCACGCTGACCGCAACGGCTTCTTCTATGTCTTGGATCGCACCAACGGCAAGCTGATCAACGCCACCCCATTCGTGAATAAAATCACGTGGGCAAAAGGCATTAATCTAGAAACCGGTCGCCCTGAATACGACGACACCAACCGCCCCGGCGCACCGGGCAGCGAAGCCAAAGGCACATCTGTGTTCTCCGCACCCTCCTTCCTCGGGGGCAAAAACTGGATGCCAATGGCCTACAACCCCGGCACTGACCTGTTCTACATCCCCGCCAACGAATGGGGCATGGACATTTGGAACGAGCCGATCAGCTACAAAAAAGGCGCGGCTTACCTTGGTGCAGGTTTCACCATCAAACCGTTGAACGAAGACTACATCGGCTCACTGCGGGCGATGGATCCGAAAACCGGCAAAATCGTCTGGGAAGCCAAAAACAAAGCGCCACTTTGGGGCGGCGTACTGACCACCGCTGGCAATCTGGTCTTCACCGGCACACCCGAAGGCTACCTGAAAGCCTTTGATGCCAAAACAGGCGCAGAACTGTGGAAATTCCAAACAGGTTCCGGTGTCGTTGGCTGCCCAACCACGTGGGAACAGGATGGCGAACAGTTCGTCGCCGTGCCTTCCGGCTGGGGTGGCGCGGTACCACTGTGGGGGGGGGAAGTCGCCAAGACCATCAAACACCTCAATCAAGGTGGCAGTCTGTGGGTATTCAAACTGCCTAAAACAACCTCTTAACCCCGACAACGCGGGCGGGGTGCAACCACCCCGCCACAACGCGGAATGGGCTTTTCTTTGATCGAAGGTATGTACTATGCAAATCGCAACACGTTCTGTTTCCGCTGCACTGGCAGCTTTAGCATTGGTTGCTGCCACCAATGCGTTTGCCCACGGTGATGTCACCCCACAAGCCATTAATATTTCAGGGCTTGATCCACTCAAGGACAGCGCGACATGGGAGGAAACCAACCCGTATTCCGGTAACGAAAGGGCGGCTGAAATCGGGCATCACGCATTCGCCCAAAACTGCGCCCGTTGCCACGGCATTGATGCCATTTCGGGTGGCATTGCCCCCGACTTACGCGAAACCCTTCCGTTGGGTACAGAAGGCGATGAAATTTTCCGGGAACGCATGATCAATGGCGCAATCCGTAACGGCGTCACCTACATGCCCAAATTTGACGGCATTGTGGCTCAGGAAGGTTTATGGGCAATCCGCTCATGGCTGGAAACCGTTTCGGTCGATGCGCCCCCCAAAGACGCCGCCAAACCAGAAGAAAAAAAATAGTCGTTATGCCCCTCCCCAAGAGGGGTTTTCTCATGCAGAGGAGGATACACCATGAAATTGACCACATTAAGCACACTCGGGTTAAGCGCCCTATTATTCGCTGCCCCGCTCTACGCTGGTACGCTGGAGGAAGTCAAAGCCAAAGGCGTGTTAAGCATTTCCCTGTACAAAGAATTCCCCCCGTATTCATCCGTGATTGATGGCAAACAACAAGGCGTAGACGTCGCCATTGCCGAAGCCCTCGCCCAAAAATTGGGTGTAAAAAGCGAAATTCGGCTGGTCAGTGCCGATGAAAACGTCGAAGACGACCTACGCAATAACGTTTGGAAAGGCCATTACCTCGGCGGTGGTGTTACCGATATGATGTTACACATGCCCTACGACAATGCTTTTTCCGACAAAGTGGATAAGGTCAAATTCGTCGCCCCGTATCAGATGGAGCAAGTCACGTTTGCCTTTGATACCAGCAAAGTGGGTAAGCAACCGACGCTAGCGAATTTCACCAGCGCCCCCATCGGGGTTGAAATCGACACCCTCAGCGACTTTTACTTGCTAGAAGCCTTACAAGGGCAAATCAGCAAAAATATCCGGCATTTCCCCAACCTTACGCAAGCCGCCGATGCCCTGAAAAAAGGTGAAATTGCAGGCATTATGGGGCCACGCGGTGAACTCGAAGGCGTGTTAAGCGCACGCCCGGACAATATCCAAATTCAAGGTTTGATTACCCCCGGTTTAGGCCGTGGCAGTTGGGCGATGGGCGTGGCGGTGAAAGCCGATAATGCCGACCTCGCCAGCGCCGTGGATGGCGGGATGGCAGAGTTGGTTAAAGACGGCTCCGTGAAAAAGATTTTCGAGCAATACAAACTGACGTACAACCCAGCAGCAGAACCCCCTGTGGCAACCGCCCAGAAGTGAGGCTTTATGATCAGGCATGGTCGATGGCTGGTGTTCTGCCTGCTCTGTCAAACGGCAGTAGCGGCAGAACCTGACCCCCTCAACTCCCCGCAATGGGAGGCGATGCACACGCGTTTCCTCAACGGCGAGCCGTACACCTTCGACAGCAAGGTAACGGTAGAAGCCCCACCAGAGGCGGAAGATTCACTCAATGTTCCCATCGCCTTACGGGTGACGGACTTGCAGGGAATACAGGAAATGCGCGTGTTTGCGGATCTCAACCCGCTGCCACACGTGCTGAACTTTCGCCCCAAAACCATCGCCCCGAACCTTGCCTTCCGCATGAAGTTGCAACAAGGCAGCCCGGTGCGGGTCGCCGTGAAAACCGCTGACGGGCTATGGCATGTTGGCGGCACGTATGTCGAAGCGGCAGGCGGCGGTTGCACCTTACCCAGTCTCGGCACATCCAGCGGTGACTGGAGCAAAACGCTGGGGCAAGTCTCGGCAAATGTATGGAAACACCCCGACAACAATCGCTTGCGCATCCGCGTCATGCACCCGATGGATACTGGCTTAGCCAGCGGCATTCCCACCTTCCACATTGAAAACCTCAACGTCAAAGACGCGCAAGGTCAGGTACTGGCCGAACTCGACCTGTACGAGCCGATCAGTGAAAACCCCATGCTGAGCCTGGATGTCGGCAAAAACACCACCTTCACACTGGAAGGACGCGACAACAACGGCAACAAGATTGCAGCGGAGGTGACCCCATGAAACGCTGGTTACTCATGCTGTTACTGGTAAACGCTACGGCAGTGGCGGAGAGTTTCGAGTACCCACTACAACCACAGCCAGTGGCCACCGACACCTACGTCATCGAAGGCAAAACCGAGGATTTTTCCAAACAGAATGGCGGTTTCATCGTCAACACCGGCTTTATTGTCACCACGGCGGGCGTGGTAGTCATTGATACCGGCGTATCGCGGCGTTTTGGCGAACAACAACGCGCGGTGATTGAAAAGCTTACTGGCAAAAAAGTGGTGCGTGTGTACATTACCCACCACCACCCCGACCACTTTCTGGGCAATCAAACGTATACCGATGTACCGATTTACGCCCTACCCGCGACCCGTGACGGCATCAAGGCGGAAGGCGAAACCTTCAACGGCAATATGTACCGCATGGTCGGTGATTGGATGCGCGATACCCGCGTCACCCCGCCCACCCAAGATGCCAAAGCAGGCAAGGAAACCGTCGGTGGGCATGAACTGGAAGTGATTGCCCTACAAGGGCATACCGCTGGCGATTTAGTGCTGTTTGATCACACCACCGGTGTCTTGTTTTCCGGCGACCTAGTGTTCAATAACCGTGCGGCGACGACCCCACACGCAACGCTGGCGATGTGGTTAACAACGTTGGATAGCTTGCAAGCCTTGCCCTTTAAAACGCTCGTGCCGGGGCATGGCAACGTCGCCAGCGACACCGCCCCGATTCAACAAACCCGTGCGTATTTGCAATGGCTGCAAACCACGCTTGAAGATGCCGCCGCACACGGGCTGGATATGTTGGAGGTGATGCAAACACCGATTCCAGCCGACTTCCAACACGTCGCGTTGGTGCAACATGAATTACGGCGCTCGGTCAGCCATCTGTACCCGGCGCTGGAACAAGCACACCTGAAACCGGCGAAGCCAGCAGAATGAAATGGGGCAATCTCCTCCTCCCACTCTATTGCCTTTGCTTACCTGCTTGTCAGCCGGATTTGGGTTTAGCTGACTGTGAACGTACCCCGGATATGCCAGCGGGGTTAAAAATGGCACATTACCGGGGGGCAACCCCGGCGTGTGTTCCCAATAGCATCACGCTGAATGTGACAGCCTTGCAAACCTTGCTACAACGCCCTGAATCCCCCGTGCTGATTGATGTGTGGGCGATTCTGTTGCGTCAGGAAGCAGGCTTCCCCAGCGTCTGGCTGCCCAATGACGTGCATGAAAGTTTGCCGAACGCGGTGTGGTTGCCGAACGTCGGTTACGGGGAGTTAGCGCCGGAAATCGACACGTATTTGCAAACCAACCTGCAACGTTTGAGCGGCGGCGACAAACACAAACCGCTGGTATTCTTTTGCGTAGCGGATTGTTGGATGTCGTGGAATGCCGTGCAACGGGTACGCCAGTACGGTTACACGCAGGTGTATTGGTTCAAGGATGGCACGGATGGGTGGGCAGAAGCAGGACTACCCTTGGTCACGGTCAGTCCTGTGGATATGGATTAAAACTTACACTGGCTGTCGCGCTCGTCGAAGCCTAGCGTGTCGAGATTATTGGTTTGATGTAAGAAACCTTCCAGCGGGGCGCGATCTACCACCCAGTTATGCGTCGACAGTAGCAGCGGCTGACGTAACTGATGATCCCACGGGCGGAAGCTGCTGGCATTGCCTTTTGCGCCATCCAGCGTGGTATCGGGCGCGGTCAGAAAATCCCGCAACTTGGCAAAATCAGCCCCATTGGTTTGTTGTACCGCTGTGGCAATCGCTTTGACTGCCATCCAAGCTGCCCAATCGGGGTCACTCATGCGGCGGGCGGCTTTTTTCTCGAAACGCTTCTCGACTTGCGGTGCGCCGTGGCGTTCCCACGCCCAGTTCCATGCCAGCGCATTCAAGCCCTCCGCACCAATCACCGGACGCGGCAACAGCGTTTGGTAAGCGGCATTGCGGGCAAATTCGCCGTGACTGTCGGCAATATAAACCACATCGTAATCTTCATCTCCGGTCAGCAGCGCAATATTGTTCTTGTCGCGCTCACGTGGGTCATTGCCCAACACAAACGGGCGTTTGGCAACGATTTCTGCGCCGTAACGCTTGGCAGCCCGCTCGAAGGCAGCGGTCAGCAACTGGTCTTCTGGCGCTGCGCCTTCCAACACCAACACTTCTTTCCACTTGTGTGCGACCAAGTATTGCACCAAGGCATCGGCTTGCATGGCGTGATTGGGCAAGGTGTGAAACACGACCGCTTGACACTGTGCCTGACGCAAACTGTCATCGGGGGCGGAGACATTGAAAAACACTACGTCTTTGCCTTTGAAGGCGCTGGCAACTTCGCTCAAGGTGGGTGCAGGCAAATCGCTGAGGATAAAGCGCACCCCTTTGGCTTGCAGGGTTTCCACTTGTTTGACCAGCTCTGCCGCTGTTGCCGCTTCAGCTTGTTCCAGCACAAAGTCGATACCGGCGTTTTGCCCGTGGAATTTCACTTCCTTGAGTGCCACTTCTGCCCCCACAGATGGGCGACCCAAGGCTTGCCCCAGAAATTGCGCAGTCATGTGCTTGTCGTCGTAACGCGGGTCAGCGCTTTGCTGCACATACCCGATGCTGAGGGTTTGCGCGGCAAACACGGGCAAGCTGGCGCAACCGACCCACAAACACACCAGCCAAGTGCCGCAACGCTTAATCATCGACCACCACCATGTAGGGCACACGCCCAACCGGAACGGATTTGGTCACTTTACGGTCTGCCACATTGACGATGGATACGTCATCGCTCAAGCCATTCGCCACGAACAACAGCGACTCATCCTTGTTCAATGCCGCATTCCACGCACGTTCGCCGACCAGAATGTAATCCGTGACCTTGCGGGAAACCACATCCACCACCGCCACGCGATTCGCCCGCCCGATGGTGACGAAGGCGGTTTTGCCATCACGGGTCATGCTAATGCCGACGGGGGTAATGTCTTCCTTGCGGAAACCTTCGGGAGCAAAGGTGATTTTTTCTTTGAGGGTATTGTCGGCGAGGTTGATGATGCTGATGGAAGCATCCAGTTCGCTTGTCACCCACAGTTCCTGATTGTCAGGCGTGGTGGCAAAGCGGCGCGGACGTTCGCCCACCACAATATTGGCTTTCACCGCTTGGCTGGCAATGTCGACCACATGCACGGTATTGGCGACTTCGGAGGTGACATACACACTTTTGCCGTCATGACTGGTCAGGACACCTTCAGGTTCTTCACCGATTTCGACTTCCTTGAGCATTTTTTTGCTGGCAACGTCGAGAATTCCTAATGCACCGTCATCTTCGAGGGAGATGAACATTTGTTTGCCATCCTGACTGAAATCGAAGGCTTCGGGGTCTTCGACATCCTCAATCTTGTCGATGACTTCAAGCGTGGCAACGTCGATCACGTCGATGCTGGCACCTTCACCGCAGGCGGCGTACAGCAAGGTTTTATCGGGGTTGAATTGCAAATGGCGTGGGCGTTTGGAGGTTTTGATGTCTTTAACTTTTGCAAAGGTTTTGCCATCCAACACGGTGACAATGTGGTCGTTTTCGCTGCTGACGAAAGCGTAGCCGGTATCTTTGGCGAAAGTGGGGGTGGCCAGCAGACTGATCGACAGCAGTGGCAGGGTGAATAGCGGGTGCAGGTGTTTCACGATGTCCTCCTCATCAATGGCACTTGCGGGTCACTGTAGTGGGAAGGTGGTTGGAAAAAGGTTGGTTGGAAAAAGTTGCTACACTACCTATCCCTACCCAGCTAGCGTAAGATAAATTACTGTAATAATTATTACGGTAAATCCAAATGAAATTCTACAACCGTGACAGCGAACAGCAGCAATTGCGCCTGTGGTCACAGCAAGCAGCAGAAGGCAAATCCAGCCTGACCCTGATGGTGGGGCGGCGGCGTGTCGGCAAAACGGGCTTATTGGCTCACACCTACCAAGGTTCAGCCCTCTACCTGTTCATTTCCCGCAAAGCCGAGCCGCTGTTGTGCGCAGAATTCACCGAGCAAATCCGCACGCAATTAAATCTGCCGATTTTCGGGCAACCCCGCAGCTTGCGTGAAGTACTGGAAATCCTGTTCCAGTACGCGCAAACCCAGCCGCTAACACTGATTCTGGATGAGTTTCAGGACATTGCGCGGGTAAACCCGGCGGTATTTTCCGAACTGCAAAACCTTTGGGATCAGTACCGCCCGCGTTGCAAACTGCACCTGATTTGTTGCGGTTCGCTGTATTCGCTGATGACCAAACTGTTTCAGGACAGCAAAGAACCGCTGTTCGGGCGTGCCGATCACCGTATTAACCTGCAACCGCTCAAGCCCGCCTACCTTGCCGAATTGCTGCATGACAGCGGGCGTTACAGCGCGGATAACCTGCTGACGTGGTATACCTTGAGCGGCGGTGTGCCGAAATACCTCGAATGGCTGGCACAAACCGACCCGCAACGCGACTTGTGGGAAAGCCTGATCAATGAGTTCAGTCTGGTGATCGAAGAAGGCCGTTATCGGCTCGCGGAAGAATTCGGCGCAGAACAAAGCACTTACTTTTCCATTCTTGCCACTTTAGCCAGCGGCAAAACCAGCCGCAGCGAAATTGAATCGGTGCTGGAAATGTCCATCGGCCCTTACCTGAAACGGCTGGAGGAAGACTTCGCCATTATCCAGCGCGTTACGCCGGTATTCGCCACCCCCAACAGCCGACAGATCAAATACCGTATCCAGGATGCGTTCCTGAGCTTCTGGTTTCGCTTTATCTATCGTTATCGCAGCGCGGTGGAAATCGAAAACTTCGCCTTCCTCCGCCAAGCGATTACGCGGGATTTTGCCACCTACAGCGGCGCATGGCTGGAGCAACTGTTCCGCGCCCAGCTTGCCGCCACGGGCGAGTACAACCTGATTGGCAATTACTGGGAAGCGGGCAACAAAAACGAAATCGACATTGTGGCGGTCAACGACTTCAGCAAAACCGCGCTGATTGCCGAAGTGAAACGTAACCCCGATAACTTACGTTTGAGCCATCTCAAAGCCAAAGCGCAGCGGCTGGAACAACGTTTGTCAGGTTATGCGATCACCTATCGGGGGTTTTCGCTGGCGGATTTAGAGGCTTAGGTTGGTAAAAGGTTGGTAGATAAACCGCCCGCTTTGCGGTATCAAGGATAAGCAAATCAACGGGAGGCGGTGATGGCAACCACAAGGCATTGGCCTGCAATGCTGGCAATCAGTCAGCGCGAAACCATCAAATTCTGGCATCAGCGCGGACGCTTGTTGTCGGCACTGGTACGCCCGGCCTTATGGTTGATGGTGTTCGCTGCCGGATTCCAGAATATTTTCGGGGTGTCGATTATCCCACCTTACGACACGTATATTGAATATCAGGTCTACGTCGTACCCGGGTTGCTGGGAATGGTGTTGCTGTTTAATGGGATGCAGTCGTCGCTGGCCATGGTGTATGACCGCGAAATGGGCTTGATGCGTTTGTTGCTGATTGCGCCGCAACCGCGCTGGTTTTTGCTGTTGAGCAAGCTGGTCGCGGGAACAGTGTTGTCGGTGTTGCAAGCCTATGCTTTCTTGGCCTTGTGCGCGGTGTTCAAGGTGGATATTCCGTGGTCGGGGTGGCTGTATGCCTTGCCTGCGCTGGTGCTGGGCGGTTTGATGTTGGGTGCGTTGGGGCTGCTGCTGTCGGTATCCGTGCGCCAATTGGAAAACTTCGCGGGGACGATGAATTTCGTGATTTTCCCGATGTTTTTTCTTTCCACCGCACTGTATCCGTTATGGAAATTGCAGGAGTCGGGGGCAGTCATTGTGTATACGCTGACACGCTTCAACCCGTTCACCCATGCGGTGGAAATGATCCGTTTTGCCCTTTACGGCCAATTCAACCTCCTCTCCTCTCTGGTCGTATTGGGCGCTTTGATCCTGTTTTTCCTGCTGGCGGTGTGGGGGTATGACCCGCAGCATGGGTTGGTGAAGAAAGCGCGGCAGGCTTGAGGCCGATGCTCACCAGCAATATCTTTCATTTGCTTGCTGAGCCACTTGGTTTTACTATAATCGAATAGTAAAACTTTATTAGAGGCTACCGATCATGCACAAAGTAAGCAGTAAACGCCAAGTCACCTTACCCAAAGACTTGTGTGATCAAACCGGTATTTTTCCCGGTGATTACGTGGAAATCTTTGAATTCAACGGCAAGCTAACCGTGATTAAAAAGGTTGTGGGTAGCAGTGCTGGCAGCCTGCAACACCTCAAGCCCCGCATAGCTATTCGTGATAATGAATCCTTACAGGATGCGCTGCATGATTGCCATTGATACCAATGTGTTATTGCGCCATGTGTTACAGGATGATGAACAACAATCTCCATTAGCAACCCAGTTAATTGAGCGACACGCCAAGGTATTGGTGACAGATGTTGTGTTGATCGAAACGGTCTGGACATTGAGTGGTAAAAAGTACCAAGCCAGCCGTGACGATATTATCAAACTGATCAGTGACTTGCTGAGTGAACCCAATATCGTGTTTGAAAATCCACAAGCTGTGTGGGCAGCTTTAAGTGAATTCCGCACAGAACGCCCTACCCAAGATGAAACAGGCAAGAAGCTCAAACTGCCCGATTTTCCTGACACCTTGATCATTTACAAAGCCAAACAGACTGCCAAGCAATGGGGTGAGCCAATTGAGGCTGTTTACAGCTTTGATAGTGGTGCACTGCGGGTCAGAGGAACAAAGCATCCCTGAAGATGGGGATATGCACAATAACCATTTTCCTCAAATCAAATAAAGCCATTCCACAATTGTTCTGGATCCCCGCAGGTTGGTAAAAGGTGGGTAGTATTCCCCCCTGCTTTGCGGTATCAAGAAGCCTTCATGTCATCGTGGAGGAGGACATTATGTCGGGTTCATACCGTCTTTACTGGGTGCGCTGTGTCGCCGTTTTGGGTTTACTCGCAGGGCTAACATCACCCGCCTTCGCGCTGGAAAAAGTCCGCGTTGGCGTGCTGGAATTCGGCACGGTCAACTGGGAAATGGACGTGATCCAAACCCACAAACTCGCCGAACAACAAGGCATTGATCTAGAAATCGTGCCGCTCGCTTCCGCCGATGCCTCCACCGTGGCGCTACAAGGTGGCGCGGTCGACATCATTGTCTCTGACTGGGTATGGGTCGCCCGCCAACGCGCTGCCGATGTTGATTACACCCTATTCCCCTACTCCAACGCGGTCGGCGAATTGCTGGTCAAGGCCGATAGCCCCATCAAAACGCTAGCCGACCTCAAAGGCAAAAAACTCGGCGTGGCGGGCGGCGCGTCCGACAAAAGCTGGCTGCTGTTACGCGCCTTTGCCCAGCAACAACAGGCGCTGGATTTGCAAGCCGACACCGAGCCGCAATACGCCGCGCCCCCGCTGCTGAATGCGCTGATGCAACGCGGCGATTTGGATGCAGTGCTGAACTTCTGGAACTACGCCGCCCGCCTCAAGGCCGCCGGGCTACGCAGCATCATCACCGTGCCCGATACGCTGGAAGGCTTAGGCATCCCGCGTGACCTACCGCTGCTTGGCTGGGTCTTCAGCGAAAAATGGGCAAAGGAACACGCCGCCAGCGTCAACGGTTTCCTCAAAGCCTCGTATGCCGCCAAGCACATCATGCAAGACGACGATGCCGAATGGGTACGCCTGCGCCCGCGCCTGAAAGCCGATGACGACGCCGTGTTTACCGCCCTGCGCGACGGTTTCCGCGCGGGCATCCCCACCTGTTTTGGCGACAAGGAAAAGCAGGCGGCGGCGGATACCTTCCGCATTCTGGCTGAAGTCGGCGGCGAAAAGCTGGTCGGCACCGCAACCGCGTTGGACACAGGCGTGTTCTGGCCTGACTTCAGCCTGCCTGCTTGCGCGAAGTGAAGCTGAATCAGCGTTACGTGCGGGTGCTAGTGCTAGGCGGCTTTTTGCTGGTTTGGCAACTGCTCGCGTTACTGCTAGCCAGCCGTTCCCTGCCCAGCCCGCTGGCAGTGCTGGAAACCTTGTGGCAACAGCTCGTCAACGGTGAATTACTGTTTCATCTCGGCATCACCCTGCTGCGGGTTATCGTCAGTTTCACGCTGGCGATGCTGGTCGGGGTCGCCATCGGCATTCTCATGGGCAGCCGCAAAGCGTGGGATAATGCGCTGGATGTGCTGCTGATCCTCGGCCTCAATATTCCCGCGCTCGTCACCATTATCCTCTGCTACATCTGGCTGGGCTTGGGCGAAACCGCAGCGGTGCTGGCGGTAGCCTTGAACAAAATCCCGATGGTGATTGTCACCCTGCGCGAAGGCGCTCGCGCCATCGACCACGACTTGCTGCAAGTCGCGCAAGTCTATCGGCTGTCACGCTGGCAAACCTTCCGCAGCGTCTACCTGCCACAACTTTACCCCTATTTGTTCGGCGCAGCGCGTAACGGGCTGGCGCTGATCTGGAAAATCGTGCTGGTGGTGGAACTGTTGGGGCGTAGTAATGGTGTCGGTTTCCAATTGGGCAATTACTTCCACTTTTTCGACATTAGCGGGATTCTGGCCTACACACTGGCGTTTGCGCTGATCGTGCTGGCGCTGGAAGCCTTGCTGCTACGCCCGCTGGAGCGGCATTTGAATCGGTGGCGCACATGAGTCTTCTATCCATTGATTTACAACGCAAAATCTACCCAAACGGCGTCTGTGCGGTGCAGGATTTGCGTTTTAGTGCCAATCAAGGCGAATTCATCGCGCTAGTGGGGCCTTCGGGGACGGGCAAAAGCACCTTGTTGAATATGATTGCAGGGCTGGATACCGATTTCACCGGGCAAATCCACTCCCCGCCGGACACCACCTTAAGTTTCATGTTTCAGGAACCGCGTTTGCTGCCTTGGCTAAGTGTCGCGGATAACATCCGGCTGGTGCTGGAGGCGCCGCAACGCCAGCACGACAACGCACGCTTTGCCCGCATGGAGACGCTGTTGCAGCAACTCGGTTTGCAGGATTTCCGTGACAGCTTCCCCAATCAACTGTCGGGCGGAATGAAACGCCGCGCCGCACTGGTACGCGCCTTCGTGACCCAGCCCAGCCTGTTGCTGATGGATGAACCCTTTCAGTCGCTGGATGAACCCACCGCACAAGACTTACGCCAGTTGCTGCTGAAGCTGTGGGCAGAAAGCCAGCCGACCGTGCTGTTTGTCACCCACAGTTTGAACGAAGCCTTGTTGCTGGCGGATAGAGTGCTATTCTTATCGCCACGCCCTGCCAAGGTGATTCTGGATTACCGCGTGCCGCTGCAACGCCCGCGCCCACTGAATACCAGCGCCTTACAACCCTTGCAGGCTGAACTGCTGCAACAATACCCGGCACTGCTTTCCGGCCTGCTTGACCGGACTTCTGAGGAATTTCCACATGCCTGAATTACCTATCCTGTCCGTCGCTGCGATCAGCAAGCACTACGGCAAACTGTGTGCTGTGAATCAGGTGAGTTTCCAGCTTGGCAGCGGCTTTCATGCCTTGCTGGGACCCAATGGAGCGGGGAAATCCACCCTCTTCCAACTGTTGACCGGGCTATTCGCGCCAGATCAGGGCGATATTCACCTCAACAGCATCAGCATTCGCCAACACTTGCCGCAAGCACTGGCGCAGATGGGCGTGGTGTTCCAGCAACCCGCGCTTGATCTTGACCTCAGCGTGCAAACCAATCTGGACTTTTACGGGCGTTTGCATGGCATGGGTAAAGCCGACATCCGCGCCCGCAGTACCCACGTCCTCACCCAACTGGAAATCGCCGACCTTGCCCCCACGCCTTGTCGCAACCTCAGCGGTGGCAATCGCCGCAAGGTGGAACTGGCGCGGGCGCTCTTAACCGAACCGAAATTGCTGTTGATGGATGAAGCCACCGTCGGCCTTGACCCCGCTTCCCGCGCCACCTTGCTGGCTTACGTCCACCGCTTGTGCCGCGAGCAAGGCTTGTGCGTCTTGTGGGCCACCCACCTGATTGACGAAGCCGAGCAAGCGGATCAGATACTGGTCATGCACAAGGGCAAATTGCTGGCACAAGCCCCACCGGCTGCCCTGATTACCCAAACCAACACCGCATCCTTGCTGGAAGCTTTCTTCCAGTTGTCGGGGGAATCCCGTGTAGAAACCACGCCAGCCCAGCTATGAAGAACCTGCCCGTCACCCAAGGCCATGTGTTGCATTACGCCGAATTCGGTCATCCGGCGGGTATTCCCTTGCTGTTTGTACACGGCGGCCCCGGCTCTGGCTGTCATCCCGCGCAAGCCAAGCTGTTGTATCCAGAAGGCTTCCGCATTATCCAGTTTGATCAGCGCGGTTGCGGGCAATCCACACCCGGCGGCAGCTTATTAGGCAACCGTACCGCAGCACTGGTGCGCGACATGGAAGCCTTACGCCAGCATTTGGATATTACGCAATGGGTTATCTACGGCGGTTCGTGGGGCGCAAGCTTGGCGCTGGAATATGCTAAACGTTACCCACAACAGGTATTGGGCTTGCTGTTGCGCGGGGCATTTCTGGCACGGCAAGAAGACTGGGAATGGTTTAGTACGCCACACGGGGTTGCCCAACAATTTCCGGCAGCGTACCAAGCCTTACGCCAAGCCTTGGCAACACCGGAAGGTGCAAACCCCATCCTCAGCTTGTACCAGCAGTTGCTCAACCCGCAGACTCGTCAGGAAGACGCTTACCGTTACGCGCTGGCTTGGGATGTGTGGGAATGCACGGTCATGGGGCTATCCGCGCCGACCTTCAACCCTGACTCGGCACGCTGGCAGCGGAGCATCCACCGCGCCCGCGTGTATAGCCATTATTGCGCCCACCAGTTCTTTCTCAGCCCGCAAGGTGTCTTGCCGGGGCTGGAGGCTATCCGCGACATTCCCGCCACACTGGTACACGGCGTCAACGATCAGGTATGCCGTTATGCCAGCGCCCACTTGCTGGCGGATGCCTTACCACGTTGCCAACTGGTGGCGGTGGAGGCGGGACACGGGATGCATGAAACTACCTTGCAGCAAGCTCTGCAACAAGCGGCAACCACATTGCACACCAACCTAACGTCGTGCCCACATTTCCCTGATTGACGCCGCTGAAAGTGCGGATGGAAACATTGTTGATGCACTTGGTGTAACCATCCGAAAAGAGCAATAAAACCCTGAAGGAAAAAGTCGGTGAAGGCTTCAAGACGGTGGGCGATGGTCTGGTCGGGATACTGGAACTGAGCAAGGATTTGATCCCCGGTGGCGAATTGGTCGCTGGCGGTGCAAAAGTACTGGTCGGTCTGGGTTCAGGTGTCGCGGGCAACGCAGCCCAAACCAGTGAGAACGAGGCTGCCACCCACCCTGAACTCTACCTGCTGAACGCTTTGGCTGCCGCCGCGACAAACGGTAAAAAGCCGGTGTGTCTGGTTGATGCGGATAGTGACGAGTTAAATCGGGAAATCAGTCACGCCAGCGAGTTATTGGCGTTGTTGCCGAAACATACCCACCCCGACAGGCAGGAGGTGGAGGATGATTTCTGATATAAAGCTGTTTGACTAGGGACTGGAATTTTTGGTGGTCAATCATAAGGGGTACGGTATTTTACTCAACACCAAGCAATTCAATTTCATAGATCAGTACGGCATTGGCGGGGATGATGCCGGGAACGCCCGTCTGCTGGTACGCGAGGTGAGGGCTGATTTTTACCTTCCGCGTTCCACCAACACGCATACCCTCAACGGCGTATTCGATGCCGGGTATCAGCACTCGCTCACCAACGACAAACGTGTTTAGGGTGTTTTGGTCAATGGGTTCACCTTTGCTCAGCCAACCATTCAAACGGACGTTAACGCGCGTGCCTTTTTCTGCTGTCGCACCGACGCCTTCGATTTCTGATAGCAACTTAATGCCGGGTTTGAGCTGCATGAAAGCACCTAAAGGTTTGTTGGACGAAAACTATATATAACAGGCGATCGAGTATGCATCTATCAGGACGCTTGGAAGGAACCAACTGTTCATGACGTTGAGTATAAAACCTTGTTGCAGCAGGTGTTCCCAATGGGGGCGAGTTAGTTCGTTGGTTTGGATTTTCAATGGACTCGCGGATTGTACCAGTTTGTCACTCGCTGGCTGACCTTGCTTGGTACTAGCGATGAATCCAATCCCCCATTACTTTGGTTACTTTTGTTTCTTTTCCGTTAATATCTTTCACAATTAACTCCAAACGAGTTGATGGCTTTAGGATGATTTCTCGTCGCATTGCAACATAAAACAGGAGTGTTCCCTCAACTGGTGTAGTTCCCACTGGCATATCCTTTGTTTTGGACTCAAGAGATTCAGATGCGCGTATAACAGTGCTATTAATCGATCCGCTTACCCGAAGAGAGTCTGGTATTTCAGTCAGTTGAGCAATAACAGGAGTTTCATTTTCTGGAATAACAAATAACAGCCATTCAGTTGCAACACTGGATGCGCCAGTATTCCAAATTTTGGCGTTTATCCCTATTCCTGTCCAGACTCCTCGCATGTCTGTTGCGTCTGGGTCGAAGACACCAGCCCCTATCATTGATAGCATCAGATTGGGCTGCTGTGAAAGTTGTGTCTCTGAAGTACTCCTTTTGTTGGATATGAGCAATCCTATTGCTAATCCAAGCAAAAATATGCCGAATCCAACTCCAGTGAAAGTTACCCATGCAGGTATTAGAGGAAACCTTGTTGGGGCAATACTCCAAAGCCCAAAAACAATGGTGAGTGCTAACCCAGATACCCCAATGGCTCTGTCTATCATTGAAAAGTTCCCAATTTGGCAATCGATTGCCAAAGATTATAGCGTCAAAGGTTAGCATTATGCAGAGCTTTTATCGGTAGCTTCTATTATGAAAATTACCTGCATCAACCTAACCCAACCATTAAAATCCCCCCATGAACCTCGACATCTTCAACACCCCGCCCGAACCGTGGACTGAACCCTTAAGCCCCGGTGCGCTGGTATTGCGCCAATACGCCGCCGCCCACACCGATAGCTTGCTGGCAGGCATCCACGCCATTGCTGCCCAAGCCCCGTTCCGGCACATGCAAACGCCCGGCGGCTATACGATGTCGGTGGCGATGACTAATTGCGGCACGGCGGGCTGGATCACCGACCGTAAAGGCTACCGCTACAGCACCACCGACCCGCTGAGTGGGCAAGCGTGGCCTGCGATGCCAGCGGATTTCCGCAACTTGGCGCAAGCCGCAGCACTGGCGGCAGGTTTCCCCGCATTCCAGCCAGATGCCTGCCTGATCAACCGCTATCCGGTAGGTGCAAAAATGGCCTTGCATCAGGATCGGGACGAACGCGACCTGACCGCGCCGATTGTGTCGATGTCGTTGGGTTTGCCCGCGACGTTCTTGTGGGGCGGATTGCAGCGCAGTGACAAGGCGGTGAAAGTGCCATTGCTGCACGGCGATGTGGTGGTCTGGGGCGGGGCAGCACGGTTGGTGTTCCACGGCATTGCGCCACTCAAGGCGGGGCAACACCCGCTTTTGGGTGAGGAACGCATTAACCTGACGTTTCGGCAGGCGTTGTGACTAAAGGGAAAACTGGTTTTTCGCATAGACTTGAAAAACATGCTATTAACCTGTAGATGGTCGATGCTGACCGTAGTAAGGTTGAGAAGAGTTTGGGAGGCAGGAGGTAGTATGGCACTGGCAAGCGTAAGAGGTAGCCGCTTGACCCAACGGCGGTCTGAGATTGAGACTCAGTGGAGCCGTTTCGTAGCGGGTAGTCCGTTCATCAAGACAGATAATGTTCGCGAAGACATCATGTCCTCGTGGCAGCGGAGTGCCCAACATTTAAAACCTCAGAGGCTTCATGCCCCGGCGGATGACGAATACACCGCCGCCCGCCATTGGCAGGAATCCCCCCTGTGCCAAGCCGCCCGGCGTGAACAGGATGCCATGATGCAACTCGCCAAGGAAGGCGAACTGGTGGCAGCGATTGCCGACCCGTCCGGGCGGCTGCTGTGGACATTCGCCAGCAACCACATGCGCAAACGTGCCGAAGCCGTCAATTTCACCGCAGGCGGGCACTGGGATGAACGCTCAGTCGGCACCAATGCCATTGGCCTGTCGCTGAAACTGCGGCGTTCGGTGACGGTGTTTTCATCCGAACACTATTTGCCGTTTGTGCATGACTGGGTGTGTTATGGCGCACCGATCATTCACCCGCAATCCGGTGAATGCGTTGGTATCCTGGATATGTCGACTACTTGGAACCAGCACACCCCCTTGGGGCAAGCGGCGGTGACGGAACTGGCGCGGTCGATTGGGCGTTGCCTGCCGCAAAATTTGCCGCTTGCCGAACTGGAAATCCATGCCCTTGGGCAGCCGCGCATCCTGTTTCGGGGTAAGCCCATGAACCTGCCGATGCGTCAGGTGGAAATTCTCTGCTTGTTGGCGCTGAACCCACAAGGTTTGACGTTGGAAGGCTTCCACGCAGCATTATACGGCGATTTGCCAGTTTCTACCGCGACCCTGAAATCGGAGTTATCGCATTTGCGCCGTTTACTGGATGGGAAGATTGGTTCACGCCCATACCGTTTGCAGGTTCCGGTGTGGGCAGATTTTATCCGCGTTTGGGAAACCTTGCGCCAGCAGCAGAGTCAGGAAGCGTTTTCACTGTACCGTGGCAGTTTCTTGCCGCAATCAGAATCACCGGAAATTGAAGAATGGCGGCATTGCATTGATGCCGTGATGGGCAAGGCGCTTGAATCCTGCCAAGACCCGTCCGTCTTGATGGAAAAACTCTGCCACAGCACCTCAGGCAGCGAATTGGTTCGCGAGCGGCTGGAAGAACTGGTATCACGCCCGCGCCGGTGATGGTGACATCAGCACCGCGTAATGGCGCAGGTATTCCGGCTCATACGCCAGTAAGGCAGTGCGTAAATCCTGTGCCGCAATCAAGGGGGAAAGGGCGCGTGCCAGCACATTGCAATTCCACAAGCCCACCACGGGTTGTTGCCCAAACGCATAACGCCCGTGCTCATCATCGGGGTGGCAGACATAAGCCGGGTCACGTTCCAGGGTAAAAGTTCCCAGCCCCACATCCAGCGTCAGCCCAAGGATGGACTGGTTGTCGGTGTTCATCACCCCATGCACAAAACCGACTGCTTGCCAGTGCGCCACTAGGTGTGCCGTGCGTAACACGACTGCATGGAAAAAGGCCGCATAACGCTGTTCCCCCGCTGCCTCACATGCCGGGTAGTGGCAGGTAATCACATGGTCTGCCAGTTGTTGTAAGGCGTCGCGGTTTTTCTGGAAAAAATAATTCTCGAATGTGCCAAAACGCACATGGCTGGGTGCAATGCGCGTTACGATGGCGCTTGGCTCGAAGCCACCCCGATACACTGTCTGGCTGCCGGAAACCACACACAAACACCGCGCCGTCGGTACACCTAACGCTGCCAATTGTTCAGTCGTGTGAAATTCGTGCAGGCATTCGCGCAATCCGGCACGCCCGTCAGCATTGCGGGCATAGGGCGTTTTGCCTGCACCTTTGAGGTAAATATCCAGAATACCCGTGGGTGTTTCCACCTCGCCCAGCAACAGGCCGCGACCATCGCCCAGCAAGGGGTTGAAGTTGCCGAACTGATGCCCTGCATAATCCTGCGCCAAAGGTTGCATACCGGGGAGTAAGGCATTGCCGCTGAAGACTTGCAGGAACAAATCCGTGGTTGCTTCATCGGGGTGCAGGTTGAGCCAGTGCAATACCGCCGCACTGCTACACACTACGGTCGGGTTTTCCAGCCCCAGCGGCGGGCATTCGCTGTAGAAATGCGCCCCCAGCGTGTGGAAGCGGTTGTGGAAAGTGAGGTCGTTCAGGTGCTTCAACGGGGTTTCCTGGGTAATGGGTATGCAAAAATCTGGCGTTCTCTGGCTTTTATCATTTATCTGGTGATGGCTAGGTACTAGACTGGGGGCAATACTTAATAAATGAACACAGGATACCTGTACAAATGCTGACATTCATTCGTAAAAACCTCTGGCTTGCCATTGGCCTGATCGCGCTGAGCATTGCGGCAAGCAGTTTTGTGCTGACGGCGTGGTTGGATCTTCACCCTTGCTACTTATGCATTTTCCAGCGCTTGCTGTTCATGCTGATCGGGGTGTTTGGCCTGCTCGCCGTGACGGGTTTTGGTGAGAAAGTCTGGGGTTGGCTGGTGCTATTGCTGGCAGGTGTGGGAACCGCTACCGCCAGTTATCAAACGTGGTTGCAGCTACAGCCCCCCGGCGAAGTCTCTTGTGCAGGCGGGCAACCCAACCTGATTGAACAACTGGTTTACTTCCTGAGCGATCACGTTCCCGGCCTGTTTGAGGTAACGGGGTTGTGTGAAGACGAGGAATTGGTGATTCTGGGGCTTTCCCTCGCCAATTGGGCGCTGGTTTCCTTCCTGTCAGCGTTGGTTGTGGCGGCGTGGGCTTTGTTCGGTAAGCCGAAAAAAGCGGATCAGGCATAGCCCGATCCACACATCGCACGAGGAGGAGGAAACTTAGAAGAAGCCCAGCGGGTTGATGTCGTAGCTGACCAGCAGGTTTTTGGTTTGCTGATAATGGTCGAGCATCATTTTGTGGGTTTCACGGCCTACGCCAGATTTTTTGTAGCCACCGAAGGCTGCGTGCGCAGGGTAGAGGTGGTAGCAGTTAGTCCATACACGGCCTGCTTGGATGCCACGCCCCATGCGGTAAGAACGGTTCATGTCACGCGTCCACACGCCTGCACCCAGACCGAACTCGGTGTCATTGGCAATCGCCAGCGCTTCCGCTTCGTCTTTGAAGGTGGCCACCGACACGACTGGCCCGAAGATTTCTTCTTGGAACACGCGCATATTGTTGGTGCCTTTCAGCAGGGTAGGCTGGATGTAGTAACCTTCGCAGTAATCCGCCGCCATGCTTTCAACTTCACCGCCGGTAATGACTTCCGCGCCTTCTTCCTTGCCAATCTGGATGTAGCTGAGGATTTTTTCGTACTGCTCTTGGGAGGCTTGCGCACCGACCATGACTTCCGTATCCAGTGGGTTGCCGCGTTTGATTTGTGCGGCACGCTCGATCACCATGCCGATGAATTTTTCGTAGATGGATTCTTGAATCAACAGGCGTGAAGGGCAGGTGCAAACTTCGCCTTGGTTGAAGAATGCCAGTACCGCGCCTTCGACTGCTTTGCTGACAAACGCATCTTCATGATCCAGTACGTCTGCAAAGAAGACGTTAGGGGATTTGCCGCCCAGTTCTACGGTGGAGGGAATGATGTTTTCCGCCGCGTATTTCATAATCAGAGAGCCGACCGGGGTAGAGCCGGTGAAGGCGATTTTGGCGATGCGTTTGCTGGTGGCCAGTGCTTTGCCTGCTTCTACGCCGTAGCCGTTGACGATGTTCAAGACACCGGCTGGCAGTAAGTCAGCGATCAGTTCCATCATGACCAGAATGGAGGCGGGGGTTTGTTCTGCCGGTTTCAGTACCACGCAGTTGCCTGCTGCGAGTGCGGGCGCCAGTTTCCAGCACGCCATCAGCAGCGGGAAGTTCCACGGGATGATTTGACCGACCACGCCCAGCGGCTCATGGAAGTGGTAAGCGACGGTGTGTTCGTCGATTTCACCCATCGTGCCTTCTTGCGCACGCAAGCAGCCTGCGAAGTAGCGGAAGTGATCGGAGGAAAGTGGCACGTCAGCGTTCAGGGTTTCGCGCACGGCTTTGCCGTTGTCCCAGGTTTCGGCGACTGCCAGCATTTCCAGATTGGCGTCGATGCGGTCAGCGATTTTCAGCAGGATATTGGAGCGTGCGGCGACGGATGTTCTGCCCCACGCGTCTTTGGCGGCGTGGGCGGCATCCAGTGCCAGCTCGATGTCTTCGGCGCTGGAGCGCGGGATCTGGCAGAACGGCTTGCCATTGACCGGGGAAATATTGTCGAAGTATTCACCGTTTACCGGGGCAACCCATTCGCCGCCGATGAAGTTGCCGTAGCGTTCTTTGAAGTTGATGACTGCGCCTTCGGTATTTGGATTTGCGTATTGCATGTTCGTCTCCTCTCTTGTCCATTTGATAACTCGGGATTGCTTCCCTTGTGAATAAGATAAAGCGCGAGGGTTGGGAAAAGGTGGGTGGATGCAGCTCAATGACAGTGGAAGTAGCACAGATTTCCATGCCTATCACCAACCGAATAGCTGTACTTGCACCACATCCCCCGGTTCTACCGTGGCGGATGCTTCCGGCAGAATAATCAGGCAATTCCCCTTACTCATGGAACTGAGTACACCGGAACCCTGATAGCCGGATTTTTCCACCACCAGTTTGCCGTCTGCTGCGCGACTCACCGTGCCGCGTTGGAATTCCATCCGCCCCGGTCGTTTTTTCAGGCGGCTTTGGCTGATGGCATCCACCAGCAACGCTTGGTCAGCCGTTTGCCCGGCAAGTTTCAGCAAGGCAGGCTGGACGAATTGTAGGAATGTCACCATCACGGCAACCGGATTCCCCGGCAAGCCAAAGAACAGCGCATTGCCGAGCTTACCGAAAGCCAGCGGACGCCCCGGTTTGATGGCGATTTTCCAGAAATTGATCTGCCCGAGCTTGTCGAGGATGAGCTTGGTGTAGTCGGCTTCACCCACGGAGACACCGCCGGAGGTGATGACCACATCGGCGATTGCCGAGGCTTGCAGGAAAGCCGCTTCCAGCGCCGTTGGGTCATCGCGTACCACGCCCATGTCGAGGATGTCGACGTTAAGCTGTTTCAACATGCCGTACAGGGCGTAGCGGTTGCTATCGTAAACTTCCCCGTCGCGCAGGGTTTCGCCGATGCTGCGGAGTTCATCCCCCGTGGAGAAAAACGCTACCCGCAGCGGACGGTAGACGCTGAGTTCGCTGATACCGAGGGAGGCGAGTACACCCAAATCCGCCGGATTTATCCGCCGCCCAGCACTGATAACGCAACTGTCCTTGGCGATGTCTTCACCTGCTTGACGCACGTTTTGCCCGCTGCGGTGGCCTGCACCGATGCGCACCCTGCCTGCTGCGCCCGCTTCGGCTTGCTCCTGCATCACCACGGTATCGGTTCCGGTTGGCATGGGTGCGCCGGTCATGATGCGCACGCATTCGCCCTGAGCACAGCTAGCAGTGAAGGGTACACCGGCGAACGCTGTACCGATTACCCGGTATTCGCGGATGGCATCGCCCGGCAGGTCAGTGCCGTTCAGGGCGTAACCATCCATCGCCGAATTGACGTGGTTGGGTACGTTGAGGGGGGAAATCACGTCTTCCGCCAGAATATGCCCGAGGGCATCGCGTAACGGACGTTTGAGCGCGGGGGAAACCGCTTGCAGGGCATCCATGATACGGCTGCGGGCGGCGGCGACGCTCAGGCTGGTAGGGTCGAGGTCGTCGGCACAACTGGGGGCGGAACGGATGTGGTGGGTGGAGGGAGGGGTTTCCCCCTTCTTCATCCAGTTCAGCACAAATTCGGCGATTTGATCCGGTTGGTTGATGTCGAGTTTGGTGATGTGTGGTGGCGTTTCCAGCGTCATATCGTCAGTTGCCAAGGCAATCACATGGCTGTCGTCGGGGAATAGCAAGGGTTTGCCGAGGCTAGGGCGGTGTACTTCGATTTTGGGAATGGCGGTGTGCTTGAAGCCTTCCACCAGCACCAGATCGGCGCAATCGGGGTTGACGAAATGCAGCACGTCGACCAGTTCCGGTTCGCGCTGGGTTTTGCATTCCTGCATCATCGCCATGCGTTTGCGGGAAGCCAGCAGTACCTGATCGGCTCCGGCTTCGCGGAAACGGTAGCTGTCTTTGCCCGGTGTATCCAGCTCGATATTGTGGTGGCCGTGTTTGATCACCGTCAGGCGCAGCCCGGCGAATTTCAGGCGGGGGATCAGTTCGGTGAGCAGGGTGGTTTTGCCAGTGCCGCTCCAGGCGCAGAAGCCGAGGATGGGGAATGGGGTGGTGGAGGAAGGGAGGGGGATTTTCGCCCCTTCCATTTCTGCTTGCTGCTCTGGGGTATTGATATTGCGGAACATGTCGCGGCAAGTGGCGAAATCTGCTCGTGCCATGCGGTGTTGTGCGTACCACAGGTCGATCTTGCGGTCGCCGTTTTCCAGAAAGGCCAGCAGGCTGGGCAGCAGGCTGACGGGGATCAGCGCATGTACGGGTTGCAGGCGTTCGCCGTCATGCGCGACGGCCAGTTCAGCATCGTTTTGTCGCAGGGCTTGTAGCAGGCGTTCCGCCATGTCCGGCGCGATAGTGGGGCCGTCGCAGGGCACGGTCATGATGTAGGCCGTTTTGGCTTCCTGCATCGCTGCGGCGAAGCCCGCTAATGGCCCCTGAAAGCCGCTGAGTTCATCATTAACCACTGGCAAGCCGTAGCGCTGGTAGCGCTCGTGATTACGGTTTGCGTTGATCAGCACCGCGCCTGTTTGTGGCTGAAGTGCGTTCAGTAGGTGTTCTACCAGCGGCAGTCCGTTGAAGTCGATCAGTCCCTTG